>JANXMS010000462.1 GCA_025354525.1 Acidobacteriota bacterium
GGGATTCGGTGGGGGAGGGCTTACGAACCTTTTTCACCCCTCTATTTTCCTGTCCTCACCCGCTGGGTGCAAGCAAATCATCCCCCTTCTTTGGTGCCCGCCTCGACCTAAACGCCTCCCAGACGCCGTTCGACGTACAAAGCCAACCAAAAGCAAAATCCGCCGAATCGCTTATCGAACGAACAGGGTTGAACGTCTAGGTTTGCCTTCGGAAGTTGCGCATGCTTCCCCATTCTTGGCGGCCAGCTTCAATACAGGCGATCATCAGATGGTAGACGGAGGATACGTCCATTGATAGCAGCGACTGGATTGGCCTTGATTTTCGACATGGACGGAGTGATGATCGATTCTAACCCTCTCCACGGCATTGTTTGGCGCGACTATCTGAAGAGTTTTGCCATTTCTGCCGATGAAATTGATACGAGGATGCAGGGGAAAAGGAACGATGAGATCATCAGAGAACTATTCGGCCCGAGCTTGTCTGAGGACGAAGTGTTCGTCCATGGGGCTCGAAAGGAAGCACTGTATCGCGCACGGATGGCACCGCAGCTTGAGGCTAACTTGATGCCGGGATTGCGACCACTGTTGGAGCGAAACCAGTCCACTCCGTTGGGTGTGGGTTCCAACGCCGAGTCGGCCAACATCGATTTGGTGCTCGATGGGGCGGGGCTGCGTTCCTATTTTAGGGCGGTGGTGGACGGACATCAGGTCGCGAACCCGAAGCCGGCCCCGGACATTTATTTAAGGGTTGCGGCGGAACTGGCGACGGCCCCGGCGAACTGTATTGTGTTTGAAGACTCCGCTTCGGGAATTGCGGCGGGCCGGGCAATGGGTGCGCGGGTGGTGGGCGTCTGCCGATTTGGTCGACAATTGCCGGAGACGGCTCTCACGATCCGCGATTTTGCCGATCCGGTGCTGGCGGGATGGTTGGCGGATCAGGTGCCCCTTTAACGATGTCAATTTCGGCGATATCAATGGCTGTTCTCGCTTGTTCGGCTTGTTTCGCAGTTTTGTGGCTGGTGCTTGGGCGGAGGCAGGCGGAACGGGATGGGCAACTTTCGGCTTTGCACGAGTTGGCGGAGCGAATTCTGGCTGCCGGGACAGATACGGACATCTTGCAGCTATTACGATCACAGGGCGGCGCAGTGTTTAGGAGATGCGAGTATCGGCTGTATCGTTATCAGCGGGCGGGCAAGCGGCTTGATCGGGTAAGGACGGCGTTGGAACCGACGACAGAACGAATTGAGCTTGACGAGGATACCGATTCGGTAACTGCGAGCACGTTGGCGAATGCGCAGATTCAGGTTTCGCCGGAGCGAACACTGATTCCGTTAGCTGCCGCGGGCGATCCGCTGGGGCTGTTTGAGATTCGTGGTGTATCGACGAAGCCATTCGTTCAGATGCTGGCGCGGCATTTGGGTGCAGTCATCGGCGCCGCACTAAAAGTGCAGGAGCAGCGCGACGCACGGGAGCACATGCGGCGGACCGAGCAGTTGGCGATGGCTGGGCAACTGCTGTCGGCGATGGCAAATGAGCTACAGCAGCCGCTTAAGGAGATTCGGCAGCAGGCGGAGTTGCTGTTGGCTAGACAACTGGATTCGCTGACCTCACAGGAAGTTCAGAGAATGGCTGATCGGGCGACGGAGACAGCCGATACGATGAATCGATTGATTGGGTTTGCGCGGACTGATCGGACCGAGGTGTCGGCGTTTGAAATCAATGCTCTGCTTCACGGACTGCTGCAGTTGCGCGATCCGGTCTATCGGACGCGCGGCTTGGAGGTGTCGACCCAGTTCAACCGAGAGCCGCTCTTTGTGCAAGGGGTACGGGCGCAACTGGAAGAGGCCTTGCTGCAATTGTTGTTCTTCGCCGAGGAGGCGGGGCGTGCTGTGACAATTCAGACCCAATCTGCTGGCGGCCACGTGTTGGTTTTTATAAAGTTTGGAAATGCCGCGGGTTTGGGAGAGCGGGCCTTATGTCGCAGTCTGTTACAGGCACACGGAGGAGAGCTTGAAGCGACGGCCGAAGGGTTCAGGCTGCAACTCCCAGCCACTCCGGCACCTCAGACACGGGTGGCACCGGCTGCGAAGAGAGCGGCGTCGCAAAACTTGATGGTGTTGTTGATTGAGCCCGACGAGGGTTCTCGCAGGAAGCTATTGACGGCGTTGGGAGAAGAGGGGCACCGGGTGGTGCCAGTGGCGAGCGCGGAGGAGGGGTTGGACTTGATTCGGCGAATCCGGTTTGACCTGGCGTTTTGCGCAGCGCGGCTTCCCGGCTTGCAGTGGATGGAGTTTTTTGAGGTGGCTCGCCCGCAGTTGGGTTCGTTCGTTCTTTTGACGGAAGGCTTTGACGCGAAGTTTTTGGAAGTCGGGGCGAGCGTGCTGCGGACGCCGGTTAGTGCGGAAGAGTTGCATGAGCTGCTCGACTCGTTGGCTCCGGCTACACCGGTTGCGTAAAATGAGAGTATGCGTTTCTTCTTGATAGCGTGTTTGATCGTGGCTGGGGTAGCGGCGCAGAAGCCTGGGGTAGCGGGGCAAAAGTATGATGGGCCGCGACCAGATAAGGCCGATCTACCTTATATCCGCCATGGGGCCAAGCTGGTAGCGTTGGAAGTAAGTGAGGCCAAAGAGGAAAAGCGCAAAGACGGAACGGCGTATGTCTCTACCGGGGCGGCTTCGACAACGCGGACGCCAATGGCGGAGCCTACATTTCTATTCGAAGCCAAATCGATTGAGGCTGAGAAACTCACTTTGTACAAGCTCGAGGTGAAGAACGGGACCCGTGAAGTGTTTTTTTTCGACAATCCGAAAAAGCGTAAGGATTCGGCACGACCACTTCGCCTGTCGGTAACGCGGGTGGCACCTGGAATCTCGCGACTTGAAGTAACAGAAACCTTAGCGGCTGGGGAATACGCACTGACGCCCGAGGGTTCCAATCAGGTTTTCTTGTTTCAAGTGAGGTAGAGGTCGCCGCACCATCGCCACCCTATACAATCAGCCGAGCAGCTCGGGCCTCCGCCAGACCCGCTAGGTCCGGCTCGACGTTCCGTAGTGCTAAAGCCGCCTCACGGAACGTCTCGACGATCATCGGTAGCTCTTCGGCCTCCATCGCCACGACTTCGATCCATCGGCAAGCCTGCCGCAGTATGTCTGCCGAATATTCCAGGTCGCCGCGACGCGCGAAGTAGGCGGCATAGACGCCGAGTTCGGCAACCGCGCGGGAACCGTATTCGCGCTGAATGGCTCGCGCCGGCAGAAGGCCCGCAAGTTCGAGTGCCCATCCGTGTAGCGTCTCTGGGGCTACCAGTTCGCCACAATACCAGGCTACCTGTTGAAGGCCCCGAGCGTACGCTTGGCGGACCTCGTCCACCGGCGTTTCCACCGCCAGCCGGCGAAGGTCGTCTACCTGTTCGCGGGCCGGCGGAAGTTGCTGCAGTTGGGCATGGGCAGTCGCGGCGTTCGAAAGAGCCATTGCGTACAAAGCCGAAAATGCGGGCCGATCGGGCCAACTTCGGCTAAACGTCCGAAGATTGTCGAGGTAGATCGGAATAGACTTCAGGTAACCGCGTCGGGCGAGGAGCGTAACCATCTCAAAGTTTGCCTGCGCATTCCAATACTGAACCCCTTCCGAGTAAGCGAACTGACTGGCAATCGCTTCGCGGGCCTCTTGGCAGCGAAACGTCTGCGTTAACAAATCCCGGGAGCCGTATGCTGCGGTCAGATGGCACAGAGTTTGCGCCCAAGCGGTCGCAATCGGTTCACTTTCCGGGTAGGCGCGGCGAGCAAGTTCACCAGCCTGCCAACAGAGTTCGGTAAGGTTTCGGTTCGCCTCGTCTGTTTCCGGTGCATCAGAATACAGAGTAAGTAGTGCGGCAGCCCCTTCGACACAGGCGAGGGCGGTGGGGAAGCTATCCACTTGTAGCATAAGGCCACGCAGAGCCTCGGTAGATACAACGGGGTCGGAGAGGTGGGACGACTCGGTCATGCGCTGGGTTAGCCTATCACAGGTTTCAATTGGAAGCTTGGTCGGGTATTTGCCTGAGGGACAATGGCGGTCTATTCGGATACTCTGCGGGTATGGGTATATTTGCCTTTTATCTTGCGGCGGCAATTCTATCGGTGCGCCAGGACCAAGCCCAGTTACGCACGGGATGCGACGACGGCGATGAAGTCCGGCGGGGTCGCCCGTATCCGTCCGCTTCGCCCTCAACGGTTGCTACGCCGTTCGTGTCGGAAACCTCTCTGGTTATCTCCCTGCTGCTGCCCTCGCGGGCCTCGAAAGCTGGGAGGCGGAGCGGCGTCAGGCGCGTTCGCTCAATGCCCCCGTCGGCGAACAGTCGGTGAACTTGCCGCCCGGAACCAGCCCCGTCTCGCAAGCTTCGCGGCACCTAACTGCCAACCGGCCCGCCGAGGCGTTGTCCCTGCTCGAACGGGAATTGGCCCAAGCGCCGCGCGACTCGGCTTGCTCGGACTAGCCGGGTTAGCCGCCTGGCGGGCGAATCGAACAGTCCAGGCCATCGGCTATTGGAAAAATGCGCAGGCGATTCAACCAGATGCCGCCGTAGCGGCCTTACTGGCCAAAGCGGAGCGAGAAGCTGCGGCCGACCAAGGCACCCAGGCCCTAGAATCCACGCGGTTCTCGCTCCGCTTTGAAACGCTGGTGATGTCGACAGACGTCGCTCGAGGCCTATCCGGAGTTCTCGAACAGGAACTCAGCCGGATCTCCCTCGATCTGGGCTGCCAAACCGCCGAGCGCCTTTCGGCCACAGCGCAGAGCCGAGAGGCCTACTTAAAGGCTACCGGTGCGGCCGAGTGGAGCGGAGGGCAATTCGATGGCCGCATCCGCGTCGCCGTTATTGAGGACGGTGGAGCCGGAGCCGAAACGCGGAAACGCTTCGCCCATGAATTGGTCCATGCGTGTTTGGCTGGCACCGGGAGATGGCCGGCTTGGCTTCATGAAGGGCTGGCCCAGCGATTGTCCGGCGAGATACTGACTCCAGAAGCGCGCGCCGAAGTGAGGGCCGCCGCGATCAACGGCACACTGCCTCGTTTGAATCAAATGAACCAAAACTGGTCCCTCCTCAGCGCCGACCACGCCCGGCTCGCCTATTCCTCGGCACTCTACGCCGTCGAACTGTTCTATCTTCATCACAAAGAGTTCGGGATTCGAACCCTCATCCGCAACCCGGAATTCCTCGACCGGATTGCGAATGATTTGGACCAACGAATCCGAAACTAGCGCTGCCGCATCGCTTTGTGAATCTTTTTCCAACGCTCCTTTTCCGCGCGGGCGGCCTTGGGGTCCTCCTTCCGAACGGCATGCGCTTGCTCACGCCGTAGCTTCTGGTAGCTGGCCAGCCGTTCCGGAGCTACCTGATCCCGAACCGCGCATCCGGGTTCGTTTTGATGCTGACAGTCGCGATAACGGCAGGCATCGGCGTTGATATCGGCGAAGGCATCGTCCACCGCCGCCGCGCCCGCATCCAGCGCCAGTTCGCGAAGCCCAGGCATATCCAGCAGCCACCAGCCGAAATCGAGCGGTACCAACCGGCGAGCGGTGGTGACATGCCGGCCCGGGATTGCCCCGGTCGCCTGCAACTCCCGACCCAGCAGCCGGTTTACGATCGTCGATTTTCCTACGCCGCTCGACCCGAACAACGCCGCCGTCTCTCCCGTATGAACGTGCTCGCACAACACCGACAAATCGCCGTGCAAGGCGCTCACCGGGACTACGGGAACGTCCACGTGCAAGGTCGGCATCGTGTCCCGGAGGTCCGCCTTGTTCAGCACGACCACAGGCCGCGCTCCGGATTGGCGCGCCTGAACCAAATAGCGGTCCAAACGGTTCGGATTAAAGTCGGCATCCAGGCCGCAAACCAAAAAGGCGACGTCGATATTGGTAGCCAGCACCTGAGTCCCGCCGCCGAAATCTTTTCGCGTAAAGCAGCTACTGCGGGGCTCAATCATCGCGATCAGCGGAGGGTCCGTAGCGGTTATCGAAACCCAGTCGCCGACGGCCGGGATCTCCTCCTGGAAACGCAGGCGACCGGTCAGTTGGGCGATCTGTTCGCCGCCGGTCGTAGCGAGTGTAAAAAGCTCATGCGCCTGCGATAAAACGCGGGCGCGCTCCAATTGAGACATGGGGGTTCGTTCCTTCTAAAAGGTTGAAGGCGGCGGGGCAAAGGCCACGATTAACGAACGACAATGGGAGCGAATGTTACCAACTCAATATTGTACGATAAAATCATAACGATGCTTACCCGTGCCTTGGCGGCGGAAAGTTGCCTTCGCCTAACTCGAACCGATTTGGTGCACGCGTTGCGGCTGATGCAAACTTCGCGACGAATCGATGACCGTGAAGTGCTCATGAAGCGGCAGAACCGGATCTATTTCCAGATCTCCGGGGCCGGTCACGAAGCCATCCAAATCGCAGCCGGCATGGCGATGCGGCCAGGTCACGACTGGTTCTATCTCTACTATCGGGATCGCGCCTTGGCCCTCGCATTGGGCATTACGCCCCATATGATGATGCTCCAGGCCGTCGGCTCGGCCGAGGACACGCAGAGCGGCGGCCGCCAAATGCCTTCGCACTGGTCGTCGCCGGACCTGCACATCGTCTCCAGTTCTTCCTGCACCGGGTCGCAGTTCGTCCAGGCCATCGGCTGCGCGCACGCCGGCCGCCTACTCCATCCAACTTCTGACGAAGTAACGCTCGTCACCTCCGGCGAAGGAGCCACCAGCGAAGGCGAATTCTGGGAAGCGTTGAACGGTGCTTGCCTCGGCAAGCTACCGGTTATCTTCCTGATTCAGGACAACCACTACGCGATTTCCGTCCCCGTCGAAGCCCAGACTCCGGGCGGC
>JANXMS010000482.1 GCA_025354525.1 Acidobacteriota bacterium
TTCGGCGATTGGGCGGTTTTTGACGAGTGATCCTTATGAGGCGAGTGGGGGGGCGGGGGCACCGGGGAGTTGGGGGCGGTTTCCGTACGTTAGTAACGATCCCATTTCGTTTACTGATAGCCGAGGCCTCCAGCAAGAGGAGCCCGGATCTGCCTATTGCCTAGCTCTTGACAGGGTAATGCCGATAAAGGATTGTCATGACAATCCGAACCCGGGGTCGGGTCTTCCTAATTCAAGCTCTCAACAAACCCAGTATGCCGCTGCCGGTCTTGCCGCTAACCAATCTAGTAATCGTATGAAACAGAAGCTGAAAAATGCGGTTGACACGATCCTTGCTGAGGGAAGCGAATGCGAAAAGCACCTTACTAAGCAGTTTGGTACCGGTGGCGGGAGCGTAGCGGGAATAAAGGCAAACGTGAATTCGGTCACTTTGTATAATATTTCACTTGAAAACCAAGCTGGACCGGATCGTACCGTTGGAGATGTATTCTCTGGGGCCCAGAATGGAGGAATGTTTTTATCAGATTGGCTTTACGGTGTTCGTGGAGTGTCGGCTGGACTTTCCAAAGGAGCCGAAGTCATCAGAGACTCGTCCACGTTGCGTGCCACCACGACCATATTTGTGGGCAACGAGGACGGCTTCACCGCTGCTGACTACGTGCATGAGATGCTCCATGTCTACACGGGCCTTGATGACGGACGACTGGGGGATGCGTTAGGTTTGACAGATACCAACGGCAAGTCCTTGGGTCAAAGTGCATCTTTTTATATCTCTGCGTTTCTTAAGAGTGGCTGCTCCAAAACTAAATTCTAATGGGTGCTTGTTCCATCTCTACAAATTCGATGCCATCTAAACTAACTATTCAGATTTTTACTCTCGCTTCAGTGGTCTCTTCACTTGCTGGATGTGCGACCGGGTGTGAAGAGCGTGTCCGGAATTCGTCCAACGCGCTAACCCACGTGGTGCTTGTTTGCAAAGACGCCAACGACCAGAACCGGCTTCAGCGCGGAATTGATCAATGGCTGAGTAAGAACAAAGAGACAGCACCGATTTCACAGATCATCGCGTCGAATAATGAGAGTGAGGCGAGTGTATCGGGAGTGCCTAAGCTTATTGGCATGGAAGATACTAGAGGATTCGACCGTATTGCAAGTTCGTTTTACGGAGATCGATCTGCCAACGCCCGCTTGGGATACACCTTCCCTATCCTACGAAGGCTCCGTATCAGAGACAGAATAGTGACAACTTATCGAGAGGGCTCCGAGAAGGGAGATGGACCCGTATTAAGGGAGTCTACGCAACTTAGGTCCGGCACATCATATCCTCCTCATCCCGGGACGATGCCGGAGGTCCTATGGTTCGCCAACCCCGGGGGACTGGACGATCTCTATGTGTTCGCGAATGTTACAAGTATACCGAGTTGCTCTGTCTGCGAGGATATCGGACGGAGACTTCTTGGGCTAGGCCTTCCAGAAAACACACAGGGAGTCGTGTCGCTTCGCCAAACTCCTTGGTTCGAATTGAGCGGCTTTCCGCTTGTATTCAAATTCGGACGCCACCAGAACGCGGTAGGAGATTCGAGGCGTGCACACGGATTGATCGTACCTACGGTGAGTGAATATTACCAATCGAAGGAGGCCCGCTGCCGGTTTGGCCGCTATGTTAACAAAGGCAAATGCTCGCTTTCCGGTTCTTGGGAACTGGATGAATTCCCGAAGGTGAAGTAGAAACAGGAATAGGCGAAAAGAAACGGGTGATCCGGCGCAGTCAGTAGGGATTGTGATGCCCGCCGACGTCGAGCCCAGTCTCGCCGCATTCCTTAGCGGCCCAGACTTGACGGATGCCGCCTCACCTGACTGAGTTTGGGTTCGCTAGTTGGCCTTCGCTTGATTCAGGTTAAGCTTGACTCAGAATACTGGGCCGAATGGGGCGACTTCGACGTTCGGATGGGACGGGATGAAGCGGGAGACGTCGCGAATGCTGCCGAGTGGGCAGGTGATCAACCATGAGTATGGGTTGGGTCAGGCGCAGGGCACCAGTTGGCATAAGGTGACGACGGGACTTTCGCCTAACTTCCGGTGGACGAAGTCGGTGTTCGATGGGTTTGGGCGGACGATGGAGGTGATTAGTGGGTATAAGGTTGGATCGACGGAGACGGCAGTTAGTAAAGTAGTGACGGATACGACGCCTTGCGCTTGCTCGCCGATTGGGAAGGTTTGGAAGGTTTCGCTGCCGGTGGGGCC
>JANXMS010000483.1 GCA_025354525.1 Acidobacteriota bacterium
AGGGTGGGATCCGTGCGAAAGTACTCCTCGGGACGGGCGAGCGTCCGGGCGAGAGTTTGCTCACCCCACCGCCGTCAGCCCCCTTTCTACGGAGCAAGTCGAGGCTGGGGGATTGGCGAAATGCGTCCGGGTGAGTTCTTCTCCGGCGGCTGGCCGGGGGGGGGTCCGTGCGAAAGTACTTCTCGGGACGGGCGAACGTCGGGGCGAGAGTTTGCTCAGCCAACCGCCGTCAGCCCCCTTTCTACGGAGCAAGTCGAGGCTGGGTGATTGGCGGAATCCGTCCGGGTGAGTTCTTCTCCGGCGGCTGGCCGGAGGGTGGGATCCGTGCGAAAGTACTCCTCGGGACGGGAGAGCGTCTGGTCTATCGGACCTGTTTGCGGAGCTGGAAGTCGAGACCAAAGGAGCCGTTTTCGTCACGGAGGGCTATGACGGACCACTCCTTGCTCAAGTTCCATTCGAGGCGGACCACCTGCTGCTGAGAGCGGTTGAGAGTCGTGACGAAGGTCATGGTGATGTCCTTCGAGACCTGCTGCTCGACGGTGATGCGGGCTTGGGGAGTGCCTTCGAGGCCGGAGATGAGCGGGTCGATTTTGATTCGACTGACGCCGAAGAAGCGCTGGAGCTGGCTTGAGATCGGGGCGGAGATGGCGTTGCCGAGTAGGGTGTTGGCGCCGGTCTGGAAGAGGTTGCCGCTTTGAGAGCCGGGGCTTGTGTAGGAGGCGGAATCCGGGCTGCGACCGACCGTTAGCAGGGCGATGATCTCGCTGGGGGCAAGCGGAGGGTCGCTGCGATAGGACACGTTTAGCTTATTGACGGGGCCGCTGAAGTTGATGCCGACGGTAACCGCGCGGATGCGGGTTTCAACGTCCATGTCGAGGACGGGCTCGATTTTGCTCGTATTGTAGAAGCTGATTTCGCCGCGCTTGATAGTGTACTTAGTGCCAAAGAAATTGACTTCGCCCTGGTTGACCGCGATACGTCCTTGGACGACGGGGCGGACCGCGGAGCCGCGCACGTTTAGGCTAGCGTCGGCTTGGACGTCGCTTGTAAGCGAAGTGGTGAACTTGGTATTGGGGGCCGTGCGGATGCGGATGTCGAGTTGCATGTTGTTCAGGAACTCGTTAGAGGAGACCGCCCCCTGCTGGCCGCGGGAGGCGTCCGAGAGGAGCGACCCAAGGTCGGTACGGGCTTGGAAGCCGGAGCGCTCGATGGTGATGTTGCCAGCGAGCAGGCTTTGTCCGGGAGAGCCGGAAAGGCTGATAGAGCCATCGGCGACGGTGGAGAGGCCTTCGGGATAGCGGATCCGAACGCTGTTGGCGTTGGCTTGGAGCCGATAGAACGTCTCTTCTTCGCCGAATTCGAAGAAGCCGGAAAGGGAGAGGTCGCCGCCGCCGGACTGCGCGGTGAGCCCGTTTTCAATGGTGGCGCGCCGCCGGTCGAACAGGACCCGGCCGTTCACCTTGTCGAGGCCTGAGGGCACGTCTTCAAGGAACAGGGACGCGTCCTTCAAATCGAGGCGACCGAAGAGTTGAGGATCGTCCAGGGCGCCTCGGATATTGGCTTCGAGAGTGGCGACGCCTCCGGCGAGAATTTCGGGACTGAAGGTTTTGAGTCCAGCGAGGTTCAGCGTCCCATTGACGCGGAGATCCCAAGGCCGTTTGGCGGTGAGGGAAAAGGTTCCGGCGGCGGCGAGGTTGGTGTCCTTGGCGAGAAAGCGGGCCCGCTTGACGGTGATGACGCCGAGGTCGGCGGTGAACTCCAACGGGCCATCGTTGCGGAGTTCGAAGTCCTGGGCGTTTGCGGTTCGGGTAATGCGCTGCGCGCGGGCGGGGCGGAGCGCGAGTTGGGGGATCGTCAGATCGCCCTTCCATTTGTCTGGGTCGAGGGCGGGGCCGCTGAGGCGGCCGCTGGCGGAGAGAACACCGGTGAACGGGAGCGGGACGGTTTGAAAATCGTTCCAAACGCTCAGCGGAAGGGTGCCAAGGCTGAAGGTTGCGGAGCCGGGATAGCCAGGTTCGAGGCGATAGGACCCGGTGGTTTGGAACGGCGTATCGCGGAGCTTGCCGGTGGCGGTAAAGGCAAAGTTGCGGTCTAGAGTCTTGCCTTGGATGGAGAGGTCTCCGAGCGGCTTCTTGGCGAGGGCGAGTTCGCGGAGGGTCGCGTCGAGGTTGAGGGAGGTGAGCTGAGGCACGCGGCCTTTGAGCACTCCGGCGAGTTCGGCGACGCCCCGAAGCTGGCCGGTGAGGTCGGGGCGGAGAGCGCGGATATCCTTCCAATCCGCGATGCTGACGCCGGCGAGATTGATGGTAGCGGAGAAGGGTCCGTTCTCGGCGGCGCGTCCGGAGCCGGTGAGGCGGGACGGGCCACGGGCTACTTCAAAAGAGGAGACGGTAAGTTCCGACGCGCGGAAGCGGATGGAGGCGCGGAGGTAGTCGAAGACCTCCTCGCGGATGATGGGCTTGGGGGCATCGAGGGTGGCCGAGATATCGGGTGCGTTCAGCGTGCCGCCAATGACGGCAGTTCCGTTGACAAAGCCTACGGCGGGCATCTCTACGGGGATGAGCTTGAAATTGACGTTCCGGGCCATCAGACGGGCGGTGAGCGGAGCGGTAGGAAGGGGCTTCCAATCGGCGAGGAGCAGCGAGCCGGAGCCTTCCACCTGCGCCTTTTCAACGAGCGCTGTGAGGCCGGAAACGTCGAGCCGGGAGGGCGAGATGACAACGGTGGAGGCGAGCGAGTCGACCAGGTACTTTTCGTACTGGACGCGGCGAGCCAGGAGATTCCCGGCAATTTGCGGGCTGCGGACGTCGCCCGTGACGGTGCCTTCAAACAGGATGTGGCCGCCTTCCTGCAGAGTGACGGAGAGATCCTTCAGGGGCAGGTCCGCGAGGCGGTTGGTAGCGGCCTTCACGCGGATGGTTTGATTGAGGGTGCCGGAGGCGGAGATGCGGGTATTGGGGGTGGCGACGAAGGACTCGGCGAACGCAAGCAGGTTTTTGCCTTGGTCGTACTGGAGATGCACGGAGCCTTCGACCGGAATGCCAGTCGAGCCGGGCACAATGGCAACATCGGCCCGGGCACTGTACGGGCCGGCAAGAGGGCCGGCGAGTTCGACCGGGCCGGAGACGGCACCACTGTAAGGCAAGGGTGCCAGATCGAGACGGCTTACGACAGCGGCCAGGGACAGGTCGGCCAAGGTGCCTTTGGCTTCGATGGTTTGGAACAACGGGAGGTTGACTTCGCCGGTGAAGCGGCCTTCAGGGGACGTGACCGCAACGCGATTGAGGCGGGCACCGGCGGGGGTGACAACGACACGAGAAAGGACGGTGACGTCCCGGAGAAGCTTCGTTTGCAGGGCATTTCCGGAGGCTTCTCCCTCGTAGCGGTAGCTGTTGGCGGCGCTGTAGGTGAGGGTGCCATTGGTGGCGATGGGCCCGGTGCCGAGCTTGGTTTCGGCTAGGTCGGAGCGAGCGGAGAGCTTCAGCGTTACCTGGGGGGCGGGCAGGTTCAGGATGGCGCCGAAGCCTTCGACGGAGCTACGTCCGGAGTCGACGCGGAGCTTGGCGACGGTGACGCTGTTTTCGTAGATGCTGAGTTCGGTCGAGAAGTCGCCGGTGAAGTTGAGCTTGTGGGGTAGGTCGAGGGAGAAGTTGCGGGAGCGGAGGGCACCGTCGTAGCGGAGGTCTCCGGTGGAGTAGGTGAAGTTGGCTTCGAGTTCGCGGCCGGCGAAGGCGAAGGAGTCGTGCTTTTGCTCGTAGGTGAAGGAGCCGTTGCGGACGGTGAACTCGTCGACGGCT
This sequence comes from Acidobacteriota bacterium, assembly GCA_025354525.1. Lineage (GTDB taxonomy): Bacteria > Acidobacteriota > Terriglobia > Bryobacterales > Bryobacteraceae. Next base: position 3,798 of record JANXMS010000483.1, read on the forward strand.
AGCCTGAGGATCTCGGCAAGCGGCGGACCTTTCCGGGGGGCAGAGCGGGCAAGCGAGGGGAGATTCGTTGATCCGTCCGGGCGGCGGAGGAGATGAACTTCCGGGCTCTCGATGGTAATGGACTTGAGGTCGACTTTGCGGTTGAGGAAGGAGAGGATTTTGAGACCGAGGGTGATGCGAGGGGCGCGGAAGAGCGGCGGGGCGGCGGGAGGTTCGCTGCCATGGATAACGAAGTTGTCGAGGGTGACCTGCCAGGTAATGGGGTCAAAATCGAACCGCCCGATTTCGGGGCGGCCGCCGGTGGCCTTGATGATTTCGACAAGGGCGCGGAGGCGGATCTGCTCGCGGAGCCATTGCGATTGGAAGACGAAGTACCCGGCGACGAACAGGCCCGTGGCGGCGAGGACGAGAGCGGAGAGAGCGCGGAGAAGCCGACGACGCCAGGGGCTCATGGGGTGGGCACCTCGTAGGTTTCGATGTGGGTCTGCTGGCGGATTTCACTGAGCCAGCTATTGAGCAAGGTGTTGGTCTGTTCGAGGCGGAGGACCTGTTCGATCTGGTCGCGGATTTCTTCGAGGGGCGGCTTTGGGGCGGCGGCGGGAAGGCGATTGTTGTAGTAGGCCTGGACTTGAGCGCTGGAGATTTGGACGGCTGGACGGAAGCGGTAGACCGTGAAGCGAATGATGGCGGCCTGGTAACGGAGGCTGAGGCTGACCTGAGCCGCGTTGAGCCGATAGCGGGTGAGCAGGGCTTCCCAAGCGAGAGGGCCACCGGCTTCGGCGACTTCGGCGTCGAAGGCAGCCTTGACCTCGGCCGCTTCGGGGATGGCGTAGCGGCTGACGCGCATCTCTTCGAGGATGAGTGTTCGGTCGATGAGGCGGTTGCGCATGGCTTCGAGGCTGGCCGGAGACGCGTCGACGGGCTTGCCTTCGAGGAGGGCCGCGATACGGAGTTGCTGGCGGACGGTGGAGGCGGTGATGACTTTACGGCCGACGGTAGCGACGATGCGGTCGACGAGCTCGGCCTGAGCGCTGAGGGCAAGGAGGAACAGGGGTAGCAGCCGTTTGGTCATCAGAACGTCTGCCCCAGGGAGAAGTGGAATTGGAACTGGTTGATGCGCTGGACGACGCGGCGGCCACCGCCCTGCAGGAGTTGGTCTCGGGTGCCTTCGTAGCCGAAGAAGCTGGGGGTATTGAGGCCGTAGGCGATGTCGAGGCGGACGGGTCCGACGGGGGTTTTGTAGCGAACGCCGAAGCCGAGGGCGTGGACCATGTAGTCGAAGTCGGTGATGTTCCGCTGCTTGTAGCGGAAGGAGATCTTGTCGAGGCTGGAGTAGACATTGCCGGCGTCGTGGAAGATGACGCCGCCGAGGGTATCGCCGATGAGGGGGAAGCGGAGTTCGAGGCTTTGATTGATGAGGGCTTTGCCGCCGACAGGGAAGCCGGTGGCGAGATCGCGAGGGCCGGCTTGGTTATCCGGGAAGGCGCGATTGGAGGTGCCGCCGCCGGCGAAGAATCGTTCTGGGAGAGGGACGCCGGCGTCGGCGGTGGCGCGGCCGAAGGAGTAGATGCTGCCGACGGTGAGCGACTGGGCGAGGACGAGGTCGCGTTTGAGCCGGCGGTAGACGGAGTTGCGGATGAGCAGGCGGGCGAAGTTCGAGCGGGAGCCAAAGGCGCCGTGCGCGAGGCCGGAGTCGACGGTGGTGAAGATGCCCTTGCGGGAATCGACGGGGTCGTCACGGCGGTCGCGGATGAAGGAGCTGGAGAAGATGCCGATGCGGACGGGGACGGAGAAGACGGGGATGAGGTTGGGGTCGATGTTGAGAGTCTTGTCATCAATCTTGACTTGGCGGAAGGCGTAGCGGTACTGGATGCTGGTGGAGCGGGAGACGCGCTGGCCGAGCTGAATGGAGTTCTCGAAACGCTGGGTGGCAAAGGTGCGAACGTCGCGGGACTTGTCGAAGAGGCTGGTGAGATTGAGGTTGAAGCGGTCGGAGCCGGTGAACTGCGGGGCGAAGTAGGAGACGGCGACGCGCTGCTGGAAGTTGGAGACTTGGCTGCGGAAGCCGAGGGTGTGGCCGACGCCGAGGAAGTTGGCGCGAGAGACGCCGAAGGATACGCGGGGGCTGAAGCCGGGGGCTCCGGCGGGTGCGGCGAGGGTGGTGTTGCCTCCGCCGATGCGGGCGAGTTGGGCGCCGAAGCCGACGGTGTAGGAGTAGCGGCTGGCTTCTTCGAGGCGGTAGAGGACGTACTTGTCGCGCTCGCGGCCTTCGGGGTTTTGGAGGGCGATATCGACCTTGGCGAAGATGCCGAGTTCGTAGAGGCGGCGCTGGGCTTCGACGATGGCGCTTTGGGAAAGGGGGTCGCCGGACTGGATGGGGATACGGTCGTAGATGAGGCGGGGGCGGGTGGTGCGGTAGCCGCTGACGAGGATGCGCCGGACGAAGTTGCGGCGGCCTTCGACGATGGAGTAGCGGACGTGAACCTGATTGGGTTGGTCGGCGGGCTTGACGGTGAACTCGAAGCTGGCGTCGGGGAAGCCGCTGTTGAAGTAGAAGTTGAGGAGGAAGTCGCGGTCGGCGGCGATGTGGGAGTCGGCGTAGGGCTGGCCTTCGAGAGTTTGGAGGGAGCTTTGGACGAATTCGAGTTCTTTGGGGTTGACGCCGGAGAGTTCGATGGAGGCGACGAGCCATTGGCTGCCTTCGTCGACCGCCATGAAGACCGCGACTTCGCCGGCGCGGCCCTGGTAGTTCTTGTCGACTCGGGAAGAGACGCGGACGTCGCGGAAACCGTTGGAGCGGTAGAGGGCTTCGATGGACTCGACGTCTTTGCGGAGGAGGTCATCGGAGAAGCGACCGTTGCGGTAGCGGACGCGGGTGGCGGGGCGGACGACCATGCGTTCGAGGATGGTGGGGTTGTTGAAGTAGCGGTTGCCGGCGACCTCGAGGTGGACGAGCTTATAGCGGACGCCGCGGTCGATGGAGTACTCGATGACCTGTTCGGCGTCCGTGGGGTTGTCTGGGTTGTCGAACTCGACGGTGGCGTCGAAGTAGCCTTGGGCTTGGAGGTGCTTTTCGATGTTGCGGTTGCCTTCGACGAGGAGGTCGCGGTCGACGGCGCTTTCCTGGTAGATGGGGACGAGTTGGCGGAGTTTCCCGGCGGAGAGTTTGGCGCCGACCGCCCGGATCTGAATATGTGGGCCGGCGTGGATGGACAGGTTAGGTTGGACGAGGTTGGTCGCCGGAAGGTAGCGAAGCTCTTCGAGCTTGACGCGGGCCATGAGGAAGTCGTTTTTCTGGAAGCTGACGCGGATGCGTTCGAGGCCGCTGGAGAGACGTTGTTCGGTGAGGTGTTTGAAGCTAATGAGGCCCCAAGCGCGCTGCCAACGGGTGGATCGAATGAGACTGGCGGCGGAGCGTTTGGTGTCGCCGGAGATGATCGGCGTCGTGAAGCGGGCTCGTTTGCCGGGGTCGATTTGAAACTTGATCTGGACCTGTTGGGTAAGGGGATCGTAGGTGAAGCGGGGTTCGACAGAGGCGCGGTAGAGGCCATTTGAGCGAAGCGAGTTGAGGACGCTTTGGGTGGCCTCAATGAGGTAGTCTTCGGTGAAGGCTTGGCCGAGTTCGAGCTTGGTGGCGGTGATGAGTTGGCCATTGGAGGGCGGGTCCGCGGCACCGGAGATGGAGACTCCGCCGACGAACCAGGCGGAGATGGTGCGGAAGGTGACGCTGACTGCGCCGGAGGGAGAGAGGACGGCATCGACGGAGACGTCGTCGTAGCGACCGGTATCAAAGAGGGTCTCGATCGAGCGGGAGATGGCGTCGATGGAGAAGAGGTCGCCGGGTTTGACGGGATTGAGCCGTTCCAAGTTGGCGCGGGTGTAGGGCTGGGCTTCGGGTTCGTAGCCGATGCTGGAGATGCGGCGGCCTTCGTAGGGTGCTTCGGGGGCCTGGCCGGCGACATGGGGGGTCAGTGCGGTCCCCCAAAGGGCCATCAATAGACACGGGACCAGCGTGCGGCCGGGACGGAGTTCCACTACCGCTTATGATACCGTCCAGGAGAGGACTGTTGCGACGCTGAAGAGGCCCTCGGCACCGGCCGCGAAGGCTAACGGCGCCGGGACGACCATTTCCGGGGCCGAGCAGTCGGCGGGAACTTGGCTTTGGTCGTCTTCCTGAGGGGTAGTTTCCTTTTTAGTTTCAACAGGTTCGATGGTCGTTGTTTCTTCCGTCGGCGGATTGTCGAATTGGGTGGCCGCCTGGGACGGTCCGAGGATCTGAGCATTTCTGGTGAGCGGCGTTTTGGGCAAGGGGTCCAATTTTCGGATCAGCATTAATTCGCGAAAGCTCGCATTGAGCAGTCGGACGAGGGCTGATTCTTCGCGCCGGAACTCTTTCGGCAGTTTGGATTCGACGGCGATGCGGAAAGCGTTCATGCTGTCGAGGTTGCAGATTTGGTCGTCGGTCGCCCCGGGGTGGGCCAACTGAGTGGCCTGAGCGAGACAGTCCTCGTTGAACAGGCGTTCGTTTTTGGTAGTGCGCATTAAGCGCCATTGGAGATCGCCGATGCGCTGAACGATGCCGATTTCGACTTCGTCCCGAGGTTGCAGTTTGTCCGCGTAATTGGCGATCAGTTTCTGATAGGCCGTCGCTCCTTCGGTGGGTAAGAGGACCAAGCTTTCGTGTAGAGACAGGTCGACGATGCTGGAACGGGCACCGTGTTTAAGGCCGTTCAGCCGGGTCTTCATTTTGCCGACCTGGGTTTTTGGCCCAGTGCTTTTCTTGGCATTTTCGCGATTGATTTCAGCGCGGCGGGCTTTTTTCTGTTCGTCTGTTAATTCTTCCGACATGATGGAGACTCCTTTGATAATGCAAACGCCCCGTCTGATGGTCAGGTCGGGGCGCTCTCTCTGTTTCCAAGTTTATTGGAGCATGATGGTTCCTACTGTTTGGATCCATTTGCGCGTGCGGAATGAAGGTAAGTGCTTTCGAATGTGCGACAAAATATATTTCGATTGGTTGTGAACGGCTCAACGAGGGGCCAACAATTAGGGTGTTTTTGATCTGGTTGGCGCCTCGTAATAGGCTTTTAAGCGGAACGGAACACTGACTACCCCAGGCACAATTGTTCGGGATGCGGGAGAGTGGCACTTGCCGAAGCCCTTTGAGGGCAAGACGGCTTTCGAAACGATAGCTGTTGGACCTTGCCCTCGGTGTCAAGATGAATGCCCCGCTGGCCGATCGCCGCGTCCCCTAGCTGGGCGAGGCGAAGGCTTCCTCCACACCCTTTCTGCCAGGAGCTTTGTTCCGATGTCCCCATGATGTTTTCGAAGGGATTGGCGAAGATCAGGGCACGCGTCGTGATCCGAAGCGTTTCACCTATCCCCCGACACCGGTGAATCTTGGCGGTCGATCTACTGGAGCCAGAGCGATTCAGGATTACCGGACGGCTGGCGACGACCTGATGGCGGAGGCGGTGGACATCGCTGGGCTGCGGATCCGGGACGACTACTGCCGGATGATGAAAGCGGTGGCCGGGAGTTTAGCCGGATGCTGACTTTACTGCGCTCGACGAGCCTGGATCGCAGGACCGTGATCATTTCCACTTCCGAGTATCGCTGCTCGACATCTTGCGAACGGTTTGCAATTTTGCTGGGGTGGTGCCCCCGAAGGAGCTTCGTGGTGTTTCTCTGCATCCTTTGCTTGAAGTCACGGCGCAGAGGCGAAGGCGCTTCCGCGCTAGGGATTCGTTTGTGCCCGCTCTTGAGGTGGGTGAGGACGAGCAAGCGGAACGCCGCACTTGGTCCGTGAGGTTGCCTCAGGGATTGCATCTGGAATGGATCAGGGGGCCTCAGAGTTAGAGCGATACCCGCCTTAATGGAGGCGTTCTGGAAACCCGAACTACCGGCCCCGTATTGGGCGGACTGCAAACTACGTTTGTCCCAGCTCAGGGCCCCGTCAATGCTTGCGCTTGTCGTCGATCTCGCCGAGGCTCTCTCCCCCTTCCT
>JANXMS010000509.1 GCA_025354525.1 Acidobacteriota bacterium
CGCCCGTCCCGAGGAGTACTTTCGCACGGATCCCACCCTCCGGCCAGCCGCCGGAGAAGAACTCACCCGGACGCACTCCGCCAATCCCCCAGCCTCGACGTGCTCCGTAGAAAGGGGGCTGACGGCGGTGGGGTGAGCAAATTCTCGCCCGGACGCTCGCCTGTCGCGAGGAGCATTTGGGCAGAGCTCCCACCCTCCGGCCAGCCGCCGGAGAAGAACTCACCCGGACGCATTCCGCCAATCTCCCAGCCTCGACTTGCTCCGTAGAAAAGAGGCTGACGGCGGTGGGCTGAGCAAACTCTCGCCCCGACGTTCGCCCGTCCCGAGGAGTACTTTCGCACGCATCCCTCCCTCCGGCCAGCCGCCAGAGAAGAACTCACCCGGACAGCCTCGACTTGCTCCGTAGAAAGGAGGCTGACGGCGGTGGGGTGAGCAACTTCTCGCCCGGACTTTCGCCCTTCGCGAGGAGCATTTGGGCAGAGCTCCCACCTTCCGGCCAGCCGCCGGAGAAGAACTCACCCAGACGCATTTCGCCAATCCCCCAGCCTCGACTTGCTCCGTAGAAAGGAGGCTGACGGCGGTGGGGTGAGCAAACTCTCGCCCGGACGTTCGCCCGTCCCGAGGAGTACTTTCGCACGGATCCCACCCTCCGGCCAGCCGCCGGAGAAGAACTCATCCGGACGCATTCCGCCAATCTCCCAGCCTCGACTTGCTGCGTAGAAAGGGGGCTGACGGCGGTGGGCTGAGCAAACTCTCGCCCCGACGTTCGCCCGTCCCGAGGAGTGCTTTCGCACGGATCCCCCCCTCCGGCCAGCCGCCGGAGAAGAACTCACCCGGACGCATTTCGCCAATCTCCCAGCCTCGACTTGCTCCGAAGCACAGGGGTTGAAAGTGGTCCGCCGAACTACAGCTCCGACCGGCCTCGGTACTGCATCTGGCTCAGCCGAAACTTCTCCCGGACCGAGAAGATCTGCAGGTCCGCATACACCTCGACATCCGCCGACTTGGCGGCAAACTCCGGGGTCCGGTCAAAGAGAATCCGAACGTTCATGGTCAGCGCCTGTAGCTTCGCTTCCACGCTGACCGGACGGATCGGCTTGGCGTTACCGAACTGGACGGTTGCCGAGCGCAGGACGATGTTCTCGATGACGCTCGTGCCTTGATGGGCGATCTCAGCCGGCACCCCAAACAGCTCGACGACCGCGTACTTTTCGGGTGCTCCAATGAGCTCGTTCAGCTTGCTTGGGTCGAGCTTCTCTTCGCGGATCCGGTACAGCGCGGTCGCCTGGCGCAACGGCAAAGCACCGGGCCAACGGACGAGGATGTCAGCCTTGGTCGGCAAGGTCTCTTTCTTGCCGCGGCCGATGCCGCCGAGAGGACCCAGGCTCTGGTTGGCGTTGGCGGGCGCATGCAGCGCCCCCGGGATATCCCGAAGATTGATATTGCCCGGATCTCGCTTGACCCATTCCAGCTTCACCGTCTTGCCTCGGCTCCACGCCGAATTGGTCAACACCTTGCGGACCATGTCGTCGTTCCAATCGGGAAACGCCTTTTCCGGCCACTCCGCCGCCAGCGCCAGGCTAGCCATCGCGAACCATACATACCGCATCTGCTTCCAGGATACGTTAAGGGTCAAGCGATTCGAGTGGGTCGGTCTGTAAAGATTCAAGGCGAGGCCGGAACTCGAGGTCGAACGGCGAAGTCCTGCGCAGGAGTTCGTGAGGCACGTAGCCGAGTTCAGCGATACAGCGCTGCGCGAAACTCGGGGCTTCAATATACGCGCTTTGGCCTTGATCGGTCGTGATGAGAGCCGTTTTTTCAAACGGGAAGCCGTAACGGTAAAGCAGCCGGGCCGCGTTGCGGAGATTGGTCGTTGTGTGACGCGCGTGAGGATCTATCACGATAGCGTCGGCCGGAATGCCATACTCCGCCATCAGCGCCTTCTTCATTTCGATAGCCTCGCAGAACGGCGTCTGGGACGGATGAACATAACCGCCGGAGACGATCAGGAACGGCGCGAGGCCAGCCTTAAACCGCCGCGCCGCCAGCGTCACTCGGGCCTTGCCCCAAGGCAAGAGCGCTTGGCCGGGGCGGTCCGTGCCGGAGCCGGGCACGACTATGGCTGTGTATTTGTACTGGATCCGATTTACTTGGCTGACGCGCTCGTAAGCCGCTCGGTTTTCACCCTTCTCCATCGGCTCGAATCGCCCGGCTTCGTCCCGCCAATTGGCGCGGAGCATTTCCATGGCGAAGCGCAGGGAGGCATGGAAGAACTGCGGATGCCTGTCGGGTTCATCCGTCATCACGGCCCGGACCACGCCCAGCATGCGGGCGTAGTTGGGCGACTTCACGTCGAACGAAACCGCGTTGATCGCCGCGTAGCGCGGCGGCTCGCCGAGGCCGTAGACATCCAGGATGTGGTTGATGCTGGCCGCGGCTCCTTCCCAGGCTTTGACGAGTTGCGGGTCGCGGACGTAGAGGCCGCTTGCCCGCAACGGAGTCTCGAGAGTGGCAACGTTCTTCAGTACGCCGCTGAGGGCGGCAATCTCTTCAGGCGTCCAGCGCAGCGCCTCGATTGGGCTTCCGGGCTGTAGCAACGCCGCCCGTTTTTGCGCTGCAATCTCATCCAGAACCGCTCTCTTGACGGGGTTGCGTTCGAGAAGCGATAGAACGTAGAACGCTTTGTCCTGCACCGGGGAGACGAGGGCCACCGGCTTCGGCAGTGGTTGGCCCCTGCAGGAGTACGGGCAGCAACGCGGCAAGGAGCTTCATCGTTTCACCGGGGGGCCGGGAGGGGCCGAGCCGGTCGCGGGACTGTAGGCCGGATTCTTCGGATCAAGGGGGTTACTGTCCCGGCTGAATCGGAAGGGCTGATCGCTTTCTACCCACGCAGTCCCGCAACAGCGTCGCGCTGGAGGCGAGCCCCAGCAGGAGTACGCACGGCAACGCGGCGAGGAGCTTCATCGTTGCACCGGGGGGCCGGGAGGGGCCGAGCCGGTCGCGAGATAATAGGCCGGATTCTTCGGATCAATGGGGTTACTGTCCCGGTTGAATCGGAAGGGCTGATCGCTTTCCACCCACGCAGCGTACGCCAAGTCCCGCAACAGCGTCGCGCTGGAGGCGAGGCCCAGCAGGAGTACGGGCAGCAACGCGGCGAGGAGCTTCATCGTTTCACCGGGGGCCGGGAGGGGCCGAGCCGGTCGCGGGATCATAGGCCGGATTCTTCGGATCAATGGGGTTACGGTCCCGGCTGAAGCGGAAGGGCTGATCGCTTTCCAGCCACGCAGTGTACGCCAAGTCCCGCAACAGCGTCGCGCCGGAGGCGAGGCGTTCGTGAACAAGTTCCCGAGCGCGCGGATTGTCCTTGTCGGCCCAGGCTCCGCGCTGGTCGAGTTGATAGACCTCTTCCACGTAGGATGCCGCTTTGTCGAGGTGCTCCAGGATGGCGACGAACGGATCGGCCAGGCGCTTCGGAGCGCCGACAAGCTTCGAGACGTCCTCAGTCCTCACTTCGATCAGGTCGACGTATTGCGACTCCATGCGGCCGTGAATGCGGGGCTCGCGGGTATAGTCCTTCGGGTTTAGGCCAGACCAACCGTCATGGTGAATCGTATCGTGCAGCGGCTGGGCACCGTCGCCGGTATAGTGACCGAGTCGGCCCATGTACTGAGCGATTTCGAGTTCGACAAATTTCGTATCCTGCCCGCCGGTCTTCATCGCCCGATAGCGGCGTAGGGCAGGGTCCCGGTCCAGCGGACGTTGGTCTGCTTGCGAGCCTCGGGCGTCAGCTTCTTCTGCGCTTCGTACAGCGCGAGGACGAACTCATAACGGGACCGAGGGATCGCGGGGAGCATCGCGAACTGCTCCTTGAACGATCCGTGATTGGGGTCTTCGAAGATCTTCAGCGTCGGCTCGGACGGGCTCCGCCAGCTATCGGGGATGATGGCCAGATAGACGATCCAGTCTTCGTGCGCCCGCAAAAAAGCAGGTCCGTCGGGGGGCAGGCCGAGCACGGCCGCGCGGTTGATCGCTTGATGGCCTCGGAGGCCCCAGCCAAAAGCTGAAGCCGCCACCAAAAGCAGAACAAGCAGACGCCTCATTAGAACGCGTACCTCATGCCGAATTGGAAGTTACGACCCGCGCGGGTGGCGGTGATGCGGCCGAAGTCCGCGGCACCATCGCGGTTGACGACCGCCCCGGTGCAGCAGCGATTGAGCAGCCGGCGTTGAGATGATTCGTCAGATTCTCAGACTCGGCGATCAGTTCGAGTGTATGCTTCTCCGCAATGCGGATGCGGCGCGTGAGGCGGAAATCGATCCGGAAGAAGCCCGGCCCGGCTACCGAGTTTCTGGCCCGGAAGGGGAGCCGGTCGTTGAGCACTAGGTCGTTGTTGAGGTCGGTGCCGGCCAGTGGGTTGATCATGTAGCCGGAGTTGAAGAAGACGACCGAGGAGGTCTCAAAGCCCTTGAGCCATCTGACCTCCGGGGCCCACAGCCCCTGCAGAACCCCGTTGTGCCGGACGTCGGCGTTCGCGTTGCCCTGGTCTCGACTCCGCAGGGACGGGTCCATTAGGGGGCCACCTTCGAGGTCTCCTTCGGCAATCGCGTGCGACCAGCTCCAGGTCGATGACAGTTGCAGACCGCGGCTGAAGCGCTTGGTCAGGGTGAGATCCAGGCCGTTATAGTTATTGTTCGCGCCGGATTCCAGCAAGTTGATCGAGCGGAAGCGAGCGTCGGGGCGACCTGCGGAACCCCGATACACCGGGCGGCCATCGGCCAGAAAGCTGACCGGGGCGCTGAGATTGATGTCGCGAGAGTAGGGGGCGAAGCGATGGCCCCAGTAGCTGTACTGCACGTTGAAGGCGAGGTTTTTGAGCAACTGCCGCTGCACTTGGAGGCTAGCGTTGTGGCCGTACATCACTTGGTAGTCGGCAGCGAACGCCGTGATGTTGGGCGGGGTCTGAAAGGTGGGGTCAGCCGCGGCGAGCAGGCTGGGGTAGGAGGGCGACGAGCGGGCGTCGGTGCCGGGGATCGTGTAGCTGAGCACACGACGCCCATTGACGAGTGCGCCGTTGGCGCTTGTGCCCAGGCTGGGATTATCGAAGAAGATACCGTAGCCGCCGCGGACCACCGTCTTGCCGTCCTGGAACGGCGCCCAGGAGAACCCGAAGCGGGGTGCCCAATTGTTCATGTCGTTGTTGACGCGGCGCGAGAGTTCGTACGGGGCCTTATCGTCGAGGATCGGGTTTAGAACGGCCTCGTAACGGACGCCAAAGTTCAGGGTGAGGCGAGGGGACAGGCGGAACTCGTCCTGCAGAAAGAAATTGACGAAGTGGTAGCGGAGAGGCACCGCGTTTTCGCCCAGCTCCTGTTGGAGTTGGGTGTAGGTGTAGGGTCGGCTGGTCGCTGGGTCAACCGTTCCAGCGACCGTTCGAAGGTACTGATCGAGAGGGGTGACGGCGGGACGACCGGCTGCGGAACCAAGTCCGCCGAAGGTGAACAAGCGGTTAAGAGCAGCGGTGATTTGGAACCCGGTGGATTGATAATCGACGCCGGCCTTGAGCGTGTGGCGTCCGAAGGACCAAGTCAAGTTATCGATAATCTGCGTGGAGGTTTCCACGCTGGCCGAACCAGCGAGAGGGTTGACGCCGAAACTGGCGACGCCGGTGATGTTGACCTGGGAGCCGTTGGGTTGGCCGGGGACGTAGGTGTCGCGGGTCTCGGCGCGGCGGTTGAGGCCGAAGCGGAGTTCGTTAAGAAGGGTGGGGGAGATGACGGTGGCTATAGCAAGTCTTGACTTAACAGAGGGCACATCCGCGACGTCTGAAGAGATCCGGA
>JANXMS010000537.1 GCA_025354525.1 Acidobacteriota bacterium
ACCGGCGGTGTTGGGGAGGAAGAACTGGATAGCGTGGAGGCTGGGCCGAGGGTGGCGGCGATCTGGTCGGTGGTGGAGAGTTGCCGGAGGATGGGGTGAGCGAAGTGGGGGAGCTGACCCCGACGGCTTGGTGGCAGGGGCAGCGGGCTTAGCCGAGTTTAAGGAAATTGGCAAGGCTGGGGATGGCCGAACGCTTACAGTCGAACAGCGATCGGAATGGAATAATTGTTCGGCTTCGTCAACATGCCGAGCCATCGAAGCAACCTCCGGAACGCAGCGGAGGCAGAGAATCGGTTCGGTCTGCATCGTTGCCGACCGCGAGATGATCAGTTCCAAGACGCTTTTAGAAGTAAAAACAAACGGGGATGGAGCTACATTCTGGGCGTGCGCATGCGAAGTTCGACGGAAGCTAAGGCGGTGTTGGCGCACACCGGTCGCTATGCTCACGTGCATCCGAAAAGCGAAGACAGAAACGACCCCTCGCCCCTGTAAGTCGAAGAAGTCTGGGTGGAGGATTTACGGCGCTATGTGGTGTGCCGGAACGAAAGAAGGATCGCTTGGATCGCGAAGCGGTGGTGGCCTCGTTGCGGGATGCTTTAGGCCGGGGCGACAAAGCGTATCGCAAGTCCCTTGATGCAGGAGGCGAACAGTTCGCTGTCGACGAGGACAACATCAAGAAAGAAGCGCGCTACGACGGCAAATGGGTGCTGACGACATACACGAATCTGACGGCGAGCGACGGGGCCATGAAGTACAAGCAACTTTTGATGAGGGAGGATATCTTCCGTTCGATGAAATCGCTACTGGACACCCGTCCGATCTTTCACCAGCGCGACGAAACGATTAGTGGGCCGGTGTTCTGCTCGTTCCTGGCGCTGCTGTTGCGCAGGCAAGTGGAAGACCGGTTGGCCCACAAAAAGTGCACGCTGAAGTGGGCTGACCTCATACGGGATCCGGATAGACTCGTGGACATGGAAGTGACGATCAGGGACAATCGGAACGACACTCAAAATTGATTGCGAGGAAGGAAAACCGTGTCACTAGGCCTTTTTGACAATCGCAAACCGTCGAGAATTAACAACAATGGCTAAGAGTTTGACAATGGTCTTCCCGGGGTCCGGTAAGGCACCCATACTCTTCGATGCTGAGAAGAACGTGGGCCGGTTCGCTCTCATCGGTGATGATGACGGGACCTTCGCGTGCGCCTTTTTGGCGTGACCGAGGTCCTGGTTGAATTCGCGGGTAGTGATGGTGGTAGTTATTGGCGGAACTCTTCACCCAACGTTACTACGGCCGTGCGAGCCAGATCAAGCGATGATGGAATGGATGACTTCGCCGCTCACGTCGGTCAGGCGGAAGTCTCGGCCGCTGTAGCGGTAGGTGAGTTTGGTGTGGTCGATGCCCATCAAATGAAGAATCGTCGCGTGGATGTCGTGGACGTGCACCGGTTTCTCGACGGCCTTGAAGCCGAAATCATCGGTGGCTCCGTGAATGGTGCCGCCTTTGATCGCTCCGCCGGCGAGCCACATCGTGAAGCCGAATGGATTGTGGTCACGACCCTTCTTCACTTGCCCTCCGCCGCCGCCGACTTCGCGAACCGGGGTACGGCCGAATTCGGAGCCGCAGACGACTAACGTGTCTTTCCAAAGGCCGCGGGACTTGAGGTCTTTAATGACAGCCGCGTAGGGCTGGTCGGAGTTTTTGGCGTTGACCTTGTGGGCCATGATGTCGTCGTGAGCGTCCCATGGGTCGCCTTTGGCGTAATAGACCTGAACCATGCGGACGCCCTTTTCAACGAGACGGACGGCGGTCAGAGCGCCGCGGGCGGTGCTGCCGGGACCGTAGAGTTCCTGGGTGGCTTCGGACTCCTTGCGGATATCGAAGACCGTGGGCGCTTCGGTTTGCATCCGAAAGGCAGTCTCCATGGACGCGAGAGTGGCTTCGACCTGGGGGTCGTCGCCTTCGCGTTTCACACGGAGTTTTTCGATCTTCTGGAGGAGGTCCAGTTCTCGGCGCTGCTCGGTGAGTTCGAACTTGGGGTTGTTGACGTAGGAGACAAGTTTTTTGGGGTCGAACGCTTTCTCGACAACGACTTTGGCGTGGATTTCCTTGCCGTCCTTGTCTTTCATTGGCATTTCGGCTGGCGGCAGCTCGTCGACCGGGGTATTCACCTTTGAACTGATGAAGGTTCCCTGATTGACTGGGGGAAGAAAACCGTTGGACCAGAGGGGCGGACCGACGGTGGTGGGAACGTCAGGACAGAGTACGACGTAGCCGGGGAGATTTTGATTTTCGGTGCCGAGGCCGTAGGTGAGCCAAGCGCCGATGGAGGGACGGCCGACTTGGTTGCCACCCGTGTTCATCATAAGGCAGGAGGGCTCATGGTTGGGGATTTCGGTGTGGACGGAACGAACCCAGGCAATATCGTCGGCAACTTCGCCGAGATGGGGCCATATCTCCGAGATATCCATGCCGCATTGGCCGTATTTTTTGAACTTGAAGGGCGATCGCATGAGCGCTCCGGTGCCGCGTTCGGTTTTGACCTGGACGCCGGGCAGGGGCTGACCGTCGTATTTGTCAAGCATCGGCTTGGGGTCGAAGCTGTCGATGGTGGACAGGCCGCCGTTCATGAAGAGGAAGATGACCCGTTTGACGCGTTGGGGATGGTCGAGTTTGGCGGCACCCATGGGCTTGCCGTTGCCGTCGACGAGGCCTTCGGCGCGGGCGACGGACTGGTTGACCATACCGGCGAAGGCCATCATGCCGAAGCCGTTGCCGATGCGGCGGAAGGCTTCGCGACGGGTGGAGGGGTTTCCTGACTTATGATTCGACATCGTGGCTTCCTCGCTTAGTTGATGAACAGGAACTCAGACGAGCTGAGCAGGATTTTGGCGTAACGACCCCAGGCGGTGGGTTCGTATTTGGGCGGAGGAGGACCAGCGCGGCCACCGCCGCGACGGCCCATGCCGCCCATCATGCCCATACCGAAGAAGTCGCCGGGCGGGTCGTCAGCGGCAGGGGGAGCTTCGGCAGCGGGGCTTTGCCCTTCGTCACTGGGCATTGCGGGCTTACCCTTGTCACCGGCGGCGGGGGCATCTTTGGCAGGGCGGCCAGGGCCACCGCGTCCGCGCATCCCTTCGGCGGGAGGGCGCTTCTTCGCCTCTTCATATTCGAGCATCGGTTCGGTTTTGAGATATTCGACGCCGAGCGCAACTTCTTCGGGCGTCGCTTCGCGGCCATAGACGATTTGATGGAGCTTGCGGATGCGGGCGGGATTGTTCGGTCCAGTGGCAACGCGCTTGGCTAGTTCTTCGGCTTGGAGCTGCATGAAATCGCTGTTCATGAGGAAGAGGCGCTGCGTGGGGACGGTGGTGACGAAGCGCTTTTCCGCGCTGATCATCGGCGTCGGGAAGTCAAATAGGGCCAGGTATTCGTCGAGTTTGTAGCGGCTTACCTTGGCGTAGACGGTGCGGCGGGTGACGGCGGGCGTAAGTTCGACGGACGGTCCGCCGAGGGCGGGGTCGAGCTTGCCGGCGACGGTGAGAACGGAGTCGCGGACCTGTTCGGCGTCGAGACGCTTGCGGTCGGCGCGCCAGTAGAGGCGATTGCCGGAGTCCTTGGCCAGCGCCGTCGGGTTGTTGTCGGTGGAGAGCTGGTAGACGGAGCTGAGCATGATGTCGCGGTGGAGCTTTTTGGTCGACATGCCGTTTTTGACGAAATTGGCGGCGAGGTATTCGAGGAGTTCGGGGTTGGTGGGCCGTTCGCCGGTGAGGCCAAAGTTGCTAGGCGATTCGACGAGGCCGGTGCCGAAGTGGCCCTTCCAGATGCGGTTGACAAAGACGCGCATGGCAATGGGCTGCTTGCCGATGGTTTCGGCGAGTTCGAGGCGGCCGCTGCCCTTCAAGAACGGGGCGGGTTCGTTTTCGCTCAGGATGCTCAGGAAATGGCGGGGGACTTCCTGCTTCAGGTCGAACGGATCGCCGCGGAAGGCGAGTTGAATATTCTTGGGATTTTCCGCGTCCTTGACGCTGTGCAGATACGGGAAGCCGGGTTCGATTTTCTTGCGGGCTTCTTCGATGTCTTTGCGGATGGTCGCCATCTGGACTTGGGCTTCGGAGCCGGAGCGGGATTCGAGACCCCAACCGCGGAACATGAGAACGCCGGGCTTCCTGTCGCGGAAGCCATTCGCGAACATGGCTTGCGGGTCGTCGTTATCGCTAAGCATGCGTTGCAACATCTCCGTCCAGAAGCTGGCTTCGGCTTCCGGCATCGACTTCAAAATGAGGTTGCAGCCGGGGCAGAAATCATCATTGGTGACGAAGTTGCTGGGTTTGTTCGTGCGCTTCTTTTGCTTGGTGCCGTCCATCGCCTTGGCGACGATCACCTTGTTCTCTTCGTCGAGGTCGTTGCGGCGAAGCATGAGGGCCACGATCTCGTCCTGGAACTTTTCGGCGATTTTCTTGGCTTCGGGGGCGGTGCCGCCCTTCTTCATCATGGCCTGCCAAGCCTCTTTATTCTTGTACTTGTCGGTGGGCTTCTCCATGTAGGCAACGAAGCGGTCGAGCAGTTCATAGTCGAGCTTGCGGGCTTCGACGACGTTGGCCATTTCCTTCTTCCGCGGCCCTTTGACCTCCCAAACGGCCTGCAGGTAGTTTGCGGTTTGGAAGACTAACGACTTGGAGAGTTGGTTCGAAATGTTCTGCTCGATTTCGCCGAGCATCTTCTGCTTCAGATCGATGAGATGCTCTACCTGCTGGTATTCGACGAGGGTGGATTTGGGGACGAGGGGCACTTCGTCGTAGATGGTGTTGTTGAAGACGCCGGCGAGGGCGTAGTAGTCGGTGGCGGGGATGGGATCGTACTTATGATCGTGGCAGCGGGCGCAGCCGACGGTGAGGCCGAGGAAGCCGCGGGTGACGACGTCGACGCGGTCGTGGCGCTCGTCGGCGCGGGTGACTTCGGTGGAACCGTTGTCGTAATACCAGGGGCCGAGGCCGAGGAAGCCGGTGCCGGGGAGGGTCTTGTGGCGGATTTTAGGATCGAGGAGGTCGCCGGCGAGTTGCGCTTTGACGAACTGGTCGAAGGGCATGTCGTCCTGGAACGCCTGGATGACCCAGTCGCGGTAAACGTAGGCGTTGGGATAAGGGTTGTAGCCGCGGTGCATGGGGTCGAGACTGCGGTAATCGTCTTCGCCGTAGCGGGCGACGTCGAGCCAAACGCGGCCCCAGCGTTCGCCGTATTGGGGCGAGGCGAGGAGACGGTCGACGACCTTAGCGAAGGCCTGGGGCGTCGTATCTTTTTCGAACGCCTGGATCTCTTCATAGCTGGGAGGAAGGCCGGTGAGGTCGAGGGAAGCGCGGCGGATGAGATCGCGCTTCGAAGCCTGACGGACGGGCTGGAGGCCTTCCTTTTCGAGGCGGGCGTGGACGAAGCGGTCGATGGGGGTTTGGCCCCATTTGGAGGCGGGAACGGCGGGTTCTTTCAGAGGCAGGATGGACCAGAACTGGCGGGCTTCGGGCCGGATGACATACTTGCCCGGGGCCGACTTTGCTTGCTGAACGGGCGCATTTTCTGGCCAGGCGGCACCGGCCTTGACCCAGGATTCAAGATCCTTAATTTCAGCGTCCTTGAGCTTGGTGCCCATGGGCATTTTATAGGTCGGGTCGGCGTGGCGGACGGCAATCAGCAAGGGGCTTTTGTCGAGATCGGCCCGGTTGATGGAGGCACCGCGCTTGCCCCCTTTAGCCATCGCTTCGGCGCTGTCGAGCCGAAGGCCGGCGACGGCGGATTCGGTGTGACAACTGAAGCAGTTTTTAGCGAGAACGGGTCTGACCTTCGTCTCGAAGAACTCCGGCGAATTCGGCGTTTGCGCCAAGACAGCGGAGCTGAAAAGAAGAGCTAGCGGAAATGTGCTGAGACGCATGGGATCCTGACAAATGGCAGAAAAAGCGAGGCTCCAGACGGGGGACCCGGACATGGCTACCCAGCCAACACGTACGACAAGGCTAACTGTAGTATAAGTTACTCCGCAAGCGTGGCGGCAACCCGTTTAGGGTCAAAACGTTTTAATGTCTTTTTGTTTTGGTCATAGAGCCAGAGAGCGGAGGCTCCGAGATAGAGATCGCCGTGGCCGAGACCGGAGAACTGTTGGACGACCTTATCCGTAGTGGGGTTGATGCGAGTGAGGGGGAAGCCGGGGGCGGAGACCCAGACGGAACCTTCACCGAAGACGAGAGCGCCGTCGGCTTTGGGGATGAGGGTTTCAATGGTGACGCTGATTTTATTGGTTTTGGGGTCGACGCGGAGGACTTTGCCTTCGGCTTGGGAGAGGACCCAGAGGGAACCTTCGCCAAAGGTTTGGGCGACGGGACCGCCGGCGATTTCGATGCGTTGGGTGACGAGATTGGTTTTGGGATCGATGCGGAGGAGGCGGTCGGCGGAGGGGCAGGTGACCCAGAGGGAGGCTTCGGCGAAGAGGAGGGAGTTGCAGGCGGAAGGAAGGCGGATTTCAGCGACGACGGCATTTTGGTCGGGATCGATGCGGGAGAGGGTGGTTTTGTCGTCGGAGAGGATCCAGACGCTGTCGGGGTTGGCGGCGAGGGCGACTTTGGCTTTTCCTACGGTGACGCCGAGGGTGGCGGTGGATTTGCCGGTTTTGGGGTCGAGGCGGAGAAGGGTTTGATCGCCGCAACTGGGGACCCAGTAGGACGTGAAGGCGTAGACGAGTCCTCCGCAGGGGGCTTTGACGCCGGTCCAGGGTTCACCCAGTTTGTTGGTTTTGGTGTCGAGGCGGGCGATGGAGTTTTCCGCGGCGATTGGGAAATAGGCCATGTCGGCGAAGAAGGCGGCGGTGGGCGCGGCAGGAAGGGCGATGTCGGCTTCCGACTTCAGGTTAACGAAGGGGATTTGGATGCCGGGCGTCCTCACTCCCGCCGTCGGAGTGGGCGGCGGAGGATTTTTTTTCGCGTGGACGACACTGAGTGCGAGGAAGCTGAGAAGAACGACGGATTTCATAGGTTTCTAGAACTCGTATCGGAGGGCGAATTGGATGACGCGGGGGCCGCAGTTGGCCAGGGTTCGGATCGGATCACCCAGTTCACATTATTGAACGCGTTGAACGCTTCGGCGCGGACCTGGATGCGGTGACCTTCAAACGGCAATTGAAAGTATTTACCGAGAGACATGTCGGTGTTGAACAGCGGAGCGCCGCGGAGGAAGATGCTCGGGCTGAAATCGGCAGCGGGTTCCAGGATGGCGATGGAGCTGGAGAGGTAGTTAGTGGGGTAGATGCCGTCGGTGGAGATATTCAGGGGGAGGCCGGTGCGGTAACGGCTGAGCGCGGTGACCTGCCAGCCGCCGATGAACTGATTGACCCAGCCGAGGCCGGAGTTCAGAAACAATTTGCCTTTGCCGAAGGGGAGTTCGACGACCATGTTCGTCGTGATGTTGTGGCGAATGTCGAAGTCCGAAGAGGCGTAGGAGGCCTTGGGGTTGAAACTATTCTGGATAAGGGCACCACTGTTGCCGGCTCCGGATTCGGCGGCGGAAACGATGTCGAGCGAGTGAGAGAGGGTGTAGTTGAAATCGAAGCCCCAGCCACTGGTGACGGGGCGGCGGAGGACGAGTTGGCCGCCATGGTAGCTGGCGTTGGCGGCGTTGACCCAGGCGCGCATGCCGGCGTTTTGGAGGGCGAAGAACGTGTTGCAACCGGTGACGGAGAGGCAGGAGCCGTTGGGGAGGCGTTAGCGGTCCATGTCGTTGAGGGCGTCGAGATCGGAGCCGGGGAAGGTGCGGTTGGCTGCACCGGGGAACATGTTTTCAAGGATCGGGACGGCGGGAGTGAGGCCGGATTCAAAACGATCGCGGAGGACGCCGGCGGCCTGGGCCCAGGTGGTATTTGTTTTCTGATCCTTAAACTCGGTGAGGGCTTGGAAGAAATCCTGTTGGACTACCTCGACCATGAGCTTGCCGGGGGGGATCTGGCTAAAGACGTAGTCTCCTGTGGAGCTGGACAGGGTCTTGCGAGGGGTGGAAGTATCCACGTTGGTCAATGCGATGACGGCTCCGGCGACCACGCCGTTTTGGCTACCGCGGATGACGCCGGTCAGGGAGCTTGGCTGGGCGAATAGGGGACGGCCGAGAGCCAGGACCAATAAAAAGCGGTCCATGACGGAATCTCCAGGATCGAAAACCAGAATCGTTGATCGGGTCTATTCGATCTTGCCGCGAGCGTCGATGGTCCAGACGGCTTCGACCTGCTCGCCACGGGTGACAAAGATGCGGTCGTAGAGATTGACGGTGGGGTCGCAGTGGGCGATGACGAGTTCGAGACGGTCGCCGAGTTGAATGGCGCGGCCTTCCCCTTCAAGGGCGAGCGAGCCGTGTTCATCGCCGGAGAAGGAGTATGCGGTGCCACTGATGCCTTTGACGATGGGGGGGAAAGGGCGATCGGTGGCGGAGGCTTTGATGCCGGCGTCGAGGATGGCCGAGTGGGGGTTGGGTTTGGAGTTGACGGTGGTTAGGACCGTGAGGGAGTTGGCGAAATCGTCGTAGACGGTGCTGGAGGTTCCGCCGATGCGGTTGTAATCGAGGTCCATGAAGAGATAAGAGCCGGGTTGGAGTTCGGTGATGCCGTCGATTTCGGAGTCGATGTTGTAGGTGCCGGTGGAGGCTCCGGAGAGCCAGGGGCAGGGGATGCCTTTGGCTTCGAGGGCGCGGCGGGTTTCGACAGCGGGGAGCATGGCTTCGTGATTGACGGCAATGCGGGCATCGAAGCCAACGACATGGGAGGCGTGGCCGGCGTAGGCCTGGATGCCTTTGAGAGAGAGATGGGGGAGTTGGGCGATGTGTTCGGCGAGGGCGATGGCGGGGGCTCCGGTGGCGACGCCGGTGCGGTAGGAGACGTTGAGATCGAGGGCGACAGAGAGGGTAAGTTTAGCGGCTTGGGCGGCGTCGTTGAGGTCGGTTGCGTTCTGGGCATCTTCAACGACGAGGATGAGTTCGGGGATGAGGGCGGCGAGTTTGACGGCGCGTTCGATGCGATAACGGCCGACCATGGCGGTGGTGACGAGGATGCTTTCGACGCCGAGGGCGGCGAAAATTTCGGCTTCGCTGATTTTAGCGGCGCAGGCACCGACGGCTCCGGCGGCGATGCAGCGGCGGGCGATTTCGCCGCATTTGTGAGATTTGCCGTGGGGTCGGAGGGCACGGCCTTTGGATTTTGCAAAGGCGGCCATTTTGTTGATGTTGGCGGTGAGGCCGTCGAGATCGACGCAGAGGGCGGGGGTAGGCAGGTCGTTTTTGGCGAGTTTGCCTTGGACGTCGCCGGAGGCGAGGATGCGTTCGACTTCGGACCAAGGACGAGTGAGGGGACGGGGCATTTCGGCATGATAGCGCACGCGATATCCTAGTGGGATGGAGTTACTCGGACGGTACGAAGTTCGCGGCGAGTTGGGAAGGGGCGGGATGGGGGTGGTTTATCGAGCTTACGACCCGACGCTGGACCGGGAAGTGGCGATAAAGAGCGTGCGTCTGGAGGGGGTGAACGAATCGGAGCGGGCGAGCTTGGAGGAGCGTTTGTCGCGAGAGGCGAGGGCGGCGGCGCAGTTACGGCATCCAAATATTGTGGCCGTGTACGACTTCTTTCGGATTGAGGATCGGGCTTATATCGTAATGGAGTATGTACGGGGGGCGATGTTAGAGGCGATGATCATGGCGGGGGAGCGGCAGGACGTGGTGAGAATTGGGAACCTATTGCGCCAGGCGGCGCTGGCGTTAGACGAAGCTCATGCGCAGGGGATTGTGCACCGGGATGTGAAGCCGGGCAACATGCTGCTGGATGAGTTGGGGAACGTGAAGATCACCGATTTTGGGATTGCGCGTCGGATGGCGGCGGGGGCGACGGAGACAATGGCGGGGCCGGGGACGACGGTGGGGACGTTGGGTTATATGGCACCGGAGCAGATACGAGGAGAGGCGGTGGATGGACGGGCAGATCAGTTTTCGTTAGGGGTGGTGGCGTACCAGTTGTATACGGGCGAGATGCCGTTTCAGGCTGATTCGTGGATTGCGTTGTCCTATAAGATCATTCACGATCAACCGACGCCGGCGTCGACGTTTAATCCGAAAGTGTCGCCGATTATGCAGGCGGCGATTGAGCGGGCGACGGCGAAGCAGCCGTTTGAGCGGTTCCCGCGATGTATCGATTTTGTGGAGGCTTTGGGGTCTACGACGGCGGCAGCGCCGGGGGATTCGGCGAGCGTAATGAAGAAGGCGGCGATTCTGCTGCCGATTGCGTTGGTGGCGATGGGGATCATTTTTTGGTTTGTAGGCCGGGCGCGGGACCGGGTGACCGAGGGGATTGATACGCCGCAGTCGGGGGCTGTGGCGTGGACGCCGCCACCGGCAGCGCAACAGGCAGAGGTGCAGGCTTCGCTGGCCGCTCCGTTAACGACGGCACCGACGGCGGCGACTTCTTTGGCGCTGGTCGTGGATGGGTGGCCGATGGATTTTGCGTTAATTCCGGCGGGGCAGTTTTATATGGGCGCTGACACGGAGACGCAGGATCAGAGGCCAAGGCACATCGTGAGGATCAGTAAGGCATTTCAGATTGGCCGGACGGAAGTGTCGGAGAAGCAATGGAACGCGGTGATGACAGGGAAGGCGGTGGGGTCGAACTTGCCGAAAGCGAAGGTTTCGTGGAACGAGGCGCAAGGGTTTTTGGCGAAGTTGCATGCGGCGAAGGATGGGTTTCGGTATCGGTTGCCGACGGAGGCGGAATGGGAGTATGCAGCGCGGGCAGGCTCGACGGAGGATCGGCCGCGAAATTTGGATGATATCGCTTGGGTGCAGCAGAATAGTGGGCAAAAGCCGCAAGAGGTGGCGACACGAATTGGGAATGCGTTTGGGCTTTACGATATGTTGGGAAATGTGTCGGAGTGGACGTCAGATTGGTTGGATGCTGAGTACTACGCGTCCTCGCCGGCGGTGGATCCGCAGGGCCCTAAGACGGGGACGATGCGAATGGTGCGCGGTGGAAACTATGATACGCAGGGGATGAACATTTCGGTGGCGTGGCGATTTGCCGATGAACCGGGGGCGAAACTGCCGGTGATTGGATTTCGGGTCGTGAGGGTTCAACAATAACTATGTCAAGAGGATGGGAGAGCAAGGACGTGGAATCGCAGCAGGCCGAGCGGGCGGAGCGGCAGAAGCCAGCACCACCGCCGAGCGAGCGGGAGAGGAAGCGGGCGAGTTTGGAGTTGGCGTTGAAGGCGGCGTGGAGGGATTTGGGGGCGGCGCGGCATAGTCGACATCGGGAGATGCTGTGCAAGGGGATTGCACATCTGGAAGCGGAGTTGGCGAAGTTGGTTGAATAGTGGCATGTCGAGATGAATTCCGCGATGATGCGTAGTTTCTTGGCACAATTCGTGGCCTCGGCCTTTTTCTCGTTGGTTAGCGTCGGCGCGCTCATGCCCTGCCCGTTTCTGACGGCGAACAAGAGTTGCTGCTCTCGGCCTTCATGTTCCTGAGAAGAAGTGCCCGTTGTCGGAATCTTTGGACAACGGCCCGTTTTTCATGACGGAGCGGAAGATAGGCATCGCGGAGGCGGCGCGGGAGAGTGGGTTCACGCCGCCCGTTCGACCGGTGGCTGGCGTCCCAATGGATGGGGTGTTTTTCTCTATGCAGCCGATGGCGAGAACGATACACCGGTGCCAACGAACGGAACTATCGACAAGCCCTAAAAGCACTCCAGCAAACTCAGCAGCTTCGGCGAAATCTGCCCACACCAATCCCGGTGACGGTCGTCGAAAAAGCCATGGCGGCCTCCGCCGCAACTGACCTCCCGGAATTTGGCTTCGAATCGAAATTCGTCCCCACCGGTCCGCTCAGCGCTCCGGCCCACAATAGCCGCTGCTGAATCGGCTTCGTTCCGTAGAACCCCGCCGACTTCGAACCGTTCGCCGATCTTTGAAAATGGAAAGCTTACCCGGATCGCCCGAAATGTCTCGGCCAGCAACGACCTCTCGGAAATTGGCTTCGAAATCGAAATTCGCCGCAGCGGTTCCTCAGCGTTCCGGCTTCGTACCCAAAAAACCCGCCAACTTCGAACTGTTTGCCGATCTTTGAAGATCGAACACTTACCCGGATCGCCCGAAGTGTCTCGGCCAACAACGCCCTCTCGAAAATTGGCTTCGAATCGAAATTCGCCGCACCGGCCCCTCAGCGTTCCGGCTTCGTTCCAAAAAAAATCCGCCAACTTCGAACCGTTCGCCGATCTTTGAAGATCGAACCCTTACCCGGATCGCCCGAAGTGTCTCGACCGGCCTGCCCAAAAAGGTCATGGCCGTCTCGACCAGCAACGCCCTCTCGGAAACTGGCTTTCGAATCGAAAGTCGCCCCACTGTCCAACTCCCGGCTCCGGCTTCGTTCCGTAGAGCTGCGCCGTCTTCGAACCGTTCGCCAAGCTTTGAAGATCGAACATTTACCCGGATCCGTGCGTCCGCAAAACGCTCCAGCTACCAACCCGTTTTCAACCCTCGCTTGTGCTGTACCACAAGCCAAAAATCCGGATTCACTTGCAATCCCATTCAGAATATAATTAACTATAGTTAAGTCAATCTAGGGAATCGATGTTTACCCCAGCAACCCGATCACTCGAAGAGATCCATGGCTCCGTCCCCACCGCCGTCGGATCCCCCTGGAAGCGCCTCCTCGCGTTCGGCGGACCCGCTTATCTTGTCAGCGTCGGCTACATGGACCCCGGTAATTGGGCCACCGATCTCGAAGGCGGAGCCCGCTTCGGCTACCAACTCCTCTGGGTCCTCGTCCTGTCCAACCTCATGGCGATCCTGCTCCAGACCCTATCAGCCCGGCTCGGCATCGTCACCCGTCGAGACCTCGCTCAAGCCTGCCGAGACGCCTATCCCCGGCCCATCGCCGGAGCTCTCTGGCTCCTTTGCGAAATCGCCATCGCCGCCTGTGACCTCGCCGAGATCCTCGGTGCCGCCATCGCCCTCCAGCTCCTCTTTCGCATCCCCCTCCTCTGGGGCGTCCTCTTCACCGCCGTGGATACGTTCTTTATTCTCTTTTTACTACAACTTGGCGTCAAACGCTTCGAGTCCATCATCCGTTGGATCATTGGCATCGTCGGCGTCTGTTTTTTAGTTGAACTATGGCTAGCTAAACCATTGTTTTCAGAGGTGTTAAGCGGCCTAAATCCAATCCTAACTCCCGAAAGCCTCTATGTCGCTGTCGGCATCCTCGGGGCTACCGTCATGCCCCACAATCTCTACCTCCACTCAGCCCTCGTCCAGACCCGCGAAATCGGTGACTCCGTCGCCGCAAAGCGACAAGCGTGCCGCTATAACTTCTTTGATTCCATCATCGCCCTCAATGCGGCGCTCTTCATCAACGTCGCCATCCTCGTCCTGGCCGCCGCCGTCTTCTTCAAGCGACAGATCATCGTCACCGAGATCCAACAGGCCCACGTCCTTCTCGCCCCCTTCCTCGGAACCGCCGCCGCCAGTATCCTTTTCGGCGTAGCGCTCCTTCTCGCCGGCCAGTCCTCCACCCTCACCGGAACCCTTGCAGGTCAGGTAGTTATGGAAGGTTTCCTCAACGTTCGCATGCAGCCCTGGATGCGCCGAGCCCTCACCCGCGGCCTCGCCCTCATCCCGGCCGTCCTGACAATTCTGATCGCCGGAGAAGGTCAAGTCTACCAACTCCTCATCTTCAGCCAAGTCGTCCTCTCCCTCCAACTGCCGTTCGCCGTCGTCCCCCTAATTCGCTTCACCAGTGACCGGCAGCGCATGGGAGAGTTCGTGAGTCCTCTCTGGCTGAAGGCCCTCGCCCTCGTCGTTTCCGCTCTGATAATTTGCTTGAACTGTTGGCTCGTAAGTCGCTATCTAAACAGATATTTGCTAATTCCTGTTTTGATCCTTGCGGCCCTGCTGTTTTATCTAGTCATCGAGCCTTGGCTGGGTGCCCGGGTCCCCGTCGTCCGTCCCGCCATGCCGCTTGGCCCCCTGACGCCTCTCGACCTGCCGCGCTATGAGCGGATCCTCGTTCCGCTCGACCACTCCGTCAAGGATTCTATCGCCCTCCGCCACGCCGCAGCCTTCGCCCGGCAGCACGGCGCTCGCCTCCTCCTGGTCCACGTCGAAGACGGAGCCACCAGCCGCGTCTATGGCTCCCTCTCCTCCACCGCCGAAGTCGAAGCCGGTCGAAACTATCTTACGAGCGTCGTCAAAGCGCTTAAAAATGAGTCGATTGAGTCTCAATTGTTAATCTATCACTCCAATCGAGCATCCGACGAAATCATCCGCGCCGCCCGCCAGTATCAGGTCGACCTCATCGTCATGGCCTCCCATGGACACGGCAAGCTCGGCGACCTTATCTACGGCGAAACCATCGAACGAGTCCGCCACGCCGTCCCGGTCCCCTTGCTCGTTGTCCAATAAACCCACCACCTGTGTCCAAGAAACCCAGTAGAATTGCGGCGTTCTCTTTAACTGGATGAAAACAAAACGATATCCGGATGGCACCCGGCATGCATCAAACAGGGCAGTGACCCGACTCTTCATCACGTTCGCGCTCCTGGCCGTAGCCCTTCCCGGTGCTACCCTCCAGAAGCTGTCTTTTGAGGAAATGGTCGCCAAGTCTACCGCCATCGTCCGCGCTAAAATCGGCGCTGCCACCGGACGACACAATGGAGCCTTGGTCTATACCCACCACCGTATCGCGATCCTCGAAACCTGGAAAGGCAGCCTCGGAATCGTCGCCGACATCGTCGTTCCCGGTGGGCAGATCGGTCGCCTCCAACAAACTGTGGCCGGGGCACCCGTCCTTCCTGTCGGCGATGAGTTGATCCTCTTTCTGTGGACCTCGCCTGGTGGCTTAACCCACGTCATCGGCCTCTCCCAAGGAGTCTTTCAGTTGGAACGCGACGCCGCCGGTTCTGTCACGCTCAATCGCGGTCCCCTCGCCGCCAGCCTCGTCACCGCTGCTGGGCGTCCGACCTCGGATGACGGTATGAGGATGGGGCTAACGGAGTTCAAATCCCGCGTCTCCAGCGCGTTGGGGAAAAGCCGTTGACCCTCCGCCGCACCCTCGCCGCCCTCCTCCTTGGTACCAGTTTGGCCTCCGGCTACTACCACTTCGTCCGCTTCGCCGGTCGCAATGCGCCGTTTAACGCAATCGTTGATAAATTTGATCTCAACGTCTTGACCGATAAAACGGTTACCTTCCAAATCGCCGACAACGGACCGGCCAATTTGGCGTCCGGCGATTCCCTTGCCGCCTTCGTCAGCCAACTCCGTTCCGCCGCTCGCGTCTGGAGCGAGGTCGAAACTTCCGAACTCCGCATTCGCTTCGGCGGCTTCTTTAATCCCTCCCAGCCGACCCCCGCAACCCCCGGCATCGACGTCGTCTTTGAAGACCTACCCCCTGGAGTCAACGGCTACGGCAGCGTCACCGTGCGCGGCGACCTGCTCCCCGGTGCAAGCTTCGTCCCCATTCAGCGCTCCCAGATCGTCCTCAACCGCGATCTTGCCTCCCGCCCCAGTTGGAGCGAGCAGTTCTTCCTCACCGCCGTCCACGAGTTCGGCCACGCTCTCGGCCTCCAACACTCCTTCGCCTCAGGGGCCATGGCCACGGAGATCACCCGCGGTACTACGAAGATCCGCCCCATCACCCCGGATGACGCCGCCGGCATCTCCGTCCTCTACCCCACTCCGATGTTTCGCCAACTCCTCGGCACCATCACCGGTCGCGTCACAATTGGGAACGAGGGTGTCGCGATGGCCTCGGTCGTCGCAATCGCTCCTCGCGGTGCCGCCGTCAGCACGCTGACCAATCCGGACGGGACCTATAAGATCGAAGGCCTCCCTCCTGGTGAGTACTACGTTTACGCCCATCCTCTCCCCTCCGCACTCCAAGGCGAGCCCACCCCGGGCAACATCATCCCCCCGGTTGACGACCGCGGTCGCCCCTTCGATTTCGGCGCCAACTTCGACACGCTCTTCTTCCCCGCTTCCCGCGCCCCTTTCGTCACCCGCACCGTCGTCGCCGGTGCCTCCTCCGATGGTGTCAATTTCTCGGTCACCCGCCGCACCACCCCCGGCATCCATAGCGTCCAGACCTTCAGCTTCCCCGCCCAGAACGCCGTCAAACCGGCCCAACTGTACTTCGCGGGCGGTCCGCGCAACTTCATGGCCGCCGCTGGCGTAGGCCTCGTTCAGAATAGTCAGCCCGCCGCTGGCCTCCAAATCGCCACTCTCGGCGGCTTCGCCACCGTCCCCAATGGTGCCATCCGACCCTACCCCTCTGCTCCGGCATCCTATATAGAGGTGACGTTCCAGTTCGGCCAGTTCTCCCAAGAAGGCCCCGGCCATCTCATCTTCTCCCGCGGCAACGATCTGTACGTCCTCCCCAACGCCCTCCGTCTTTCCGATCGCTCCGCCCCGCAAATTGAATCCGTCACCGTCCGGCCAGATGGAGCTTCCGTCCTCGTCGTCGGACAAAACCTCGCGGCTGATACCCGCATCTACTTTGACGGTGCCGTCGGAACCACCCGCGGAGTCGACGAACAAGGCCGCCTCATCGCCACCCTCCCACCCGCCGCCAACGGCCAAAGGGCCTCCGTCGCCGCCTTCAATTCCGATGGCCAAAGCTCCCTCTTCGTCCAGCCTCCCTTCGCCTTCACCTACGAAAACTTCTTCGATGCCGCTCGGCCTCTCAACCTCACCGTCAGCCCCGCCACCCTCCCCGCTGGCACCGAATCGCTCGTCGATATCACCACCACCGAACCCGCCGGTTTTGTCGATGGTGCCGTCCTCGCCGGCTTCAATACCAGCGATATTCAGGTCCGCCGCTCCTGGGTCATATCCGGAAACCGCATCATGGCCAATGTCTGGGTCAGCCCCGCCGCCGCCGGTGCCACCGCCACCGTTACCGTCGCCAATGGGCTCCGCCTGCTCTCTCAATCCGGTGCCCTTCAAATCAGCGCCACCTCCGCGCGAACCATCCAAGCGAACCTGCCGTTCGGCGTTAACGGCCTCGTCCCCGGTACCCCGGCTCAGCTCCAACTCAACTCGGTCAACCTCGGCGGTGCCGTCACCGTTACCCTTAACGGCCAAGCAGCCCCGGTCACCAGCGTCGAAAACGGACTAGTCACATTTACCGTGCCCAGCAACCTGTCCGTCGGGCCAGTCGCCCTCCGCGTCACTGTCGCCGGGGAAGCAGGGCTTCCGATCGGCGTCCAAGTCCTCCCTCCCCCCGCCCTCATCTCTTCCGTGATCGCTGGCTTCAATCAAGTCATCACCGAAGCCCGTCCGGCCCGCCCCGGGGAAATCCTTACCGTCCTCGTCTCCGGCCTTCCGGAAAGCCTCACCAATGCCGCCGCTACTCCGAAGATCACCCTCTCCGTCAATGGCGTCGAACACCGCGTCATCTCGATGAATCCCCTCGGCGGAGCCCTCCAGTTCCAGTTCATCCTCCAGAGCACACTGCCCTCCGGCTCTCTCCCCCTCGCCGTCTCCATCGACGGTATTTCCACATCCCTCCTCAATCTGCCCGTTCGCACCCAAAATTAGTCGAATTGATGAAACGGCGCCGCCCTAGCTGACACTTCCTGTCATGCAACCCCAAACTGTCGCCACCTGGAGCCAACCCGAGGGCCGCTACGAACTCCTCTTCCACCCCACGTCGGCACCCCATCCGGAAGACCCCCTCAGCCCCCGCGAACTCGAAGTCGCCCGCCTCATCGCCTCCGGGCTCCCCAACAAACTCGTCGCTCACCAGCTCAACATCTCCAATTGGACCGTATGCACCCACCTGCGCCGTACCTTCTCCAAACTCGGTGTGACCACCCGAGCGTCCATGGTCGCCCGGCTTCACCAGTCCGGCTCACTCCGTTAACTTTGCGCCCCACGCCTCCCCGGGCTGCTGGTACTATGGTTCCACTCGGTACCCCTGTGGAGCAATCGTCTTTTAATCTAGACTACCTGGCCCGCCTCAAACAGCAGGAGCCAGAGACTGAAAGGCACTTCGTCACGCACTTCACAAGCGTGCTGCAGCTCCGCCTCCGCTTCCGTCTCCGGTCCCGACAGATGATCGACGACGTTTGTCAGGAGACCCTCCTCCGCGTCATCCTCCACGTCCGCCGCGGCACCGAAATCGAACGCCTCCCAGCCTTCGTCCACGCCGTTTCGAAGAACGTCCTCCTTGAAGCCTTCCGCAGCCAACGCAAACACTCCACCACCGAATCCGAGTTCCCAGACCTGCCTGACGTCCGTATCGATTTCGACTCCTCCCTCGTCAATCAACAGCGCCAAGCCGCCGTCCGCCAGATCCTCGCCGAACTGCCGGACAAAGACCGCCGTATCCTCCAGCGCCTCTTTCTTGACGAAGCCGACCGCGAGGAACTCTGCGCCGAACTCGGGGTCGACGGCGAATACCTCCGCGTTCTCCTCCACCGCGCCAAGCTCCGCTTCAAATCCGCCCTCTCCCGCTCCCGCTCCGCCGCCGTCAGCTTGTTGTCTTTATTACTCTAAGGTTGAAACGAATGAAGCACTACCGTCACAGAAAGGGAAAATGCTAATGGATCACGAGCACGCCGAGCGCGTTCACGCCGCCGAGCGTTTTGAGCTACGCGATATGTCGGCCGACGAAGCCGAAGCGTTTGAACTGCATTTCTTTGCCTGCCCCCTCTGCGCCGCCGAACTGGAGACATTGCGCTCTCTCGCCGTCAACTGTCGAGCTCTTGAAGGATTGAAGCCTGCCGCTCGCCTCCGCTGGTGGCCCGTCGCTACCGCCGCTGGATGGGTCGTTGCCGCGCTGCTCGGTTGGCAGCAATTCGCTCGCCCCACCGCTGGCGGTCCCGAGGCAATGGCCTCCTACGCCCTCCGGACGGTCTCCCGAGGCGAGCCCAACGCCGTCTCCGTTCCGCCTTCGATGCGGCGCTTCGCTCTCTACTTCGACTTGGTCTGGGACGCTCGGCCAGCCTCGTATCAAATCCGCATCGACGGGCCGTCCCGGTCGACCCTCTCGGTCCCCGCGCCGGCCGCCGGTCAGCCCCTCTTCGTCCTACTGGATCGAGCCAGCCTCACCTCCGGACTCTACAAACTCACCATCTCCGACAGCGATGGTACCGCCCTGGCGGATCTTACTTTCGACCTACAACTCTAACCCATGGAACAATTTCTCTTTCACGCCGAAGCCTACGCCCTCCAGACGGTCTCCCGAGGCGAGCCCAACGCCGTCTCCGTTCCGCCTTCGATGCGGCGCTTCGCTCTCTACTTCGACCTGGTCTGGAACGCGCGACGGACCTCGCATTAAATTCGCATCGACGGCCAGCCCCTCTTCGTCCTCCTGGATTGAGCCAGCCTCACCTCCGGGCTCTACAAACTCACCATCTCCGACAGCGATGGTACCGCCCTTGCGGAACTTACTTTCAACTTACAACTCTAAGCTATGGAACGATTTCTCTTTCACGCCGAAGCCTACGCCCTCACCGGCCGCTTCACCCTCCCTTTTGAAGACGTTATCCCGGTCCAGGCGATGGCGACGCTCCCGCTTACGGGTGGGTTCGGCACCGCTCGCGTGGACGATTTCGACTATCGTAGCCTCGTCGGCTTCCGCCGCGCCACGGCTTCCGTCAGCGGAGGCCAGAGCAAGGCCGATCGCGATGGCCGAGGCCCTTACGTCAGTCGGTCGACTATCGAAATCGCCGGGCTCAGCGTTATGGGAATGGTGACTGCGGACAAGATCTTCGCCTCCGTCAGCACCTCCATCTCCTTTTCGGGTGGCGAGGCTTCCATCTACGTCCAGGCCGGTTTTGACAACCTCCGCATCGCCGGCGAGGCGGTACCCGCCACTCCCAACGCCGCTTATTTCAACCGGTTTCCTCAGTGGAGTCAACTGACAGAGGAAACGGCGAAGAATACAGCCAACTATCGGAATGATGTCCGGGGCTTTTCCCTCGTCAAGCCGTCCGAAATCACGATCCCCAATTTCGGCAAAATCTATCTGGCGGAGCTCTTCGTCACGCCGTCGTCACGCCGCCTCAGTATGATCCGGATCGAACTCGGCTGCCCGGAGGAGGGCGGCATCGAGATTGGCGGCAGCGGGGCCAACGGAGTCGGCTGGCCATAATGCGCCGTTTTGTTCTCCTGCTGTGGCTTCTAGTCGGGTGTCGCCAGCCAGACGCTGAGACGCTCTATCAGCAGGCAGAACGCCAGTCGCAGCAGAGCCGCTGGACCGAAGCTCTCGCGGTCCTCGACCGCGCCCCGCGCGATCCAAAGTTTGTGCTGTTGCGCGCCGAAGTGCTCCTTGGCCAAGGCAATCGAGCCGCCGCCGAAGCCCTTCTGCCGCAAGCGCCGTTCTCAGAGGCCGCTCTTGAGGTCCAGCGTCTGATGCACCTAGGCAACGCCGCTCGTCTTCGCGGGGACACTGCAGCCGCGCTCACCTTGCTCCGATCCGCCCGCACCCGGGCCGGTACCTCGGCACCTCTCCTGACGGCAGTTGATCTGCGACTTGCAATCGCCCTCACCCGCAGCGGGGATTACCCCGCTGCCGAAGCCGCCGCGCGTCGCGCCCTCGCCTACGCCGAACAACAGCGCCTCCCCGTCGTCGAACTACACGCGAGCGGCAACCTAGGATTCGTCGCGCTCAACGCCCACCGCTATGAAGAGGCCATCTCCTGGTTCGAACGCGTCCGCCGCCTCTCGCAGACCCCCGGCAATGAAGAGAAAGCGCTGGGCAACCTAGCCCTCTGCTACCGCGCTCTTGGCGATCCCGACCGCGCCCTCGCCTTGCTGCTGCGCGCCGAACCCCTCGCGCTTGGGGCCGGACAGCAACACGACGCCATGGTGTGGATCGGCCAAGCGGGCTCCATCCATTTCCAACGCGGGGATTTCCCCGCCGCCACCGAGAGCTTCCGGCGGGCCCTCGAACTCTCCCAAACTCTCGGAACCGCCTTTACTCCGACTTGGGCTCACAACGTCGCCAAAGCCTATCTCGAGCAAGGAGAATTCGCCAAAGCCGAGCCATTCCTTGCCCAAGCCACAAGACTCGCCGACCCCAGCGACCGCGCTCTCGATACCTCCATCGCCCTCACTCGCGCTCGGCTCACCGCCTCGGAAACCGGCTTCGCCGCCATCGCCGCCGATCCGGCCAACTCCCCCGCTGATCGCCAGGAAGCGCTGGGCCGCTGGGCTCGGCTCCTCGCCAGTTCGAACCGCTCCGACCTCGCTGCCCAAAAATACCGCGACTTACTCGAACTCGGCGACGCGACCCGCTCCCAGCTACAACTTGATGACTCCCGCCTCTCCTACGGTGCCAACGTTGCCGATCTGTACGCTGAGTATGTTGATTTCCTGATGCAGCGCGGGGAAACCGTCCACGCGCTGGAGACGGCCGCCGCCGTTCGCGGGCGGCTGCTTGGCGGTGCCGCCGTCCGCGCCTCCGCCTTGCAGAAGCTTTCCGCCGCCAGCGGTCACGTCATTCTCTTTTACTCGGTCAGCCGGGAGCGTTCGTGGCTTTGGTCCATCACTCCAGCGGCGGTCGAATCGTTTTCACTGCCGGGCTTGAAGACGCTCGCGCCTCTGCTGGACGAATACCGCCAGTTCATCGCCGGCCTGCGCGATCCGCGTTTGAGTGAAGCGCCGGCCCGCCGCAAGTTAACTGAGCTTTTGCTTCGCCCGGCCGCCGCCGCCCTTCCCCCGGGCACCCGGGTCCATCTGGTCCCGGATGGCCCTCTCCATACGCTCAATTTTGAGACGCTCGCCTCACCTCATCACCCCGACCGCTACTGGCTCGAAGACGCGACCATCTCGTTGACCCCTTCGCTAAGTTTGTTGCTGTCCGAACGGAAGCGTTTCAGTGGCTCAAACGCTCTCCTGGTTGGAGCCCCGGAGACGATGCCAGAGCCCTATCAACCGCTTCCCTACGCCCGCGAAGAGCTAACCGCTGTCGCGGCAGCCTTAGCCCCGTTATCGATGACACGGCTTGAAGGCTCTGCTTGTAGCCGTCTGAAGCTTCTCGACCAGCCGATTGCCACCTACCGCTATGCTCACTTTGCCGTGCACGCCGTCACCGACCCGGTCGACCCCCTCCACTCCGCCCTGCTGCTAACCCGTCGCGATGATGGTTCCTCGGTCTCGGCCGCCGATATTCGTCAAATGCCTTGGCGCGCGGAACTGGTGACGCTCTCGGCGTGCCGCAGCGCAGGAGCTCGTAACTACAGCGGAGAAGGCTTGGTCGGTCTCACGTGGGCCTTCCTCGAAGCAGGCGCGCAGAACGTGGTCGCCGGCCTTTGGGACGTCAACGACCGGAGCACCTCTCGCCTGATGAGCGACTTCTATCGACGCTTAGCCGCCGGCCGCCCGCCGGTCGAAGCGTTGCGGGACGCCAAGCTAGAACTGCTGCGTTCCACGGGGCCCTATGCCAAACCCTACTATTGGGCACCCTTCGTCTTCTTTACTTCTGCTAAACAACCACCACCTCGTGTCGGTAAGGTTAAGTTGGGACCGAAAGCCCCCTGAAGAGTATCCCGGCTGTGGGTCGCATTATAGCGAGTCTTGACTTAACATAGGGCAAATCCGCGACGTCTGAAGAGATCCGGAGCAATGTCGGGAGAGAGGAAGGGGGAGAGAGCCTCGGCGAGATCGACGACAAGCGCAGGCATTGACGGGGCCCTGAGCTGGGACAAACGCAGTTTGCCGTCCGCCCAATACGGGGCCGGTAGTTCGGGTTTCCAAAACGCCTCCATTAAGGCGGGTATCGCTCTAGGTCTCCCGAATGAGGTCGCAAGTTGCTCCGCCACCGCACCTGGCGG
>JANXMS010000573.1 GCA_025354525.1 Acidobacteriota bacterium
GAGACCCGTAAGAAAAAAGAAGGCGGCCCAGAAGATCCAGCCGGTCCAGAAAACATATCCGAGCGGGATGAGCGCTAGGGCAAACCCTTGGGAGAGTCGGCGGTGAAGCGGTCCCACAAAGGTGTAGAGGATATGCCCGCCGTCCAATTGTCCGATGGGGAGCAGATTGAGCGCGGTCGCAAAGATGCCGATCCAAGCCGCGCGAGCCACGGGGTGGAGATAGATATCGGATGTCGGGACGCCAGGGAAGACGGCTTGAAGGGCTAGCCAAAGCAAGGGGGGAGTGCCGAAAGTGAGTTCCCCTTGGGTGGCGATCCCCGGGAGGATCTTGCTGTAGGCTAGACCGATGCCGAGGGCGGGTACGAGAAACACGAAACCGGCCAGCGGACCGGCGACACCGACGTCAAACAGGTCCCGTCGGGAGAATATCGGAGCGCGTATTCTGATGAACGCTCCGAAAGTCCCAATTAATGTTGGCGCGGGGAGGAAGTAAGGCAGGGAGGCATCGACTGAATGGAAAACGCAGGTGAAATAGTGGCCAAACTCGTGAGCGAGTAAGATGCTGAGCAAAGTGATCGAAAACGGGAGGCCGGCGACCAGGATCTGCGGGTTTTTCCAGATGGTGAAGAGAAAATCGAAATCGTCATCGAACTGAAACGCCGGCAGGTTTTGGTCAAAATTCGCTGCCAGCCGAGCTCCGACAATGGTAGTGGTAAGAAGAGTGAGCAGCAGGAGGAGGAGATGCAACCACAGGCGCTCTCTGCGGCTGGGGGGGTGCCGATAAATAAAGTTCCCGGGGCCGGTCGACATGGGCCAGGGCCTGCCTTAGTGCAATTGTTGAAGCTCTTTTCCGGGCTTGAAGCGGACCGCTTTCCCGGGAGGAATGGCAACTTCGGCTCCGGTCCGAGGGTTGCGCCCGATTCCTGTTTTGCGCGGGCGCACGTTGAAGATGCCGAAGCCACGGAGTTCGATGCGCTGTCCTTCTGCCAAGGCCGACTTCATCGTCTCAAAAACGGTTTCGACCGCCATTTCCGCCTTGGTTTTGGTAATGCCCGTGCGGTTCACTACTTCGTTAATAATGTCTAACTTAATCATGGAATCGTCTCCCGAGCCTCACGCCACTGAAACTCCATGATAAGATTAGGTTTAGGGTAGTGTCAAGCATGGTTGATCCGCTCGCTTTCCGCCGCGCCTGTTCGCGATTCGCCACCGGTATCACGATTGCCACCGTTTTAGGGAGCGATGGGTTGCCGCAGGGCTTTACGGCCAACTCGTTCACGAGTGTTTCTGTGGAACCACCAATGGTTCTTCTTTGTATTGATCGAGGGGCAAACGTACTTCTCCATTTTCAAGGGGCTCCTCAATTTGGGATCAATGTTTTGAGTGCGAGCCAGAAAGATCTCTCGATGCGATTTGCTACTCGGGGGCAGGATCGGTTCGAGGGCGTGGCCTGGCGAACCGGGGCGGGGGCGGGGCCGTCGCCGATGCTGGCAGGAGCGTTAGCTCATTTCGAATGCGTTACGCGGCAGGTGTGGGAAGCGGGCGATCATTTGGTGTTTCTCGGCGAGGTCGTCGCGGCCCAACATGATGACGGCGCACCGTTGGTATACTACGCTAGTGCCTATCGCGAACTGGTTGGCGAGTAGTGTTTACGAACAGGAGCCTTGACGCCCTGAGATGATGTCCTTAGAATCTAGGTAGCTGTATGAAACTCCATCGGAATCTCGTTGTTGCGTTTGCCGCCTGCGGGGCGTTGCTGCTGCTGGTGCCCAGCTATGCCGCCGATAAGAAAGGCAAGCCGGCGGAAGGGGCACGGGAAACCGTCGCTAAGCCGTTGTCGGAGAAAGAGAAGAAGCGACGCGAAGAAAAACTGAGGAAAGAGCTCCTCGGTCCGTATCGGAAGTGGCTTGCCGAGGACGTCCTGTACATTATTACGGACGAGGAACGCACCGCATTTAAACGGTTAGCCACCGACGAAGAACGGGAGCAGTTCATTGAGCAGTTCTGGCTTCGCCGCGACCCATCGCCCGATTCCCAGGAAAACGAGTTTAAAGAAGAGCACTATCGCCGAATCGCCTACACCAACGAGCGATACGCCTCTGGCATTCCGGGGTGGAAGACGGATCGCGGCCGCATCTACATTACGTTTGGCCCGCCGGACGAAATTGAATCCCATCCCTCGGGCGGCACCTATGAGCGTCCGTTCGAAGAAGGCGGCGGGACGACTTCGACCTTTCCGTTTGAAAAGTGGCGGTATAGATGGATTCAGGACATTGGTTCGGACATCATGATCGAATTTGTCGATCCAACGATGACCGGTGAATATCGGATGACGATGGACCCATCGGAGAAGGACGCGCTGTTGTACGTGCCGAATGCCGGTTTGACGATGATGGAGCAGATGGGGATGTCGTCAAAGGCGGATCGTTTTAATCGAACGGACGGTACGCGCTTGGGTACTGGAACGCAGCCGTTGCCCCAGCGGATGAATCAGTTTGAGCGGCTTCGCCAATTTTCGCAGTTGCAGAAAGCTCCGGCCGTGAAGTTTAAGGATCTTGAGGCGGCGGTGAACTCGACGGTTAAGTTCAACTTGTTGCCGATGCGGGTGCGGGCGGACTTCATGCGGATGACGGCCAGCACGGTGCAAACGAACATTACGCTTCAACTGGAGAAGCGGGACCTGCAATTCCAAAACAAAGATGGGATCGCTAAGTCCGCAGTAAACATTTATGCCAGGATCACGTCGATGTCGCGACGCGTCATCAACGTTTTTGAGGATGTTGTCACGATGGAGGTTCCTTCGGACATGCTGGAAGCGGCCTCGAAGGGCTCGTCGGTATACGGAAAGTCCATTCCGCTGCCTCCTGGCACCTACCGGATCAACATCGTTGTTAAAGATGTCTTTGGCGGGAACATGAACAACTACGAGATGGCGCTTAACGTGCCTCGGCTCGAGGACGACGTGTTTGGTATGTCGAGTGTTGTTCTGGCGGATTTGATTGAAAAAGTTCCGACCCGGTCGATTGGAAACGGGCAGTTTGTGATTGGAACAACGAAGGTTCGCCCTCGTGTGACAGAGAGCTTCACCCGGGACGAAAAAATGGGCATTTATGTGAAGTTCTACAACTTCGAGCCCGACGAAAAGACGCGGAAGCCGAACGCTACGGTGCAATACGAAATTGTTAAGAGCGGTTCCAACGCGAAGATTCTGGAGTTTTCTGAAGATCTTACCAACTCGACTAGTGCGACCGAAGTGACCATCGAGAAAGTTCTTCCGCTTAAGTCTTTGGAGCCCGGTGCGTATGAACTGCGGCTTAAGGTGACGGATAAGGTCCGGAACCAAACCCTGTCCCCTGTCACGAAGTTTACGGTGACCTAGACGATTCGACCTGGGACGTTCATGAACTTTGGCCGTCGTCATTTCGCGGCAATTGGCTTACTCTACGGGGCCGCGCTCGGAGTGTGCCCGGTTGAAGCGCAGCCTCAGTCAGCGAGGTTGCACGGAACGATCCTGGGAATCGTCTCGGATCGCGTGGGACAGGTTCAATTGGGAGCGACCGTGTACCTTTACAACCGCTTTGACAAGTTGGTTCAGCGGGTTACGACGAATGAAAAGGGGGCTTTTGGCTTCGCTTTTCTTCCCCCCGATTCCTACAGTCTGCGGGTAAGCTTACCGGCATTCATGCCTGCGGTGCGTCAGAATATACTTATTCAGCCGGGCATGCGTAGCTTTTTGGCGATCAACTTGGCTAGTCTCATTAGCTCGGTAGAACTGGTTTATTCTTCGCCGACTCCGACCAATCCAATGACGGACGAATGGAAGTGGGTGCTGCGGAGTTCGATGTCTTCGCGCCCCGTGCTTCGGTTGGTTTCAGATCCTAGGCGACGCACCACCAGTGTTTTCTCCGATACTCGCGGAGTGGTCCGGGTTCAAGCAGGAGACGGTGGCAATGCAGGCTTCGGGAGCCAGCCAGATTTAGGAACCGCCTTCGCGGTAGCAACTTCGGTATTGGGCCATCATGAGCTCCAAGTGACGGGCAATTTGGGATATGCGTCGCGTGGCGGAACGCCTGCAGCGTCGTTTCGCACTCGGTTCAGCCGCGTACCGGAGAATTCGATGATGGCCTCAAGTTCCTCCCCGCAGGTATTGTTGACCGTCCGGCAACTGTTTGTCGTCGGAAATGGAGTCCATGCGCCGCCGGTGAATACACTCTCTACAGCTTTCCTTGACCGAGTGGCGTTTGGAGATCGGGTTGATGTGCTTTACGGTGCACAGCTAGAGTCGGTCACGTTTTATGATCGGCTTAACGTAGTAAGCCCATTCGCTCGATTGACGTACAAAGTAAGCCTGAACCACGAAGTTCAGGTCGCTTATTCGAGCGGCGCCCCCCCGGAAGAAATTTACCGTTCGCAAAGCGGGTCTTCCGAACCCCAGTTGGGGCAGGACGTAGGTACGGTGAGCGCATTCCCCCGCGTCTCTTTACGGGATGGTCGGGCGCATGTGCAGCGGACTGGAAACCTTGAGGTATCTACTCGTCGAAAGATTGGCGCAAAGTCCGTCGTGGAAGTCGCAGTTTTCGAAGAGCGGGTAGCCAATGGTGCCTTGACGGTAATGGGGGACACCGGGGCGATTGAGCGCTCCGAGGTTTTGCCGGATCCGTTTTCTCGAAGTTCGATTTTGAATATAGGAAGCTATCAACGGAGAGGATTGATGGTTTCGGCAGACCGGGAATGGGGACGGGGATGGAGTACTTGGTTGGGTGCCGGCAACACGGGAACTCTGGCCCCTGAAATGGCTTTGGTCGCCAATGCGGGAGATGTGCGTCGCCTCCTGCGGAGCGTTCGGCGAAACTGGGTTGCGATGCGGGTTGTTGGTGTGGTGCCTAGGGCGGGGACTCGGATAGTTGCCAGCTATCTGCGGACTGATAACGCGACGGCGCTACCGGCGCATCGCTACCTGACGCAGAGCTTCTCTCCCGAGGTCGGACTGAATGTGCAGATTCGGCAACCGCTTCCGGGTCTAGGATTGTGGTCAGGAAGATTGGAAGCGATCGTCGAATTGCGGAATGCACTCTCGCAGGGCGTGGTCGGTGTGGACACTGGAGATGGGCGTCGACTTCTTTTGATGCCTTCCCCGCGCACCTTGCGCGGGGGCTTGGCTTTCATCTTCTAAGCGATAGATTTCTTGTCCGCGAAGAGGGAACCTTTACCCGGGAGGATCGAAAGGATGCCGCTCAATGCGCTATGCTTCTGTTTTGTCTTTTCGGTCGGTGGGGCTGGCTCTCGCTCGACGAGGCTACTGGCGAGTTTCTTAAATTCGCGACCAAGGTCGGAGTTGGCGTCGACGGGCTTGCCTGCCGTGACGGCTCTGCTTACGCCCTGATAGTCGTTCGGGAGAGCGATTTTCACAGGGAGGCCGAGAAGGTCTTCAATCTGCCTAATGTCGATCTCAGCCCGTTTGTGACTGCGATTGAGTACCAGTTCGATCCGGTCGCCCAAGTCGAGCGTCTTGAGATAGTTGAATCGTTCGCGGGCCAAGTGGAGAGAGGTGAGTTCCGAGGTCGTGACCAAGAAAATCCGGCGCGACTCCTCCATGATCTCGATGGAATACTTCTCCATATTGCCCGACAGATCGACCGCGACCAAACGGTAGTAGCGGCGCATGAATGCGACCAACTGGCGCATCTGGGTTGGTTCGATCCGGTGCCCCGGATTCAAACGCCCCGAATGCAAGACATCGAGATCCCCGATGGAGGTGACGAGTTTCGGCCACCACGCCTCGTCCATTTTGAGAGCGTTCTCAGCAGCATCGGTGATGCAGAACTCGTTATCGAGCTTCATCATGAAACGCTGCATTCCAGAATTTAGGTCCAGATCGACAAGTATGACTTTGCAATTCTCCATTTTTGACGCTGCCGCCGACA
Organism: Acidobacteriota bacterium; assembly: GCA_025354525.1. GTDB lineage: Bacteria > Acidobacteriota > Terriglobia > Bryobacterales > Bryobacteraceae. The sequence goes on from JANXMS010000573.1 coordinate 5,925, forward strand.
CGTTCATCGCGATGGTGGAAGTCCCGACGCCGGGTTTGGCGGGCAAGAAGGAGTATATATATTCAGACTCAAAAGAGGCCAGCGGCTTTCGCTGCAGGTTTTCTTTCACTCGGGAGAGCGAATCAATCAAATCCTGTGCCCGAAACGGAGAACCGATGAACTCCCGAATTCCTACTCGCATCAAGTCGAGTAGCGCTTGTGGGTTCGTCTCATCGTTGATCGTGATGATCTGAATGCCGGGAACGGCGGTCTCGGCTACCTGTGCGGTCTCGATCGCTCGTTCCATCGAAGCTAGGCTCAAGAAAATAACTTGAGGCCCATGGGCTCGCATCGCTTTCTTCAGGTCTTCCGGCGATGGATACCGGTCGACTGTACGAGTAATCGCAATCAGGCCGACCTGCGAGATCAGATCGACCAGTTGATCAGCTAGTTCGCCGTCCGGACTGACGATGATTCCTCGTAGCATCAGTTCGTTCTCCCGACCATCTGCTGCGCTCGAATTGTCTGGACTACCGACTCCTGCCCCATGACCACTCTATCGGCATCCCTAGGGAATAGCGTTAGGGCACGACAAAGAATTCTCACGCCTGATCAGGAGAACACCTGAAGACTTCGATAGACTAACATTTATGAGGGAACCGTTCGAAATCACTTGCCCCTGCTGTCAGGGCATTCTCACGGTCGATCCGGTCTCAGCCAAGGTTGTAAAACACGCCCAGGCCCCATCCCGGGCAGCGACGTTCGATTTGGTCGAAGAGGTGGCCAAGCTCCACCAGAGCAAGGCGACCAGCGACCAACGATTTTCCGATGCCTTGGCTGGCCATCGCCGACACCAAGCGACACTTTCCAGCCGGTTCGACGATCTGCTCGCCAAGGCCAAGGAAACAGCCGATGAGCCGCCTCCGACTCGCGACATCGATCTCTAGCCCTAAGCCGGCAGCGCGAGCTCCGGACGTAAGTCCACCGCTTTCTGCCAGCACTCGGCGGCCCCGTCTCGGTCTCCCTGCGCCTCAAGCGCATGTCCCAAGTTGACGAGCCCTTCGACGAACAACGGATTCGCCGTGACTGTCCGACGATAGAGCGCCTCGGCCTCGCGGGCCCGTCCAGCGCGCTGCAACGCGACGGCGACATTAAAGCTCAACGTTTCCGATGCACCGCCACGCCGATCCAGTTTCTTCAGCACATCGGCCGCGCGATTGGCGTCACCCCGTTCAACGGCCAACTGCCCCATCGCTTCGTGGAGCCCCATCCGCTCTGGTTGTCTAGCCGCAGCCGATTCGAAGGCCTGCCACGCCCGATCCAAATGGCCCGCCCGCCAAGCCAGCAATCCGAAATTGAACTGCGCGTCGAGCCAATCCGGCTTTATCCGAAGCGCTTCGGCGAACGCTTTCGCCGCTTCGGCCGGACGTGCATCTTCCGAAAGCAGCTCCCCCAGTAGATACCAAGCATCATGCCGCTGCCGATTCAAGGCGACCAACCTCTGCAGCGCCTCAACGGCCGCCTTCGGATCGCCTTGCCTTTGTGCGGCCAACGCCAAATTCCAGTAAGCCGCTTCTGATCGAGTACCCGCCGCTGCCTTCTCCCACTCCCGCCGCGCATCGGCGGCGGTGCCGCGCCGATCTTCCAGCGCAGCCCGCTCAAACAGGGCACCAGCGTGGTTCGGCTGCAACTCAAGCGCCCGCCGTAAGGCCATCTCTGCCACCTGGTCGTTTCCACTTCGAGCCGCCGCGGTTCCAAATCCCGCCCAAGTCTCGGTGCCTTCAACGCCGGCCGCAATCGCGCCTTCGTAGAAGTCGACAGCGGTCTTAAAATCACCCCTCATCAACGCGACAACAGCTAAAGCCTCATGGGCTGGGCCCGACTCGCTATCAAGATCGAATAGTTTCTGCCCGTATCGCTTCAGCCCAGCCACATCCCGTTGCGCTGCTGCAACGGCCAGACAGTTTTTGGTCAAGTCAATTCGCAGCGCATCCTGAGCCGGAACTTTGTCGTACTCAGCCAGCGCTTCCTCATACCGTTTCAGAAGTTGAAGCGCCGCCGCCCTTCCAAATCGAGCCGATTCCGACCCGTTGTCCTTCGCCAGCACCCGGTCAAACGCTTCGAGTGCCGCCTTACCGTTCTGCTGCTGCAGGCACGCAATTCCCAGGCCTAGATGAGCCTCAACCCGGCTAGGCTGGTTCGCTAAACTCAGCCGAAAACTGGCTTCGGCCTCTTCCCATGCGTGCAGCCGGTGTTGGCAACCACCCAGATTGAATGCCCCGCTTGCATGCTTCCGGTCGAGTTCCACCAGCCGCTGATACGTGTCGGCCGCCTCCGTCCACTGCTCACTCTCGAAATGGAACTGGCCCAGCATGAGATACACGTCAGGATGGCGATCACCCCCTTCTACCGCCGTCTTTAACGCGGAAATCGCCTCGGCAGCCCGCCCTTCCATATGGAGCGAAACCGCCCTTACGATCACCGGGGAAGAGGCCGCCCGCATCTTCATCGACGGCATCGCCGATTCAGCCCGCAGCAGCGCCTGCAGCGGCGCGTCATCAATGAACCAAAGCCAACGATCGTCCAGATTCTCGTTACTCATCGATTTTCCTTTGCTCAACTTTTCGCTCGTTTGTGCCCGTCTTAGAAGGACACCTGAACCGTCTTGATCAAGGCCCGTTCCCCACGTTCATTGCTGAATCCGGCTGCGCCCGACGTCAGTCGCTGATCCACCCAAACGTCCACCGCTTGCCCATTCACGTAGGTGGTTATTTTGGGGCCCCTGGCTTCCGCTCGGATTTTGAAACTCCCAAGCGGAGTTGTTGGCGGTAGCGACAACGGCAGCTGAGTGTGAGAGTCTTCCCGGCCATCGATCACTCCGAACCGCACTAACTTGACCGACCCACTGCGATCTGACTCTAACTTAAGGCAGTAATAGTTCTTCGTGTCCAACGCTCGAACGATCCAGCCCAGGGACCGTTCCTGAATAGCGCCCTGAAAGTCGATCACATAGTCCTTCATCTTTCTCGACGGACGGTAGATCGTGAGCTGCCGACCCCGTGCTACCCCGGCCAAATCGGTCGCCAGCTCCGAGCCCCAACTATCGACCCCTAGCGCGGGGGCCGATGCCGCAGGCGAAGGTACTTTGAACGAACTGGCGTTCTTTTTCACTTCGACCGGACGACCGTTGATCAGCCAACCACCAATCGAAAGAAGAAACACGATTACCGCTGCAACCTTTTCCCACAACGGCACGCGGTGCCAGAGCCCGGTAGTTGCCGAACTCTTCGACGGAATACCAAACGTCGGGACCGCGATTGGGACCTTCGTCTCTTTGGGATTGCCCGGGGCCGCCTTCTCGATTGCCGCCTCCCGTTGGATTGTCTTCTTTGCTTCTTCCTTCGGTGCCGCTTTCTGCGAGGGCGGTTCGACTTTTGCCTTCGCCGTTCCCGTCGCTGCCGTTCCCGGACGGCGAGCTTCCAGCTTCACCTCCGGAATCTTAGTTTCCGCCGCCTTTGCTTCGGCCACCGGGGCTTCGACAGGCCTTGTGACAAGGATGGGCCTGACGTCAGCCGTTGGTTTCTCGGAGGGCTTTCCAACCATCGCGGTCGGTTCCACTTCTTTAGCAACCATCGCCGGAGGATTGGCCGCAGACGTCGGCGCTTTCTCTACCTTCGGTGCGCTTGGCGTTCGAGGGGCGATGACGATCCTCGGCCGTAGCGGCAGCATCGTCGATTCCGGAATCCAGATCGGCACCTGGGACATCGCAATGGCTTCGCTCGTCGTTGCGGTTTCGATCACCGCATGAACCACTTCGGGCTTTGTTGCCTTAAGAGCGGCCATCGGTGGTGGAACCACCGCAACGGCTTCTACCGGTTTAGCGGGTTGGACGATGGCGACGCTGGCCGGGACCACCTCGGAAGGCGTTTCCGCCCAAGCGTCCTCCACCACAGTATCGTCGCCGTCGGCCGCTCCGATCGAGATCACCCCCTGCCAGTGGTCTGGCCAACGGGCGCTCCATCCTTGGCCTACAGTCGGCAGATAGGCTTGCAAGGGCTGACGGTCCGCGTTCAAACGCCAAAGCGAGCATAGGTCAGCCGGGAGATACGCGTCGATCAAACCCACTCGAGGTCCCCGCGCACCGTAGGTATCGTTGATACTCGCAAACGCCAGCGCCAACATTGAGGTCCTCGCCTCATCGGCCAACGTAGGAATTACCTGCCCGCACTTGCGGAGCTGCCAGTCTACTTTTGACGAAACGGGATGGGCTCTCAAGGTCGCCCATACCTTCTGGGGTAAGAATGCTCCGAGCGGAGGCTCGGTAACCGCGATTGTGGTAGTCGAAACCGACGAAGTTTCTCCATACCGACCCACCGAAACCGCCGCCCGCGCCGCTTTCGGCTTGCTCTGCTGCATCAACCGGCTCACCGCCAGTTGGTTCGATTCGTCCTGGTACTTCCGACCGCAATCTTCCGAACAGAATTCGGTGGAATTCCTGAGCTTTTTGAGAAGCGCCATTTCCACGCCACACTGCAGGCAACGCATTCGATGTCTTTCCCTCTGGGATAATAGTAATGGCACCAGAGTTTTCGAACCAGTCGGCAAATTACCTATTTCCGAATGCGCCAAGCGAAATTCCTTAGAACACCCTAAGGGCTTTTCCTGGGTTCGGCTGGATCACCGAATGGAAACAAAATACCTTAGCTTTCTCCTGCCCTGTCTAAAGTATCCGCCGATTCCGACGATGGATTCATTGATAGAGCCGGTGAACTGGTTCGAGGAGTTTGAAAACGGGTAAAGTAGACGTGTTTCAGAAAAGCGTAGATAATCTCCGGACGGCGATTCCGGAACTGCGCGGCGTGCTGGTGGCCTCCTCCGAGGGGCTTCCCATCGCGCATTCACTTTCTAATGGAGCCGACGCCAATCGCGTCGCCGCCATGGCCGCTGCGGCCTCGAGCCTCGGTCGCCGGGTTAGCGATAGCCTCAGCGCAGGCCAATTTGAAGAGATTACCGTCGGCGGTCACGACGGGCAGATCTTTCTCTATTCAGCAGGGGCCAAGGGTGTTCTCGCTGTCAACGGGCCGGCTGGCTGCAACGCCGGACTGATTCACTTCGAAGCTCGCGGCGTCGCCCGCGAAATCGGCGAGTTTTTCAACTAGCTATCAACCGACCCCGACCGAACTCCTACATTCAAACTTCGGGCGGAGCTGCAAACCGCGCTCCGCCCAACGTTTCTCTGCTACGCTAACGGCGAATGTGCTCCCGCCGACGTTGGCTCGCCGCCCTAACTACTCCTCTTTGGCCCTGCCCCGCAGCCCCCGCTCGTCCACTTGCGTACTTGGATCTCCCCGCTTCGGCTGGCTCCATCGCTCGTGATCTCGGCCTTTCGCCCTCCTCTTGGCCGTCTTACATCGCCTCCCAGAACGCTACCCTGGCCACCCGAATCACAGCGGGCACGGCTGAGGCGATTACCTACTACGCCCTGCAATCGAGCCGTTTCACATTGCTTCCTCCTCTGGAGCCGCTAGCTTTGGCTCGCCGCGCCATACTTTCTCCGGACGCCGCCGTCGAAGCCCGCTTGGCGGCCTTCACCGCTTCACTCTCTCAATCACTCGGCACCCGCCACGCGCTCCTTGTCGATCTTCACCGCCAACTCCCGCCGAGTTGGTCCCTCGCCGCTTGCTACCGCCACACGCTTCACTTTCTCAGCGAGCGACTCAACCAAGCGAAGGAACAAAGCGAACTAGACGCGCTCTACCAACGCCGCGGCCTCAGCAGCGACACCGCGACGGCCAACACCGCCACACTCGACGCCACTTGGCCCCATCTGCCGCCGACTCTCCGTAATGCCCTCCTGATCGGCCCCGGCCTCGATCTCACCCGCCGAGAAAAATTCTCCGACGACGCTCCCCTCGCACAACCCCAAGTTGATCGACTCCTCGCCCTGCTCGGCCCCAACACCCGCCTCGATTGCCTCGACGTTCGCCCAGAGGTCCTGGCCTTCCTCCGTCAGTCCAAACGCTGCGCCATCGCGGCCGACATCACCACTCAGATCCCCGCCGTCGCCACGTACGACCTCGCCGTCGCCACCAACGTTCTCGTTTACTGTGATGATCGCAGCCTCTTCACCGCCCTTGCCTGCCTCGCGATCTCCCTCAAGCCAAGCGGCTACCTTGTCCATAACGACTCCCGTTTCGCCGCCAAGCTCTTCGGCAAAGCCCTCGACCTCCCGGTCGTACATTTCGCCCCCGTCTCTTTGGGCGGTCGCCATGCCGTCGAACAGATGGACCGGATCGTCATTCATCGACGCCCGGTTGGGCCAAAGTAGAGCGTTCCGGTTTGACTCTCCGCGCCAACTCTAGCCCGACTCTCGCAGTTGAGCCCAAAAACCAAGGAACTAACCCATTCAACAGCAATACGGCCATGCCCTAGGTCTTCACCACAAGCCGTTCTTATCCGGCGACGGCGCTAGTGGGCTGCTGTACCCCTATAACCCGGATCCGTGGCGGTGGCTGCGTCGGCAGGGCCAGCCGCAATTTCTCCAACACCATCTTCACTTCCGGCTCCGGCTGCGTGTGCCGAGGCAAAATCAAGCAGCGGCCATCCACGGTCGGCAGGGGAACATCGATCAGCTGAATCGCCACCAACTTCTCCAACACCGCCGCCGGCGTCCATCCCGGTGCGTGAATCGCCGCACCAAGCCCTTGGTTTCGCGGCTCCGCTTGGCGTACCGCTGCTGCCTCAAAGTCCGTTCCACCCAGGCGTAAATATCGGCACGCCCCTCGGCTTGGAAGTGCATTTCCTGGCTGCCTTCCAGAAACGCCTGCATCTGCTCCAGGCGCGGATTTTCGATCTCTTGCATTCGAATTAGCAATCCGCCGCTTGGCCCATCCGGTTCCCTTCAGGCTCATCTTGTATTGGACAAGACCCATCCGCGTGTAGATCCCCCCACCAACCGCGCCATCAACTGGCTCCGCTTCAGATCCTGCGTCATATATCCCGTCCAACCCCATTGGTTGTTCAACTCATCGAACCTGTTCTCGGCGTCCGCCCGGTTCGAGACACGCTCGGAATCCCATCTCGGGGTGGGGCTTATCCGCCATGATCCGTTCGAGCAGTTGGGCGGTGAACGGACCCGCTTTCCCCCCACTCTTTTCTCCCCACCTAAGGATGCGCGATGGAGTCCCTTCCAGGTGAGCCTGATAGCTTGCCCGCGCGCGCGGCTGCGCAGATGCGAACTGACGCGCGATCCTTGGTGCAGGATCTCGATGGTCGTGGCCGTCGAGTGGATCTCGACCAGTTCGTGGACCAGGTTATAGGGCACGCGGTAGAGACTGCCGTCGAAGGTGATGTGGTAGTCGATGTTCACGCGGGCTTGGGCCCACTCGCTGAGGTCGAACGGTTCGCTTGGTAACGGTTTGAGCGCCGGTTTGTCGAACTCCAGAAACTGGGAGTGGCGGCTTCCATCGCGCTGGCGAAACGGACGTTGGTTGAGTGCGGTTAGTAACGGGCGAACCGCCTCGTTGACGTCGGCTTCCGAATAAAACCGGTGATGGCGCAGGACCGCGATAATCCATCGTTGGGCCAACTGCACACCGCTTTCGACCTTGGCTTTATCGCGCGGCCGGTAGGGTCTGGCGGGCACAACTCCGCAGCCGTTAGGAATAGGGGGAGGCCTTGGAAACGCCGGTGCGGGTATGATCGGGCACGGTCAAAGACGGCACGCCACCCCAGAACTAAAAGGCATGCTCATGGGCGCGGATCCACGAGACTTCGGCGAAAGTGTAGGAACTGGCACCGAGGACGGCGACGAACAACGACGCCTGACCGACAGCGGTCGAGTGGCGGTCATAGAAGGGGATCGTGGCACTGGCCCAGTCGATGAAGGCTTTTTCGCCGGGGATGTG
>JANXMS010000629.1 GCA_025354525.1 Acidobacteriota bacterium
TCGAACCGACGGTCCGCCGCGAGGGCTTCAAGCGCCTCGCCTACAAAGGCTACCCCCTCCTCGGCGATGAGGAGTTCGCCGCCCTCTTCATGAACGCCTCCACCATCGTCGCCGGACGCACCCAACGGCTCCGCGAGATCATCGACGCTCGCGATGGCTCAAAAGGCTCGATTTCGAAGGAGCTGCTCGCCAAAGCCGAAACCATCCCGGCCGCGACGCACGTCTGGGTGGTTGCCGTTCCTTCTGCCTTGCCCTTTCCCAAGGGGGGCGACTCGAACATGATTGCCAACCTGCCCCGCCTCCTCGCCGGCGTGCAATACCTCACCGTCGCCGCCGACTTGTCGAAAGGCCTGAGCACGCAACTCGTCGCCCATTGCAACGACGATCAAGCCGCCAAACAGATGCAAAACTCGATCAAAGGCCTAGCCGGTTTCGCCCGTCTCAGTCTGCCCGACAAACAGAAAGCAGACCTACTCCCGCTGCTCGACTCGATCGAAGTGCAACTCAGCGGCAAAACCACCACCACCAAATTCGCCGCCGACCTAGCCACCCTCGAACGCTTCCAGTCTATTTTTTGGGCGGGGGAATCGCGTCGCCCAAATTAATCGATCCGCCGCCTTCGCTCACGTAGTTCCGATTCCAATTCGGAATCTCCACCGTCACGTCGCCCTTGACGATGCACTGGCAGCCCAACCGCGAATGCAGCGTCAACCCTGCTGCCGTCTCCACCCGATCCGCCTCGTCTTCCTCGATCTCGGAAAAGTTGTTGTCCCCTGCCCGCACAATCACGTGGCAGGTCGTACACGCGCAACTCCCGCCGCAGGCATGCTCCAGCTGCACGCCATGGTTCAACGCGATATCCAGCAGCGAGCCCTGCAAACCATGATCCGAATACGGCATCGTCGCCGGGTCATAATCAATCGTAATATTTTCGGGTAAAAAGGTGACTTTGGGCACTGACTTAACTATAGCGGTCCGCGGCGAGGGCCGCAAAGCTATCGCGATCTACCCCCATGCCGATCGGGTTTGGTATGATTGCTTTGCCTCCATGGATACCCATACCCGCAGCATCGCCAAAGCCATCAGCTACCGCGTCATCGGCTCGATCGCCACCGCCGGCATTGTCTACTTCTTCAGCGGCGACATGCGCGCCTCTGCCAGCGCTGGCCTCATCGACTCCGTCGTCAAGCTCGGACTTTATTTCGTCCACGAGCGGATCTGGAATCACATCCCCCTCGGTCGTCCAAAACCACCCGAATACGAAATCTAGTTTCGCTTTGTACTGGCTCCTCCGCTCCCCGCCCTCTCTCCCTCCTTCGTACGGTCCGAACTCGCTTTCCACCCCTCCTCGCCGCCAAAGTACCCCGAACGGCCGGGACATTGTAGCGTCCACACCCCTTTCCTAAACTCCGAATTGTCGGTGCCGCCCTTTCGGCCCAGACAATTCGGAGACCAGCATGAACCTGAAATTCAATCTTTTGTAAGTTCTCGCGGCGGTCGCTATCACTGCTCCGCTTTCGGCCACCTCGGTTACGATCAGCCAATGCGCAGGCCCTGCCATCTTGGGTTGTCCTGCCCCACTTGATCTTTTCGATTTGACCAATCCCGGCCAGTTTGTCGTCGGCGAGGCCTCCAGCGTCACTGGCGTCAACGCCCAAGGCGACATCCTCTATACTGGCTAGTTGCGGTCCGCGGTGTATTGAAACCTCAGCACCGGAGCGCTCGACTTCTTCTATCAGTACAAAAATGATTTGACCTCGCCGCACCCTATTAGCCGCCTCACCATGACTAACTTCGTCGGATTCACGACCAACATCGGCTACTCCAACCAGAACTTCGACGGCAGCGGCAACGCACCAGTCAACTTCCGCGCCGGTGACCAATCTCCCTGAAGTGGACCCCAAGCGTTGGACGGAAACTTAGGTCTGTCTTAAGTGGTGAGCGGGCTGGGTCTATTGGCTTCGCGTGGTGCGGAACCGAAGACAAGTATTACGATGGGAAACGGCTGAGCGGAGGATAGGGCTCTCCAGGGATGGAACCCGAGCGCCGTCTCAGTGCCGGGATGGATCCTCGCTCCGCCGACCCCCATCGATCCCGGCCGAAAGCGATACATCCCAGGGGTTTGGGGACGGAGTCCCCATTCAATATGCCTACTTCCTTGTTGCGGCGAAGTAGACATCGGCCGGAGTCAAGTAGCAGAGTCCCTGGTGGGGCCGGTTCGTGTTGTAGGAGCGAAAGTAGCGCTCATAGCACTAGTAGCGAACTTCTATCTCGGAGGGGTAACTTTGCGTAGCATCCAGGCAGCGAAAGTTTAGTTAAGAAATATGAAATCTGATCCAAACGGATTGCGGCTGTGCGACCGGAGTGATGATTGACACTTTAGACCGGCAGGATGGGTGACACATTACCCTATGATCGGCAGTTGAAGCGCCTCGACGTGGCCGTCTCGACTGGAAATGACTGATACTAAACGGGATGAGCGATTTCAACTCTGTTTGACCTTTCACCCGGAAGGTGAACCCGCTGTTGGCCCCACCGACTTCCCCCCACCCCACCGTATCGACTCCTTCGGTGGCCCCGTAAAAGCATGCTGGGGTTCCTCCCCGGCCGTCACCCGCCATGGACTGCTGGCTTACTTTATCGACTTCCTCAAAGTGAGTAAGACGTGGCAGGCGTTCGTCGACTCTTGTCCTCTGACTTACTCTAGTCCGAACGCGCCAACCAAGGAAGAGATCCTCGCCACCATGCTGTACTCGATCCTTATCGGTCAGCGCCGCTACGCC
>JANXMS010000013.1 GCA_025354525.1 Acidobacteriota bacterium
AATGTCGGGAGAGAGGAAGGGGGATAGAGCCTCGGCGAGATCGACGACAAGCGAATGCATTGACGGGGCCCTGAGCTGGGACAAACGTAGCTTGCAGTCCGCCCAATACGGGGCCGGTAGTTCGGGTTTCCAGAACGCCTCCATTAAGGCGGGTATCGCTCTAGCCACATTAAGTCGCGAGCTGATCGGTCGCCTGCATCCCACACGGTCTGGCGATTCTTGGCAACCCGCCCGTCGCGGAACTTGGTGGCCAAATCCACGCAGGCGCTTTTCCGGCATTCCGCGATCTCCTTGTTTTGCAGCGCCGAGGCTAAAAGCGGCCCGCCTGAAAGGCGGGGGAATTAGGCAGGGCACTCAGAAACTAAAACATCGGCCAAGTTGACGATGTCTCTGGCTCTCGTCAACACCATTCGCGGTGCGCGACGGCTAACTAGATCACCCCGTGTGTGTCAAAATCGACTTGGTGACGGTCCCCTGCGAGCAAGCTTCGCGGGACCAAGCCTCGAACAGGAGTTTACGAGAAATGACAAACGGAAGCGCGATTAGAAACAAAACGTTTTGGTTCTCGATGCTGGCTATCTTCGTCGCTGGCACCTGCCTCCGGGCGGATGATGCCCGCCTCTTAGGCAAACAGGAGTTGAAAACTCTCGTCGCTAACGCCAAAAACGCGCAAGACCACGAACGCCTGGCGCGACACTTTGACGCAAAAGCCATCCAGCTTGAAGCCGAATCGAAAGAGCACCGTGAATTGGCTGCACAATATAAGGCCAACCCAACAATTCACGAAAGCAAGCATCCCATGAGCGCCGAAACCGCAGGCCACTGTACCTACTTTGCGGATGATCTACATAAAGCGTCCGAGCGAGCCCGTCAAATGGCGGCTTCGCATCGACAGATGGCTAAGCAGATCAAGTGAAGCCAGCCGGACAACTCGCGAAAGGATCGTCGACCGGGAATCGGAGTTCAAATCAATGTAAGCCTCGCCACGCCGCCCTCCCCCTTTACTTCCACCCTAACTGCCCCGTCAGAAACGCTAACTCATCCGCCAAATTCCCAATCCGCTTCCCAATCGGTAACCCCTGCGAATGACCCCCCTCCGTGTCATAGTGCAGAATCACCGGTCGACCCGACCCCGTCGCCTTCTGCAACCGCGCCGCCATCTTCCTTGCATGCAACGGATCCACCCGCGTATCCGCATCCCCAGTTATCAAAATCGTCGCCGGATACTTCGCCCCATCTTTCACGTTCTCATACGGCGAATACGCCATAATCGTCCGAAACTGCCCCCCGTCTTCCGACGACCCATACTCCGGCACCCAAAACCGAGCCACCTTAAACAAGTGGTATCGAACCATATCTAACAACGGCACCGAGCAACTGACAGCCCCGAATAACTCAGGCCGCTGCGTCATCGCCGCCCCCACTAACAACCCCCCATTCGATCCTCCCCGAATCGCCAACTTCTCCGGACGTGTGTACTTCTTCTCAATCAACCACTCCGCCGCCCCCACAAAATCGTCAAACGTGTTCTGCTTCTTTGCCTGCATCCCGCCCTCATGCCAAGCCTCCCCGAACTCACTTCCCCCCCGCAAATTCGGCAGCGCAATCACGCCCCCATGCTCCACCCACCAAGCCGACAACGCCGAAAATCCCGGCGTCATCGTCACCTGAAAACCCCCATAGCCTGTCAACAGAGTCGGGTTGTTCCCATCTAACTTCAGATCCTTCCGGTGCACCAAAAACATCGGCACCTTCGTCCCGTCTTTCGACGAAAACCAAACCTGCTCCACCTTCACATCAATGTTTTCCACCGGCACCCGCTCCCGTGCAAACTCCGCCTGCGTCCCCTTACCCACCGAGTAAGAGTAAATCGTATTCGGCTGATAAAACGAGTTATAGCTCAAAAACGCCGTGTCGTTCGTCCACTCCCCATACACGTTCGAAGCCGTCCCCAACCCCGGAGCCGCCATCTCCCGCTTGAGCTTCCCCTCCAAATCAACGAACTTCACCTTCGACTGGACGTTCTCTAAGTACTGCAACCCAATCAACCCGCCCACGAGCGAAGTGCTCTCCAGATGCCACGCTCCCTGATGCACAATCTCCCGAGCCTTCGCTAAATCCGGCTCCCCCGTCGGCACCGTAATCACCCGCTGCTTCGGCGCCTTCCAATCCGTCGTAAATACAATCGTCCCCTCCCCCGCAAACGATCCCCGAAACCGAGCAATAATATCTTTATTTACTGTGACAATCTTCTTCGTCCCGGTCTCCAGAAGATACACCTCATCTTTACTCCCCGCCGATCCCAGCATAACGGTCAATAATAACCACTTCCCCTCCGGAGACAACTCAATCCCCACGATGTTCTGCGCCGTGTACCCCTCGCCAAACAAGGTCTCCATCGCCGACCCTTCACTGTACTTATAAACCCGAGGCCCCCCATCCTCAAACTTCGACAAATACAAAGTCCGATTATCAAGTCCAATCTCCACCCCCATGTACCTCCCCCGCGCCAACTTACTCCCCCAGTCCTTCCCTGTGACCACGTCGAGTAACTGAACTTCCGTCTCGTCCTCGCCCCCCTTCCGCAGCCCATAGGCGATTACTGACCCGTCCGGACTCACCCCCAGCAGCGTAACCGAAACACTTCCGCCCATCCCATTCGGATCCACCAACTGCCGCTCCGCCCCAACCAAACCCTCCCGCACATACAGCACCGGCTGGCTCTGTTCCGCCCCCCGCCGCGTATAGAAAAACCGCTTCCCCCGCACCGTTGGAAACGCGACCGTCTCCACCCGCATCAACTCGCCGAGCCGCTTCTCAATCGCCGCCCGCCGCGGAGCCCTATCAATCCAACTCCGCGCATACTTCTCCTGCTCGCCAATCCATTTCCGCGTCTCCGGCGACTCCTGGTCTTCCAGCCATCGATACGGATCGACGACCTTCACCCCATGAAGCGTCTCCGCCACATTGTCCATCCGCGTCTCCGGAGCCTTCTGCGCCCCCGCCGTCAACACCGTCATAAACAACAAGCAGTAAGTCCTCATAATTTGCCCAAACTCTCCGTCTGATCCGTTGCATCCGTCCCGACGAACCGCACCGCAACCACGTCTACGACCTGACGCCTTACATCGACCGAAAATGCTCCGATGCTTCCGCCCCCCGCTGCGGATCAGCACCAAGGCAATGGATAGCGCCCTGAAGTCGTTCGAACCAAGCGAGCGCCGCAGGCGACGCCCCGACTTGCTTAACGCGGTAGAGCCGCTTCAGATCTTGCGATGCACGAACGGAAACGTCAACTCGGAACTTCATTCAGGCCAAGAAGCTCTTGAAATACCTCTCTCGCCGGGCGGGTCCGACCGAGTCTCTAGATTCCGCATAATCAGCCCTCCCAAATTCTATTGAAGCACCTTTCCATCGCCCCGGTTCACCACTAACTCCATCTCTCCCGACACCGCCCCCCGGTGCCGCACCCTTACCATCCATCGCCCCTCCCGCACCATCGACCGCAGCTCCACATTAACCTGCCCCGACCCCACCTCCACCGCCCCCGGCACATGCGGAATCCCCCCAATCTCCACCACCGTATTCCCCCGGTCCGCCTCCGCCGTCAACCCCTCCACCCAAACCGTTAACCACCCCCCCGACTCTCCCAACGCCCACGTCACCCCGTCCTGCAAACTCACCAACTGCAACTCTTCCACCATCGCCACCAAGTCCACAAACAACTCCACCCGTTCTGACCATCCCCGCTCCCCCACTTTGAACCGCGCCGTATGCCGCCCCGCAGCCAACCCCGGCGGCAGTCGAAAACTCACCTGCAACCCGCCCTCCCCAACGGAAACCGCCAACGGAGCCACTCCAAACTCATCCACCTCCGGCCAAACCTCCCCTAACTCCGGCACCGCCCCCTCCCACTCACTCCACAGCGAAACGTACTCCTCCTTCGCGCTCGAAAACGTTCGCCCCCCGTTCCAATGGCTCGTCAACCCCCGCATCATCGGTGCCGCCTCCCGGTCCTCCGGCAAATTTCGCCACTTCCGCCAAGCCGCCACCCGCGCCGTATTCTCCCCCACATACAACACCTCCGCCGACGCAAACCCCGCCACCCGAGCCATCATCTGCACCGCCTCCACCGTCGGCCCGCACCAATTGTCCAACTGCCCCGCCAACTCGTCATGCTCGTACAAATCCATTGATGGAAACGCCGCCCGCTCCCCAGCCAACCACTGCGACGCATTCGATACGTGCGTGTCCACCACGCACATCTCCTCTGTCATCGCGCAGACCTTCTCCATCGCCAACTGCGGATGCTTTAAGTGGTAGAGCACCCCTAAAAACAACACGTAGTCGAACCGCCCCAACCGCCCCGGGTCTAACTCATACACCTCCATCCGCAGGTACCGGGCCCGCGATGCAAACCGCTCCGCCAGCAATCGAAAGCTATCCAGGTCCACATAATCGATCGCCGTGACCGCCGCCCCGCGCCGTTCCATTGCAAACGTAAAAAAACCATCCCAAGGGCCAATGTCTAAAACCGTCTTCCCCGTCAGGTCTTCAGGAATCGGAAACGAACCCAGACGTTTCTTCAAATCTTCCAGCGGAATCGCCCCGTCAATCCGCGTCCCATCCGGCATCTCAAAGCTATGATAAAAACCCGTGTCCAGCAGAACCTGCCGGGCGTCATTCAGTCGCCGCCGCTGTCTGATCTCCTCGGCTCCCCCACTTAAATTAACCCTTCGCTCCGACATCCTCCTAAGGATACTAAACTCCGCCACCGCTCACTCACTCACCGGCAGGTGAGTCTTCAATTCCTCGATCACTTCATGCAGGTGCGTCTGTTGCGCCATCGACGCGATCTCGGGATCCTTCCCAATTGCTAGATGATGATGGTTACAAAGGGCTTGCAGCATTAGCAGTATTTTCGTGTTCTCATCTTCCGCCAATAGATTAATCTGAAGATCAAGATGATTGCGCTCCTCCGATTCCCGTTGGCTTCGATTCTGGCGCATCAAAATGAAAAGCGAGAGAAAGATCGACTCCACCGAAAGAATGATCGACAGCAAAGAAATCGAAAACGGCTCGGACACAAATCCACCATTGATTCGAAAATGGATCACGCTCCACGTCACAAACCAAATGACATGGGCAATAATGAACCACATCCGGCCCGCCTGAGTCGCCACCATATCGCCCACTCGGGCCGAGAACGGGCGTTCTGCTCGAGTCGCCCGCTCAAACTCACCAATCGCTCGCATATTCCGGGTGGTTGGCGAACTACTCTCCAAATGTCACCTCCTCAACCCCCTCTCTCCTGGTTACTTCCTTTAGGATTTCAAATACACATCACGTGCATCATCAAACGCCGAAAGGCCCTCTTTGATCGTGTGGTCGGCCACCGCGATCCGCCGCTGGATCGCACTCTTGAAATCGCCCACGGCCTCATGCACCGTGTTCTTCACCGCATCCTGGCCTTCCGCGGCCTTCCCCGCGATCTCGTTCCTCATATCTGCTCCTGATTTCGGAGCGACTAACAGGCCCACCGCAACCCCGCAGCCAACGCCAGCCATAAAGTTCAAACAATTGTCAAAAGTCATAATTCATCGCTCCTGGAAAATCACCGGTGCCACACGGCAGAACCTTGCGACACCGGAGTGGGTTATAAACAACACGCCAAGTTAAGCAGCCATCGCCGCGGATTTCAGTAGCGTCTCCGCTATCTTGCGCAGCTTCTGCTCGGCTGCCTTTTCCTCCGCCAACGATTGTTGCAGAAGTGCCACCACTGCGGTGGCTTTCATCCGCGAAGCCAATTCAATCGCGGTCGTGTAGCCGGCGATTTCATAGTGCTCCACTCGGCTCCCCGCACCGATAAGCCCCAGATCGAGAATGTTCTCGTCGCCCGTCTCCTCCAAAGCCTCCGCACCCTCGTTAATTACCCCTTCCATGCCCATACAGGTCTTGCCCGTTGGTTTAATTTCGAGAAGCTTCGATACCTCCTCCAGGCGCGCCACTTGCCCCACCGTCTCGGCCAGGTGCTTCTCGAAACATGCTTGCAACTCAGGATGGTTCGACCCCTTCGCCATCTTCGGGATCGCCTTCACTAACTGCTTTTCGGCAGAATACAAGTCCTTAATCTCGTTCGCTAGAAGGTCCTTCAACGTAGATAATTTAGCCATAAATCTCCTTGGTACTAACTGGAAGCGTTGTCCCACCTTTTCGTTCGTAGGATCATGACCCTTCTCTCTTCAAGATGGGCCTCTCGCAACCGCTGTTACCGCGGAATTTGCCGCTGATCAACAATTTACCCCTTACAAATCTCGATACCCCACCAACTCCACCCCCGCCGCCTCCATCGCCTCCCGTACCGCCGGATGCGTCAACGCCCGCAACTCCACCACCCGACTCCCCTTCAACCGCGTCCCCGCTTTTTCCAACTCCCCCCCCAACTCCCCCGGATGGCACATCAACTCCGTCACCCCCTCCGGCAACCCCGCCATCAACTTCACAAGCTCCTTCTCCGTAAAAACCCCCGTCCAGCTAAATCCCGTAAACCAATCCGTATGCCGCAGCCCGGCACCTTCAATCTCCCGCCGCATCCCCGCCTGCCGCCACCGCATCACGGCGCTAACCAACCCCTTCCGGCCATACCCAAACGGGAAATCACCCGGTGCCCTCACCCACTCAATCCCAAACTCCTCCGCCACCGTACATACCGCCCGCAGCACTGGCGGCAGCAAATGCGTATGCTTATGCGTGTCCAAATGCGTCGGCCGAATGCCCGCCGCCAAAATCTTCTTCACCTGCCCCGCAAATTCCCCATAAATATCCAGCCCCCCGCCATACACCGCCGTCACGCAATCCCCCAACGTAGCCGGCAAACCCGGCATCCCCACCAGCACCAGATGTACCCCCACATCCAGCCCCGGGTTTTCCCCCGCCAGCTGCACCGCGTCCTCAAACGCCTCCCCATTCGCCATCAACGTCGTCGCCGTTAAAATGCCCCGCTGGTGCGCCTCCACAATTCCAGCGTTTACATCCCGCGTAAACCCAAAATCATCCGCATTCACCACCAACCGCCGAGCCACTAGAACAACTTCAGTTGAATCGTCAGGAACTTCTTCGGGTTCGCCCGGAAGTCTTTCATAAAGGAATTCATCTCCTTCATCGTGCCGTTCATCGACTCATACAACTGCGGATTTACCATCAGTTGCCCCATCGTCCCCTGTCCGCTCTGCAGCCGTTCCACAACAGTATCCAACCTCGCCACCAGCCGATTGATGCTCCGATACAACTCGTCATCCTTCACCAGTTTCCCTGCCGTCCCTTCGCCCTTGTTGATCCCGTCAATCGTCTTTCGCAGCTCCGCAATCGTCGCCCGCGTGTCGTCGTACAACGCCGGATCCTTCAGCAGTTTCCCCGCGCTTCCCTTGCCCGCCTGCAGGTCCGCTATCACGGCATCCGTCCGCTTTACCGTCGCCCGGAATTCTTCATACAGCGCGTCATCGTTCAGCAACTTGCCCATCGTTCCATTCCCGCTGCCCAGGTTCGCCGCAATGCTTTGCACCTCCGCCACCGTGCTCACCAGGCGTTGGTAAAGCGCATCGTCAGTCAAAAGCTTGCCAATCGACCCCTTCCCCTGCTCCACCATCCCCACAATTCGGTCCACCCGCTCCACAATCTTTTGAACGCTCTCGAGTGACGGATACGCCGCATTCACAAGATCTTGAAATTCCTTCGACTCCAGGCTCTTGATCTCCCCGCCCGCCTTCACCGTCGTCGTGTTCTTGCCCTTTTTAATGTTGATGTACTTCGTACCCAGCAAGTTCTCGGCCCCGATCAACGCCTGCGAGTCGTCCGGGATCGCCGCCATCTTGTCTTCATCAATCGCTAAATCCAACCGAATAATCCGCTTCGGCGAGTTCTCCCCACTCAATCCCACCTTGCCTATCTTCCCAATCAGAATCCCGTTCAGCCGAACCGCCGATCCTTCCGTGATCGCTGCCGAGTCATCAAGGTACGTGTATACCGTAATCTCTTTGCCAAACAGGTTCTTGTTCCCAGTCAGCAGGATCACAGCACGAACAGGATCGCCAACGCCACCAGCGCCATAACCCCGACCCGAAGCTGGGCCCAACTGACTTTGCTGGCAGATGGCATCATGTCGCTCCTAGGATACCTTGGTTGCGGGGTGCATCGAGAATTTTGAAATATACGGGTCTTGTGAAACGGCTAGCTCCGCCTCCGTCCCCTCAAATACCAAACGTCCCTCTTGCATCACCATAAATTTTGTTCGCTCCAGAAAAGGCGATCCAGCCGGAAGTTTCTCCAGCCGCTGACTCTCCGGATTGTAGCGGAAATTCGCCAGCAAATGCCCGTCCTGAAATCGATGCGTGATAATCGCCGTCGTCGTGTTCCGCAACGCACGGTCCTTGATCAGCAATGTAATAATCGTGTTCGCGGTAATCGGGTCCAATCCCGCCGTCGGCGAATCATACAAAAACAGCTCCGGATCCGTCACCGACCCCCGCGCAATCCCCACCCGCCGCCGCATCCCCCCCGACAACTCACTCGGAAACTTGCTCAGCGTCTCCCCCAACTCCACGAAATTTAGGGCCTCTTGCACATCCGGCCTCACCGAATCCACCGTCGGCTTTCGTCCCTCCGTCATGAACCTCGCCTGATTCAAGAGCGGATACGCCACGTTCTCTTCCACCGTCAAAGAGTCGAACAACCCGCCCTCCTGGAACAACACCCCGATGTAGGACCGAACGTCAAACCACTTCCGCTCGTCAAAGCCCGTCACATCCTCGCCAAACACGTAAACCTTCCCTTTCGTCGGCCGCAGCAGCCCCAGAGCAATCTTCATCATCACCGTCTTGCCCGCCCCCGCCGCCCCCAGCAGAATCCGGGTCTCCCCACTCCAAATCTCAAACGATACTCCATCCAAAACCGGCGGGCCCTCCTCAAAAACAAGCGAAACATCCTCAAACTTAAGGATCCGACGCCGCTCTTTCGGTTCCTGCCGTGCCATCAGAGATTTACGAAAATCCTTGTGATGACCGCCGTCACGATGAAGATCCACACGCTCGCCACCACCACCGCCTGCGTCGTCGCCTTGCCCACTCCCTGCGTTCCGCCGCTCGTCCTCATCCCGTACAGGCAGCCCACCAGAGCAATAATAATCGCAAACAAAAATGGCTTCAGCAGCCCCTGCGCAATGTCGTTGTACTCCAGCGAACGCCAAGCGTTATTCCAATACTGCGACCCTGTCGTCAGCCGCAGCAGCGGCACCGCCACCATGTACCCGCCAATCAAGCCCACAAAATCCGCAATGATTGTCAACAGCGGTAAGGTGACACACATCGCCAGCAACCGCGGCGTCACCAGCTTCTTCACCGGGTCCGTCCCCAACGCCCGCATCGCGTCGATCTGCTCCGAGACCTTCATAGAACCCAACTCCGACGCAATCCCCGAAGCGTTCCGCCCTGCAATCAACAGCGCCGTCAACACCGGGCCCATCTCCCGAACCAGCGTAATCGCCGTGATTTGCCCCACTTGGCCCGTCGCCCCATACTGCGACAACGCGCGCGACATCTGCAGCGCCATAATCACGCCCGAGAAAAATCCAATCAACACCGTAATCGGCAAACTGCCTACGCCGATCATATCCATCTGCAATATCAGGTCCTGCCCATAGAACGGGCGACGGACAATATTGGCCGTCGCTCGCCCTGCGAGCATCACAAACTCCTGAAACGTGAGGATGGGCGATTTCAACCAGTCAAGCAACGGATCGGATCCCTCCGAATTTCGATGCTAGCACAAGCAGATTTATGACACCCTTTAACGGTGGTCAAAATCATCACTGACATCGCCGAAATCAAGGCCGTCCTCGCCTCCGACTTCGACGCCCAGGGATGCGTCGCAAACCCTGAAACGCTAGGATGGGCGAGTTCAACCAGCCAAACAACGAATCGGATCTCTCCGAATTACGATGCCAGCACAAGCAAATTTATGACGCCCTCTAACGATGGTCAAAATCATCACTGACATCGCCGGAATCAAGGTCAGCCACGCCTCCGACTGTAAGCGGTCGACCATCCCCAGCCTTGTTAAAGTTCTGAATGTACGCTAGGCCTGCTGCCGCCGCCACCAAGCTGCCGGGGTCAGTTCCGCGGCCTCGCTCACCTTCCGGTCGCCCATCCCCGGCAGCACGCTCAGCAGATACTGCCGCACCGGAATCCCCATTCTCCGG
>JANXMS010000057.1 GCA_025354525.1 Acidobacteriota bacterium
GGAGTTGGCGTCGGTAGTGGTCGAGGGTATGGACGGCGATGCCAAGGCCGGCGGCGTAGGCGGCTCTTGATTGGCCGCTGTTAGCGAAGTTCCGGGCAAACTCGAGGAGTTGCAGACGGGTACGGCGGGGTTGTTTCACCCTTGTAAGTCAGCACACGGCGGAGGACGATGGAAGGCTGGGGTTAGTCGTTCGCATACGATCTAGAAAACCACATGGCCGAATGGGAAGAAACCTCCGCAACCCTCGAGTCACTCGGCTGAACAGCACGCGATGCTACTCTAAGAAATCGCAATGCTAACTTTTGCGGAGTTTATCGGGAATGCCGCCTCTAAAAAGAAGTTCGTGAACACTTTGTTTGAGGAACGCCTATTCGAACTGATCGGAACGTTTAGAAGCTGTTGCGGCCTTTAGAGAAAGCTGGAGTGCCAAATCAGTTGGTCGGGGGCCTCGCCGTTTTCCTTCACGTCGAAAACGCCGATTCCACCCACTTGTCCCTAACTCGGGACATTGATGTCATGATCAGTCGTGCCGACATGCCGCTAGTCATCGCCATCGCGGAGGAACACGGTTTCAGCTGGCATCGACACGCTGCTGTACGGTGAGTCAAACAGTACGCGCGACGCGATGCATCTTCTTTTTTCGGGAGAAAAAATTAAGCAAACCCAACTCGAACCCCGTCCCCGTCTCCGCCCAATCCGCGTCGGCTTACACGGGCAGGATTTCTTAGTGATCCCGGTGGCGAACTTAGTGCAAATGAAGTTAAGTTCCTATCGCGACAAAGACCGCGTACACATCCCGGGAATGGACGCCGCCGGTCTCATCACTCAAGACGTTGAAAGCACCTTGAACGACGCCCTGCAATCCAAGCTCCATCACATTCGCGCGACCGAATAATACGCTCAGTCCAAGCGCAGGTCCTCCCTTCCGCCAATGGCTTATACTCCAATCGAGTGGAACTGGTCGAAATATTCGTCTTCACGAGGCAAATTGATGCTCTTCCCTCCGACGAAGAGTACCGCCGATTCCAGTCGCAACTTGTGCCAAACCCGCCGAAGGGGCGCTGATCAAAAGCGGTCCCGGTCTGCGAAAGGTCCGCGTCCTCATTCTCAGCCCTTACCCCAAAAACGTAACCGCCAATCTGTCCACTAAACAGATGGCCCAACTGGCCAAGCTCTTCAAAGAAGAATTTGATAATGAAATCAGAGCTGTTTGACGAACTGCGAACCAGCATGAGAGAAGGCGGCGCAATTCTTCAGGGCACCAAACCGGCTGCCCGCCGCTTCGTCTTCGACTCCGCCAGCCTGAAGGAAATCCGAGATCGCACCAGATCGGAGTCAGCACGAGCCCCAACTAGCCGCTCGAGCAATCCATAAGTCATAGCGCGCTTCACTCCCGACGCTCGGCGGAACCGTTCGTGCCCCCCCTGTGGCAGCAAAGTGATAATGTCCCCTTTGAGCAAAGTAGA
>JANXMS010000106.1 GCA_025354525.1 Acidobacteriota bacterium
ATAAGATGCGATTTCCACATTCCCACCGCCGAGACGGCGACGGTATCGCTTTCCCGCACAAACCCAAAGAGAGCTCAGCACATTCCGAAGCCCCACTGATCGACTCCTGATCCATTCCAATGCGGCAACTCCAAGGACCCAATCCCGCCCTTGTGCGTTCTCGTCCTTACCCACACTAAACAGCGAGGAGGCCTCTAATGGCGCTTGTGTACGCCCACCAATCCATTTCCATCGGTCGATAGCGCGATCACCGTCGGCCGTCGCCGGTGGCGCATCAGCCTCCCCGCTAGCGGACGCCCCTATATTTTGCTCGCATGCCCCACACCCGCTGCCACGATCTCCCAAATGCCGGCCCATTTTTATCGTCCGCTTGTGCGCGCAATAAGCCCAAGCTCACCATTCACAACATGAAAAAATAAAGTTTGCCGCCTGAAGTCCAATAAAGACGGGCCTCCCGCGCCCTCCGCTGCACAATCGGGTTTTCGCTTAATCGCCGCCGCGTCCTAAACTGAGTGTAGGAGAAGTGCTACGTGACCAGCCGAGGCCTCATGCCAAGGCAATTACGAACGAAGCCACTTTTCCCGAAGGCTTAGCTCATCGCATCTTATTGTTTCTAAACGTTATACCGCGCTTTTCCTACCCCTGGGAGGCCAAAATATGATCAAAATCGACGATCGAAGCCACCTGCCGCACTTCGTCGCATGCCGTTAAAAAGTACTTGACAGTTGCTGAATTTCAGCTAAGCTGGGAAAGGCGAAGAAAGGGCGAAACTATTATGTTTGCAAAAAAGACGGCCGTGAGTAGCGAAAGTTCCCTCGTTGGGGACACTATGGTGAGGGGCTCGCATTCGAGCCTGCGACAGGAAAACCTCATGCTGGACGATAAAGAAAAAGTACGAGCGCTGCAAGCCACCCTCGCAGCCATCGAGAAACAGTTCGGGAAAGGGTCGGTGCTTCGACTCGGCTCGAAAGATTCGATAGCGCCGGTCCAAGTGATCCCTTCGGGCTCCATCTCCCTCGACCACGCCCTCGGCGTCGGCGGCTTCCCCCGGGGCCGCATCATCGAAGTGTTTGGCCCAGAATCGTCAGGCAAGACAACCATAGCGCTCCAGGTAATTGCCGAAGCGCAGAAGGCGGGCGGTGTCGCCGCCTTCGTCGACGTCGAACACGCCCTCGACCCGGGCTACGCTCGTAAGCTTGGCGTCGATATCGACAATCTGCTCGTCTCCCAACCTGACTTTGCCGAGCAGGCTCTTGAAATCACCAACACCCTGATCCAGTCCGGCGCGATCGACGTCCTCGTAGTCGACTCCGTCGCTGCGCTCGTCCCAAAGGCAGAGCTCGACGGTGAAATGGGCGACTCCTTCGTCGGTGTCCACGCCCGGCTCATGAGCCAGGCGATGCGCAAGCTCACCGGCGTCGTCTCCAAATCCAACACCTGCCTCATCTTCATCAACCAAATCCGCGAGAAGATCGGCGTCATGTTCGGCAGCCCCGAAACCACCACCGGCGGACGCGCGCTGAAGTTCTATTCGAGCGTCCGTCTCGACATCCGCCGCATCGGCGCTCTCAAAGAAGGCGAAGAAGTCATCGGCAACCGAACCAAGGTGAAGGTCGTGAAGAACAAGTGCGCCCCGCCCTTCCGCGAGGCCGAGTTCGACATCATCTACGGCCAAGGCATCTCTCGGGAAGGCGACCTCATCGATCTCGCCGTAACTAACACGGTGGTCGAGAAGTCCGGCTCTTGGTATAGCTACAAGGGCGACCGCATCGGCCAAGGTCGCGACAACGCCCGCCAGTTCATCAAGGACAATCCGGACTTCTTCCGGCGCATCGATATCGAACTTCGCGACAAGCTCGGTCTGGCCCAAGTCCCCGTTATGGGTGAGCCTGAAAAGGCAGCGGCGGCTACCAACAAGAAGTAGACAAGTGTGCGGTTTCGAACACTAAGCTTCGAAACCGCACATCGCTTCAGTTCTGGGCTACGTGATTCTGGCCGCATTATCAACAACTTAGAGAGTGGAACAGAGACTGCATCCTGGTACAGCATGCAGTACCCGAAACCACTCTCTTTTTACTTGCTGATCGCCTTCACCGGCACGATGGGGTTCTCACTTCTGCACAACTTCAGTCTTGGCCAAGTCCGCCTGGACAATCCGAACTACAGTTTCGAGCAAGGCCGCCCGCGGATACCGAGTTTTGTCCATGTTGTTCCGAATCGTGGAATCCGGCGATTTGTCGAACGGCAAAGCCACCGCGAAGTGGTCCCCTTTCGCTACACCCAGATACTTGCTCCCGGGAACGATCGCGTCCTGCCGCGTCAGTTGACCGTCATGGAACGGATCGAAAGCATTCATCAGCATCCAGGTCTGCAAGAGGGCCTTCGAAGTATTCTCCTTGGCGCTTGCGGCTACCACGGAATAAGTCGGGACGACAGGATTGGGGAATGACGCCAGAAACGCCTGGCGCACCGCCTTTCCTAAGCTCTTAAAGCCCGTCGACATATCGCCTTGGCAGGTCTTGAATTTGAACTGCTGAATCCACCGGTCCGCTTGCCCCGGCATCGCGTCCGCGATCGGCGACCCCCCGCTGGCCCCCGCCACGCTCACAAACGCGGCCACCTTGTCCCCTAGCTTCTCTCGCGCGAGCGCCTCTTGAATGTCCGGCGTGCCCTTGCTATAACCCACCAGAATCCATTTCCGTTGGTCAGTTTTCCAACTGTCTTCAAGGTATTTGGCGATCACTTTGGCGTTCACCTCCGCCGCATCGTTGGCCACCTGCAGCAACTCCGCCGTCACCCCATACTGCTTCCGCAA
>JANXMS010000107.1 GCA_025354525.1 Acidobacteriota bacterium
CTTTGCGACTGAGAGTGGGCTGCGGCTGCATACAGAACTGGCAGCGCTACAATGGTACGCTGATGACACCTCGCACCGTGGCGGCAGTCTTGCTGGTCGCCGTTATCTCCCTGCTTTCGATCGGGAGGTTCTTACAACAGATCTCCGACTTCTTCGTCAAGCGCCCCCCTATTGATGGAGTGACCCAGTTCACGGCCCGCTATCAACCGGTCCGATCGTTGCTGCCGGACAAGGGCGTGATTGGGTATATGACCGATCCGGCCGCGGCTGCCGACGAAGTGAATGCCACGGCTGAGTTTTACTTGACGCAGTATGCGCTGGCACCGATCGTGGTGGTCAATTCGCCGAACCAGCGCTATTTGGTCTCCAATTTCCATGTGATGGTGACGACTGGGTCGATGGCCGATCAAGGCTATAAATTGGTCCGCGAGTTTGGCAACGGCGTTGCCGTGTTTGAGAATCAGAAATGGGGGCAGAAGTAAGATGGGCGGATTGGGCGGTCTTCTACTTTGCGTCCTGGCAGGTTTCTGTGCTGTTCGCGCGCTGTGGTCGGCGCCACGGCACTGGAGCGCGCACGACCCGCTTCGGTTGGCGCTATCGCCGGCGGTTGGTTTGGGTTTGCTGTCGCTCGTCTATTTTTCGATACGATTGGTCTTGGGGCAGGGAAACGGAGCGGCGGTGGGCGTTTTCGCTGTTCTGACGCTCGTTTTGACGGTGGGAGCGTGGTGGAGGGCCGGTCAGGCGTCGCCGGAAGCCTGGGTCAAGAATTCGGCACCGATTTGGCTTTGGGTCATCTTCGCGGTGGTGGCGTCCATTGCTCTGACGACCGTGCTGATGATCGTGGTTGCGTCCCCGCACGGGGAGTGGGATGCGTGGTCTATTTGGGACATGCGGGCACGTTTCCTGTACCGTTCGGTGGAGGCGGGTGCGGCGTTTAACCCGTTGATGGAATGGTCTCATCTCGACTACCCGTTGCTGATTCCGGCGTCGGTGGCGGGGCTGTGGGCGTGTAACGGCGGGGAGGCGCAATGGTTGGCGGCGGTAGTCGCGGTGTTGTTCTTGGGCAGTGCCTTGGTGGTTTCGGTGCTGGCGTTGGCCCGTCTGCGGTCGACGACGCTGGGTCTGACGGCGGGATTGGTGCTGGCGGGTACGCCGCTATTGACGCGCAACGCGGGTGCGCTGTATGCGGACGTTCCGCTGGCGTATTTCTTTCTGACCGCAGTTGTGATGGGCCTGTTGGCGATGGAGGCGGAGGATGGACGTCCGTTAGCCTTCCTGGCGGGGTTGCATGCCGGAATGGCGGCTTGGACTAAAAATGAAGGGTTGCTGTTTTGTGGCGTCTTCGTCCTTTCGTTTTGTCTAGTGATTCGGAGCCGGTCGGAGTTCGGTCAGCGCGTTCGCCTTTTGTTACCGGTTGTGGTTGGAATGCTGGTGATTCTCGTCTTTGTGGGCCATTTTAGATACCACTTTGCACCGGCCAACGACCTGATCGCGGTGGGGAAGTCGACTTCGATGGGAGCACGGCTTACCGATTTGTCGCGGTATACGATGGTGTTTTGGAGTATTGTCGAAGGGCTGCTGACGTTTGGGGATTGGCTTGTCCCCCCTGTTTTTGTGATGGGAGTCTGGTTGGCGCTGCGGGGATTGCGGCGGTTCGAAAGCGGAGCGATGCTGTGGCCGTTTGTGGTGGCAAGTTTGCAGTTATTGGGCTATCTGGTCGTTTATGTCGTCGGCTCGGAGCGGCTTGAATGGCAGTTACAGACTTCGGTGGAGCGTTTGTTGCTGCAGGTTTGGCCGCTTGCCACGCTGAGCTTGGTGCTGTTGGCTCGTGATTTTCCTGCAACGGAAAAGCGATAAGGCCCGTAGAATAGGGATAGGAGCACTTATGCGCCACCCCTTATCCCTTCTTTTCGTTTCGCTGTCGGCTTTTGGCCAAGAAGCGGCCCCTTTTTTGGTGGAGGCAGGTACGAAAGTGCCATTGGTCATGATCAACAGCGTTTCGACGCGCCATGCGGCGGAGGGGGATCGGCTCTACTTGGAGACGTCGTTTCCGATTCTGGCCAACGGGCGGATTGTGATTCCTCCTGGGAGTTACGTGGCGGGGACGATCACATCGGCCAAGCGGGGCGGGCGAGTTAAGGGGAAGGCGGAGCTGTTTCTCCGCTTTGATTCGTTGACCTTGCCGAACGGCGTGACGCGGGACTTCCGGGCGCGGGTCGGCGGCATTGACGGTCGTTCGTCTCAGCAACTGGACCGGAGCGAAGGAAAGATAACGGCGGATTCGACCAAGGGCGCAGACGCTCGGACGATCGGCGAGGGGGCGGCGGGCGGGGCGTCGATTGGGGTGATCGCGGGCAGCGTTTCGGGTCGACCGGGAATGGGTGCGGGAGTTGGTGCGGCGGCGGGTGCGGCGGTCGGTTTGATGGGGGTGCTGCTGACACGGGGTCAGGATGTGGTCCTGGCGCGGGGTACGACGGTGGAGATGGTGCTTGACCGCAAATTGGAGTTTCAGACGGGGGAGCTGGATTTTTCACAGGCAGGGGCGACGCGACGGACGATTGACGCGGATCCTGGTGCGGGGACGCCTTCTCGGAACGGGTCCGTGCTGCCTGGTCGGCGTAGCCCGGTGGGCGGGACGACGCGCTAGTTTTTCGGATTTCGCCGATGCCCCTAAGGTCTTAGCCCTAGCGCGCATCGGAGTTACTTAGTTCGCTGGTTCTGGGGACTTGGGGTTTGGCTGGCTACCAAACCGATGAACCAGATAAATTGAACCTTCTTCTCTATTCTCCTGAGGGTCTATCGTCGATAAGATGCTTAAGAAGCCATGGATTTAGGTGCATTAGAACTACAGATCTTCGTGAGCCTAGTGGTCGTGTTGGGGTCAGCTTTTGTTGCCCTGGTCTGCGACTATCTCAAAGGCAACAATGAGCAGTTGCGGGAGCGGAACATTGAGCTGCGTGTCCGGACGGAGGAGCAGGAGCGCTTTGCCATTCTGAACCCTTCGGCTTGGTTGTCCCAGTTCCGCGGAACATTTGGCGGGGGGGCCGCTCGACCTGGGCGTGCCGCTCCGGTTGCTGCGGAGGCTGTGATGAAGTCGCACGCTCCCGAGGAGGGGCTGGCCGATGCAGCGCATCGCGAAGCGGTGCTGGCGCAGCGTTCAGCGGATGATGGATATCGAGGCGAGAGCGGTGTAGCCTCCGTTCCTGAAGTGGCGGAGTTCGATGTAGCGGAGCGTCGGAGCTCACGCCGGAAGCGGGGAAGCGGGGACGGGGCCGGTGTGACCGCGCCAGGCTCTAATTCCTACGATTGGATTCGCCCCGAGGTGATGGCACGGGTGGCGCGCGGAGCGGGCAGCAGAGCCAGCATGGAGCTGGATTCGGTCAGTGAGCCCATAGAGGCGATCCCGACGGTAGCGGCAGAAGCGGCATCGCTGCCGACGGCGGCGTGGGTGGAAGCTGTTGTGCCGAAGCCGGTTCCCGAGATTTCAGTTGCGGAACCGATGGCGGCACCTTTCTCGCAGTTGACGCCTCCAGTGCCTTCACTGCAACTTCAAACCGAGATCGAGCGGGTTTCTCGCACCGATAGTCGGCCGGCAGCTTCTGCGCCACCGGTGATCATGCTGCGCCCGCTACCGTCACTTAGGCTCAATGAAGAGCTCCAGCGGATCTCGGAGGCCGCAGTGTCGGAAAACAATGGTTACGCGAGCCAGTTGCTCGAAGACGTAATCGCGGCCAGTGATTCGAAATCGACTCCCGTTGCAGTAGAGCCGATGTCAGAGATCGCTGAGCTGCGAATCGAGCCGATCCCGGAGATTGTGGCTGGAGCGCATCGTGCCGAGGCGTATCTTGCCGGAGCGCAGGGTGCCGGAGTGCCGCGGGCCGGAACGGAGCGCGCGGAAGCGGAGCTTGCCGGAGGGCAGCGTGCCGAGGTGCAGCGGGCCGGATCGGAGCGTGCGGAAGCGGAGCTTGCCGGAGGGCAGCGGGCCGGATCGCAGCGTGCGGAAGCGGAGCGTGCCGAGGTGCAGCGGGCCGGAACGCAGAGTGCGGAAGCGGAGCGTGCCGAGGTGCAGCGGGCCGGATCGGAGCATGCCGAAGTGCCGTGGGCCGGAAGGGAGCGCGTCGGAACGGAGCGTGGGGAAGTGCCGTGGGCCGGAACGGAGCGTGCGGAATCGGAGCTTGCGGAAGTAGAGCCTGTGCTGGAGATGGCACCGTCTTTTGCCGTCGCTGAGCCGGTCCAAGAATCGATTTATACGTCGGAGCCTCAAGCGGTTCCTACGGTCATGTTGAAAACGCAGGCGACAGAAGTCGAAGAGCGACCTTTCCCGTCCTTTGCGTTTGAGCCGTCCCCGGTAGCTAGGGAGTTCGTTCCTCAATCGCCAGTATTTGTTGAATCGGCGTATCCGGCGTTTGTTGAGGTACCGGCCCTGCTCGAGTTCCCGACCTACGACGCGTTGCCGCCAGTGGTAGAGACGCCGGCGTACGATTGGGCCCATGCGGAATATGCTCCGCAGCCTGAGACGGTCTTTGCCTCTGAGGCCTTTGCGGCTCAGTCATTCGTGGAAGAGGGTCGTGAGGAAATGACGGTCTTCAGTGCCGTTGTTCCGGTCGGGTTCCATCCTGTGGTGGCGCCGGAGCCGGTTTCGCCTTCGATCGCTGAATTGCTGCTGCCCACTGGGATGCAGGATTTACTCACGTATCGGCACCTGCTCGGCATGCCTAATCCAATGAGCGGGATTGTGATTACGATTGGGATTAACGATCACGCCCGTTTGGCGTCGACGGTCAGTGCGCAAGATCTGCCGGGCCTTCTCGGCTCGGTGGAGACGTTGATGGGATCGATGGTTCGGGAAGGTGACTTTGGTGTCAAGGTTTCCGACGAGCAGTGGGTATTCGTGTACCGGATTGATAGTCAGGGCTTCTCTCAACGCCGGGTCTCGGGTCTATCGGAGAAGCTCTGGGACTTCCAGTTGCGGCACTTGGGTTTGAGCAACCTCAGTTTTAGTTGGGCTGCGCTGAATGTCAATTCTGAACGGTTAGAAGTTGCTGTTACGGCGGCTATTGAGCGGATGGAGAGTTCCCGTCGCGGCTCCAAGAAGCCGAGCGTGGATAGGGCTCGGCTTCTTGTCAACGGCTAATCTTCTACTTGCGTAGTTCGGCGTCGATGGCTTCGAGTTCTCGCCCGGCTTCGGCCCATTTACCTTGGGCGGCTAACTGGCGGTAACGATCCATCTTTTGTCGGACGGTTTGTAGCTTCACTCTTGGGTCCATTCCGCCGCTCGGGTCCGGGGTTAAGGGTTTGGCCTCTGGAGTTAGTGCCGGGGTGGATTCGGTGTTCTTGGCTAACGCAGCTGCCGCTCCCAATTCGGCGAGGGCTTGGTCGTAGGTGTCGGTGTAAATCAAGCGATTCCCAACGGCGACGACGACCTTCTTCAACTGGGGCATGCGGGCTTGGTCGGCCTGGAGGTAGAAGGGCTGGGCAAAGAAAAACTTGTTGTCGACGGGGAGGACGGTCATCTGTCCGCGGACGACACGAGAGCCCTGTTGGTTCCAGAGAGTCAAGTCCTTGGAGATGGTCTGGTCCTGGTTGATGCGGGATTCAATCTGCATGGGGCCGTAGTAGAGTTGTTCTTTTGGCAGCTCCAGGAAGACCAGTTCTCCGAGATTGCTGCCGTCGCTGCGGCCGATCATCATTCCGATGAGATTGTCTTTTCCTCGCGGTGTGAACGGCAACATGAGGAGGAACTCTGGCCGGTCAGAATCGTCTCCGGGTACGTCAGCGATGACGTAGGTCGGGGTCATGATGGATTTGCCGGCGGAGGTATCCTGACTGATCCCTTCGCCGCTCGCTCTGCGGACCGGGCTTCCACCTTGCCGGTTGGCGATGTCCCACACGTCCACCTTGTTGTAGAAGGCTTCGGCATCCTGCATGTGGAAGGATAGGTGAATTTCGGCCTGGATCCGAAATAGCCATTCCGGGTATCGGGCGTGTTCGCGGAGTTCGGCGGGCATTTTGTCGGCCGGTTGGAGCAGCTTGGGGTACAACTGCTGCCAGGCCCGGATGATGGGGTCCTTGTCGTCGAAGACATAGAGGTTGGTCTCTCCAGAGTAGGCGTCGACGGTGGCTTTGACGGCGTTGCGAACGTAGTTGATGCGACCGGCTTGGGAGGTGCGGACCGAATGGGAGTAAGGGTGAGAACTGGAGGTCGTATAGCCGTCGGCCATCCAGACGAGGCGCCCTTCCTTGGTCAGGACGAGGTATGGGTCTTCGTCCCAAGTTAAGAAGCCGGCGAGGGTATTGAGCCGGTCGCTAATCTTGCGGCGGATCATCATGCGGCTGTCGCTTTGGAGGTAACCGGTGAGGATGATATTGGGGTCGGTGTAGGCGATGGCTGCGACTAGACGCATGCCGAAGGAGCCGATGGGGAAGCCGCCGGTGCCGTCGTAGCGGTTGTGCATGTTTTCGGATCCGGAGGGATAGTTGAACTCTGGCTGAGCGGAGCGGACGAAGACGGGTTCGTGCTCAACTTCGCCATAGTAGATTTCGGGGCGGGTGAGCTTTAGGCCGGGGACATTCACCTTGGGCGGCGCGTCCTGGATGATGAGACTCGGGAGGCCGTCGGGGGTGATCTTATTGGCGTCGGCGAGGACGATTCCGTAGCCATGGGTGTAGACGACGTGGCGGTTCGGCCAGCGGTTTTTGGCTTCGCCGAGTTGCTGGATTTCGAGTTCCCGGGGTGTCAGCATGACCTGTTGGAGTTTGCCGTTGATCATGTAGCGATCGACGTCGGTGTCGACGTAGGTATAGGGGCGGAGGGGTTGGATTTGACTGACGGTGTCGTGAAAGGCTTGCCAGTCCCAGAGGCGCACATTTTCGAGCAGATGGCGGTGCTTGTTCGCATCGAGGGCGGTGTCGAGATTGGCTTTGAAGAGCTTGGGTTTGGCGGAACCTTTTAGGCCGTAGGCTTCGCGGGTGGCATCCATGTGGTACTGGATGAAGGGGCGTTGGAGGGTCAATTCGTTTGGCCGGACATAGACGGAGTTGACGATGCCGGGCAAGATGCTTTGCAAGGGGAGTACGATTAGCGCGCCGAGGGCTAATTTGCCGCGTCCGACGGCGACGAGGGCGGCGGCGGCGAGGGCGGCGGCGACGATGAGCCAGTTGAGGGGGATGCGGACGTTGGCGGCGACGTAATCGACACCGGTGAGGTAGGCGTGGTCTTCGAAGGCGAGGTCGTAGCGGTTGAGGAAGAACTGGCCGGCGAGGGCGACGAGTGCGCAGGCTCCGAGGATTCGGGTGCCGGCACCGCCGCCGTTGAGGTTTCGCCATTCGATTTCGAATTGTCCGTCGCCCATGGTGCGGATGAGGGAACCGGCGGAGGCGAGTTGGCTGACGAGGAAGTGAAGGAGGGTGGCGACGACGAACAGGGCGACGGCGAAAGAGGCCACCGATTCGTAGAAGGGCAGTTCGAAGAAGTAGAATTCGAGGGATTTACCGAAGAATGGGTCGGCGACTCCGGTGGGGGTAGTTTGGGAGCTGGCGAGGTAGCGGGCGGTGTCCCAGCTCGAAAAGAAGATGCTGGCGAGGACCCAGCCGACGGCCAAGGTGGCGAGGGTTGCGACTTTGGCGTAGATGGGGTGTTGGGCGAGGCCTGTGCCGGCTGCTTTCATGGCGCGAGCGACGACGACCCAGAGGAGGACGAAGGCGATGAAAGTGGCGGCGATGCGAGGGCCGGTTTGGTAGTAGAACTGAGCCCACCAGGCGTCTGTTTGGCCGACTTCCTGCCACCATTCGAAATCGATGATGGTGCGGCAGATGGCGCTGGCGCTGAAGAGGAGAACGACGAGGAGGCCGATGAGGGTTCCTTTTCCCCACGCACTTCGTCGTCGGCCGCCGCCGAACCCTTTTTCGATATCAATGACAGGAGTAGACATAGCTGTTCTGCTCCCAGTGTAGGTCTTCTTGGGGTTGAGGGCAGGGGGAGGTGGTTTCCGGCGCTGTTCGGCTGTGGGTGGCTTTGGGCTTGTTCTGGCGGCCCGGGCGGATGGCGGGTGGGGTTGGAGCTCGTAGCGGGGGCTTTGGTGGCGCTGGAGGCGGTTTGTGGGGGTTTGGCGGTGCCCGGGTCGCGGGGTGGGTTGGGGTTGCCGGGGGCTTGTTGTGGCGGATCGGGCGAGTAGCGGAGCTCTGGTGGCACTGGAGGTGGTTTTGGGCGGGGTGGGTTTGGGTTGCCGGGGGCTTGGTCTGGCGGATCAAGAGGTGGGCGGTTAGGGTTGTCGCTCGCCGCGGGTTTTTGGCGATGCTGGAGGTGGTACCGGGGGTGCCCGAGCCGCAGGGTTGGTGGCTTCGCTTGGCTTCGGATTACACGCCCGGCGGGGATTTGACTTTGGCTTCGGTTGGCTTCGCTTTCGGTGTTTTTCGGCGATTTTTCGGGTCTGGTCCCATATGTATCAATGACTTATGGTCTTTCCCCGGTGCCCGGGGCGTAATCCCTTTTCACCGCGGAAAACCCGGATCAGCTCGAGATTACGTCCCTTCGCCGCCGCTCTCGTCTGCTGTCCACAGTAGAGGGCCTGAAGAAGAAGTGGGAATGAAACGGGAAAATTCTCTGGATTAGTTTGGGAGGCGCTTGCAAAACTCCGTTCAAAACTCTTGACAGGCGTGGTAGCGAGCTTCGGAAAGTTCTTTTTGGTGACAAGTTCGGCGATCCAAGGCCCCGAGTCGTTTTTCGACAATACGGACCTAATGGCCACCGATATATTTCTTTTTTAGGAGTTGATTTGACTAGGGATGCAGCCGGAG
>JANXMS010000115.1 GCA_025354525.1 Acidobacteriota bacterium
GCGGACTGCAAACTACGTTTGTCCCAGCTCAGGGCTCCGTCAATGCATGCGCTTGTCGTCGATCTCGCCGAGGCTCTATCCCCCTTCCTCGCTCCCGACATTGCTCCGGATCTCTTCAGACGTCGCGGATTTGCCCTCTGTGAAGTCAAGATTTGCTATAGAGTTATGGCTTCCGCTGCATTGAAAATCTCCGTCGACGAATTTGTCGCCCTGCCTGAGGTCGACGGAATCAAGCGGGAGTTGGTCAACGGTGAAATCTGGGAGGAACCCCTGTCGAACGCCCACCAGTCTCATGAGATTTTCAAAGCGCGTCTCCTC
The DNA here is from genome assembly GCA_025354525.1 of Acidobacteriota bacterium. Classification (GTDB taxonomy): domain Bacteria; phylum Acidobacteriota; class Terriglobia; order Bryobacterales; family Bryobacteraceae. The sequence continues at coordinate 319 of JANXMS010000115.1, forward strand.
CAGCGTTTGGCGTATTTCGCCGGATTGCCATCCCGCTACCTGGTCTTTTCCGAGTCCGCCTATCAATTCGCCGAAGACGAACTGATGAGCCCCGATGTCTCTGTCCTCGTTGAAGCTCGCCCGGACCCCCGCTCCAAAGGGTTTCTCACATGCATCCCGGAGATCGTCGTCGAAGTCGTCTCCTCGGAAGCCGCTGAGCGCCTCCATCACAAGGTCAACACTTATCGGGCCCACGGGATCAAAGAGGTTTGGATCGTGCTCCCGCAGGAATCGGAGGTTCTCCTTTACTCTCCGACCGGCATCACCGAACTCCGTCGCAAAGACACCCTAACCTCGCCGCTCGTCCCTGGCTTCGCTTACCCCCTCGAAGAGCTTTTTCCCTAAAGGCCCGCAGTACTTAAAATCTCCGTCGAAGAGTTTCTCGCCCTATCAGAACGGTGCCGACTTGTCCGGTCGCAGTACCGCTCGGGTTCGTGCATTGCGCTACGAGGTGGACGGAACCAAACGTGAATTGCTTGGTGGCGAGATCATTGAGGCTCCCATGAGTTTCGCCCATGAACCGCACGAGATAGAGTAATCCGCCGCCTCAACCTTTCGGCCGGCGAACCCGAGCGCTTTGACGTAATGGCGGAGTCGCTCTTCCGGTTCTCCGAAACGGAGTCGCTCGACCGCTTCTCCGAAACGGAGTCGCTGGTCCCTGACATCAGCGTCCTCATCCAGGACCGTCCCAGTGTAAATGCGCGCGGACACATGACCTTTACTCCCGAAATCGTGGTCGAGGTCGTTTCGTCTGAATCAGCCGAACAGCTTTTCCAAAACGTCAATGGGCTCTTCGCTGTTTGACGGGGGTAGAAGCCCCCGGGACCGTGGAAAGCGAGGAAAACAAAAGGCAGGTTTTCACTCTTCCCACCGCCGCGACGGCGATGCTGGCGCTTCCCCGCTCAAACACAAACAGGAGCACCGCACACTCCCAGGTCTCCTGATGAATTTGCTACACCATCCAACCCGGCACCCCCAACAGCCGGATGCCGTCGCTTCGGTTCTCTCGTTCTTACCCACACCCAACAGCAAGGAGGCGGTCAATGCCTACCGTTCCAGCGGCGTCAAGGAAGTTTGGGTTGTTCTTCCCCACAATGCCGAGGTCCTCATTTTTGCTCCCACTGGCATCACCGAACTCCGCCGCAAAGACACCCAAGCCTCCCCCCTCCTTCCCGCCTTCTCTCTCCCGCTCGAAGAGCTTTCTTTCTAAATGCCCGCCGCTCCGCTACAGTAGGTAGATGGCCTCCGCCGCAGTCAAGATCACCGTCGACGAATTCTTGGCCCTACCGGACATTGAAAACCTTCACCGGGAATTGGTCCACGGCGAAATCTGGGAGGAGCACTTGGGAAACGCCGACGAAACCCATGAAATCGTCAAGAGCAACCTAATCGAAGCCCTCTTCGCTGCCGCCGGTCGGCCTCGCCGCTTTCGCGTTATGTGCGAATCCTCCTTCCGCTTCGGCGACGCCGTGCTCATCCCGGACGTCAGCCTGCTCATCGAGTCTGATCCCACCCGCTTCGGCCGCGAAGGGGTCCTCAGTTGCATCCCCGACATCGCCATCGAGATTGTCTCCTCCGATTCCGCCAGTCGCCTCATGGAGAAGATCGCTCTCTACCGCGAATCCGCCGTATCCGAAATCTGGGTCCTCTACCCCCGTCTCAGCACCATCGCCAGCTACTCGAAAAACACCGTCCGCGAGCTCCGCCGGGCCGACCACCTTACCTCTCCCCTCCTCCCCGGCTTTGCCCTCCCCCTCTCCGAGCTCTTCTCCTAAATGCCAGCGACCGTATCCTCCTCCGCCCAATCCGTCGCGCGTTCCCGTATCCGCGAACTCGCTGAAATCGCCCTCACCATGGACGGCGTTCACAAACTCTTCTTCGGTGAATCGAACCTTCCCACCCCGGCCTTCCTCAAGAACGCGGCCACCCGCGCCATGGCCGACGGCTTCACCACCTACTGCCCCAACGCCGGCCTGCTCTCAACGCGCGAAGCCCTCGCCGCTTACTATCAACACCATCACGCCGTCGCCCTCGACCCCACCCGCGAAATCATCGTCACTAGCGGCGGCGTCCAAGCGCTCAATCTCTCCATCCGCTGTCTTCTCAACCCCGGCGACGAAGCCCTCATCCTCACGCCCGCCTGGCCGAACGCCTGCTCCATTGTCGGCATGAATTCTGCCCACGCCATCGAAATGGCCCAGCCCCTCTCCGGTCGCCGCTACGCCATCGATTTCGACGCCCTCGAAGCCGCCGTCACCCCCCGCACCCGCTTCCTCATGTTCACCTCGCCCTCCAACCCGCTCGGTTGGGTGGCGACGCTCGAAGACCAACAGCGGCTCCTCGATTTCACCCGGCGCCACGGCCTCTGGCTCCTCGCCGACGAAGTCTACGAACGGCTCACCTACGGCCCCGCTAATATCGAGCCCTCCATTCTCCGCCTCGCCACTCGAGACGATGCCGTCCTCGTCGCCCAGTCGTTCTCGAAGTCCTACTGCATGACCGGCTGGCGCCTCGGCTGGCTCATCGGTCGCGCGGACCTCATCGCCAAAGCCACCCAACTCAACGAATTCATCGTCTCCTGCACCCCGCCCTTCGTCCAGAAAACCGGCGAAATCGCGCTCCGCGATGGCGAACCCTTCATCGCCGAACTCCTCAACATGCTCCGCGCCAACCGCGACTTCTGCACCGCGGAACTGCGCTCCATACCCGGCGTCACTGTCCCCGAGCCCGACGGAGCCTTCTACCTCTTCCCCCAAATCAAAGGCCTCAACGACTCCTTCGATTTCTGTAAACGCCTCCTGCTCCAAGCCAAGGTCGGCCTGGCCCCCGGCGTCGCCTTTGGCAACGGCGGCGAAGGCTCCGTCCGCATCTGCTACGCAGTCGAAAAGCCAATCCTGGCCTCCGCTCTTGGCCTCCTTCGGGAATTCCTCAAGAACAACTAACGCCGATGGCCATCAAGACCCTCCTCGATAAGCTCGCGCCTTTCTTTGACGGCGACACCCGGAATAACGGCTGGGAGTATGTCCGCAGCCAACGTATCAAAATCCGCCAAGGCAGCAAGTTCGCCGTCAAAGCCATCGCCCTCGGAACGCAGGAATACCGCGTCACCGTCCGCGTCGACGGCGGCGACGTCTACTTCTACTGCGGTTGCGAAACCTTTCGAAAAAAGGGCCCTTGCAAACACCTCTGGGCCACCGCCGTCGACGCCGAACGCCACGGCTATCTCACCGACATCCGCTGGACCAGCCTCGAACTTAACCTCAACATCGCCCAAGGTCCCGACGACCTCCCCGGCGAAGCCGCCCTCCCCAACTGGCGCCTCTACCTCCGGGATATCGACGCCAAGGCCGGCGTCACCCCCCAACGCCGCATCGAACCTCGCCCCGCGGACGAGCAAATCCTCTACTTCGTCGATCCCCTCGATACCCTTCGCAACGGTCGCTCCATCTCCCTTCAACTCCTCGCCCGTACCCCCGATAAAAAGGGTGGCGGCTGGAATCGAACCTACCCCCTCCGCCTCTCTCTCGAACAACTCCAGGAGATGCCCGACCCCTCCGAAGACCGCGAAATCCTGCTCTCCCTCGCCGGCTCCCGCGGCGTCCTCTCCACCTACGCCACCTACCCCGCCGAAGAAATCTACACAAGCTACGAACTCTCTCCCGCCCTCGGCCTCCGCCTCCTCCCCCTCCTCTGTGGCTCCGGCCGCTGCTTCCTTAAAAGCCCCAACTCCGAAGAACGATCCCTGACCCAACCTCTCACCTGGGACCCCGATCCGTTCGGCTTCCGCCTTCTCTGGCAGCAGAGCGGCGACGGCAGTTGGCAAATCTCCGCCGAATTCTTCCGCGACGACGAAATGCTCGCCCTCGATAGCTCCACCCTCATCGTCGCCGGCTCGTTCCTCCTCCGCCGCCGCGCCATCGGCCCCCTCAAAGCCGCCCACTCCATCCCCTGGATCCAGTTCTTCCGCTCCCAAGGCCAGATCTCCATTAGCCCCTCCGAAATCGACGACTTTCTTCGCGAGTCCATCAAGCGTCTGCCGGACGACGTCCTCCACCTCCCTCTCGCCCTCCGCTATGAACGCGTCGACGGCACCCCCCATCCCGCCATCAAGCTCCGCCAAGCCCAACGCCGCGCCGAACAGGACCCCTTCACCGGTCGCCCCGAATTTCAGTACGGAGTGGGTCTCGTCGCGTCCGCTGAAGCCAAGTCCGACGCCCTCTTCCATCCCTCTGAACGCAAAATCGTCCGCCGCGATCTCGCCGCCGAAGCCGCTGCACTTGCCCTGCTCCCGGAAGCCGGTTTCCGGCCCGTCCAGTACGTCGGCGTCGAAGGCCAGTCCTGGGACATCGCCCCCGGCAAGCTCCTCCCCGCCCTTCGCAAGCTCTTCCAAGCTGGTTGGTACATCGAGCTGCAAGGCCTCCCCATGCGCTCCGCCACCCGCGTGAACGCCACCGTCTCCACCGGCATCGACTGGTTCGAACTTACCGGCGAAGTCGACTTCGGCGATTTTTCCGTCCCCCTCCCCCAGCTGCTCAAAGCGATGAGCCAGGGCGAGACCATGTTCAAACTCGAAGATGGCAGCATCGCCATCCTCGACGAAGCCCAGCTCAATCGCCTCCGCGGGCTCCTCCATCTCGCCGAACTCGAAAAGGGCCAGGTCCGCTTTAAACGGAACCAGGTCGCTCTTCTCGACGCCCTCCTGCTCGCCCAGCCCGACATCAAGGCCGACGAGACTCTCAACCACGCCCGGCGCGAACTCCAAAACTTCCGCGGCATCGCCGCCGCCCCCCAGCCCCCAGGCTTCATCGGCACCCTCCGCGACTACCAACTTGAAGGCCTCGCCTGGCTGCTCTTCCTCAATAAATTCCGCTTCGGCGGCTGTCTGGCGGACGATATGGGCGTCGGCAAAACGGCTCAGGTTCTAGCTCTGCTCGAGATGCGCCGCACCGCCCGCGCCGCTGGCGAAGCCATCCCCCCCTCGCTCGTCGTCGCCCCCCGATCGCTCATCTTCAACTGGCAAAAGGAAGCCGCCCGCTTCACCCCCGAGCTCCGGACCCTCGACTTCACCGGCCTCGCCCGCTCCCTTGACGATATCGATCAGTACGACGTCATCTTCACGACCTACGGCACCCTCCGTCGCGACATCCCGACTCTGCAAGAGATCACCTTCGACTACGCCATCCTTGATGAAGCCCAAGCCATCAAAAACTTCGGCTCCTCCTCCGCCAAAGCCGCCCGCCTCATCAAGTCCAATCACCGGCTCACGATGACCGGCACCCCGGTCGAAAACCACCTGGGCGAACTCTGGAGCCTCTTCGAATTCCTCAACCCCGGCATGCTCGGCCATGCCTCGGTGCTCAAGCTTTCCGGTGCCGGTTCCCGCACGGTCGCCCCCGAAACCCGCGAACTCCTCTCCGCCGGTCTCCGCCCGTTCCTCCTCCGCCGCACCAAGGAGCAGGTGGCTAAAGAGCTTCCCGCCAAGATCGAACAGACGCTCTTCTGCGAGCTCGACGTCGACGAGCGGAAGCTTTACAACGAGCTCCGCGACCACTACCGGGCCTCGCTTCTCTCCGGCACCTCTGGCACCTGGAACAAGCGCAAGCTCCAGGTGCTCGAAGCCCTGCTCCGTCTCCGCCAAGCCGCTTGCCATCCCGGCCTGATCGACAAGAAGCTAGCCGCCGGCTCCAGCGCCAAACTAGATACCTTGCTCAGCCAGCTTGACGAAGTTCTACAGGAAGGCCACAAGGCGCTGATTTTCTCCCAGTTCACTTCGCTGCTGGCGCTCGTCCGCACCCAGCTCGACGCCCAGGGCCTGACCTACGAATACCTCGACGGAAAGACGAAGGACCGCCAAGCCCCCGTCGAACGCTTCCAGACCGATCCCGACTGCAAGCTCTTCCTCATCAGCCTGAAGGCGGGTGGAGTCGGACTTAATCTCACCGCGGCCGACTACGTCTTCCTTCTCGACCCCTGGTGGAATCCCGCTGTTGAGGCGCAGGCCATCGACCGAACCCATCGTATTGGCCAGGATAAACCGGTGTTCGCGTATCGTCTCATCGCCAAGGACACGGTGGAAGAGCGCGTCCTCGAGCTTCAAAAGTCGAAGCGCGAACTAGCCACCGCCATCCTCAGCGAAGACAACGCCCTCGTCTCCAAGCTCCAGCCGGAAGACCTCGCGCTCTTATTGTCCTAGGGCCATCCGCAGCGAATCGCGAAACCGAACAAATGATGGCAACTCAGCGATTCTCTCAAACGAGGTCGTTAATTCCGCCACTTGATGCACCGCACGTCCGGGGGGCAAAGTTCCTCAGTCGCCGACCCGTATACCCACTGGCTACTTTCAGCGCCTCGTGGAGCCGCTGTTTCGGGTCTGCCAACCTCTCCAACTCCGCAAACGTGGGTAGGCCCAAATCGACCCGACCGCTCGGAGACCCCGCGGCCCGACGTATCGCCGCTTCATCAGCCAACAACCAAGCCTCGGTCATCCGAACTGGCGTACTTGATTTGCGGGTTTCGGGATCATTCGCCTTTCGCTTTGGGCCTGTTTCCTGGCGTTTTTGGAGTTTGTGCCGCAAAGAGCCCCTCGCAATCATGCCACAGGCGTCGCGCGACGCTACGGAAACGATTGATTCTATTAAACCGGAGGCCGCTAATCAATTACGAACGGGCACTGCCCATCACCGCCCGAAAGCCCGCCGCCAAGGTCGCCACCGCCTCTTGGATCTCTCTCTCCCGCGTCTCCGGCTCATCACCTTCCGCATCCCGAGGAACCACCAGCACATCGCACGGAAAGCGCCCGACACTGCCTTTCAATCGGTCTCGCAACTCCCCTTTGGGCTTCCCCAAAATGTGAAAATCGTCGAAGTAGATCACCTGATGAAACTGATCCAGTGTCCACTTCAAGATCGGCTGCAGCACCGCATCGGCAGTACCATCTGCGCTAATTGTGAAGAGGATACTCATGCCGCCGGATCGAACGATAGCTTGAGCTGCTGCTGATCGTGGACCAACTCTTTCTCGTCAACGCCAGGCCCGGTTCGGTAAACCGGGATTAGGTACGAAGCCAGTAAGCCGGGGGGAACCGAACGCTCGGCCAAGTTCTCCCGCCAAGTCCCTACCAGTCCGCTCACCTTCAGACCCGCGCCGCGTCGGTCCGCCACTACCAAATCCTGCGCCACGACGTTCTGCACCACGCTCGGGCTATGCGTATTGAAAATCACTTGGCGATTTACCTTCTCCTCGCTGATCGCTTCCCTGGGGTCCACTGAAATGCTATAGAGCAATCCCAGCATGGAAGGAATCCGCGAAGGGTGCAGGCCATTCTCCGGCTCCTCCAAGCAAATAACGCCGCCATACTCCGGGTCCTGCTCGATCAGCGCCAAGGCCAGGAAGCGAAGCGTCCCGTCGGAAAGCGAACTCGCGGGAAAGCCCCCATTGCCACCCTGCGACACCATTAACGTCAACAACTGGCGCCTCTCATCCCGCTCTACCCAAACGCCCTTCCCATCGTCGATCAGGTCTGCCAGTCGATTCGCCATCCGTGCGCACACTTGGCTGTCCGCCAGAGCACGCTCCGCGTGCTCTGGCGCAAAGACCGGCAACGTCAACTCCGGCTCCCGCGCCGTAGCGAGCCGATACAGGGCCGCGGCCAACCGATCTCCGTTCGACTTCATCACCTCAGCGCCTCGAAAGCTGGACGGCGCTCGCATCGCCGAAGGCTTCAACTGCAACTGCATCCAAGACCGCATCTCCTTCCGCGCTATAGCAAGTCTTGCCTTAACAGAGGGCAAATCCGCGACGTCTGAAGAGATCCGGAGCAATGTCGGGAGCGAGGAAGGGGGATAGAGCCTCGGCGAGATCGACGACAAGCGCATGCATTGACGGAGCCCTGAGCTGGGACAAACGTAGTTTGCAGTCCGC
>JANXMS010000116.1 GCA_025354525.1 Acidobacteriota bacterium
GCGACATGATCGCCATCGATCTCGAAAAATCGGCCATCGATCTCGAAGTCTCCCCCGAAACCATCGAAGCCCGCTTCGCCAATTGGACCAAGCCCGAGTGGAAGTACAAAAGCGGCGTCTTCGCCAAGTACATCGCTCTCGTCGGGTCAGCCGCGAAGGGTGCCGTCACCAGCCACTTCGAATAAAAACGAAACGGCCCCGGATGGAACTAGTTCTAATCTAGTCTTGACCGGGGCCGTTTCGCTCTACTTGCGGAAGAAATTTACAGATGCTCGTCGAGCATTTTGGCGATCTCGCCCTTCGAGACGGCACCCACTTTCTGGGCTACCACTTGGCCACCCTTGAACAGGATCAGAGCCGGAATTCCACGGATCCCGTAGCGCATCGTCGCGTTTCCATTTTCGTCGACATTCAACTTTCCGACCGTCACCCGGCCTTCGTAGTCCGTCGCGACCGCGTCAATCGTCGGGGCCAACATCCGGCATGGGCCACACCATTCAGCCCAAAAATCTACCAGAACCGGTTTGTCAGAATTCAGCACCTCGGTGTCCCATGCACCGTCGGTGAGCGTTAGTGTGTTAAGTCCTGCCATTGCTAGTCTCCAAAAATATTGATGTTCCGACCCGGGAAAAGATTCAGCGGGTCAATAAATGCGAGTAAAGATCCTGGTACGCTCTCGCTGATTGATCCCAGGAAAAATCTTTCGCCATGCCGCGCTTCATTCGATCCTGCCAGCCGTCACGATCAAACCAAGTTCGAATCGCATACCTTACCGTCTCCAGTAAAGCGTCGGGCGAATGCTCGTGAAATTTAAATCCCGTGCCTTCCTCGATCGTATCATCCAAGCCGCCCGTCGCGCGGACGATCGGCGGCGTGCCGTACTTCAGGCTATAAATCTGGTTCAGTCCGCACGGCTCGTACCGGCTTGGCATCAGAAAAATGTCGGAACCCGCTTCTATCCGATGCGCCATCTCATTCGAAAAGCCGATCCAGTGGGCGAACTTGTCCGGGCGCCACGTCGTCAGGTTTCGGAACATGTTCTCCCAATGCGGACTCCCCGAACCGAGCGCAATCAGCGTCATCGGTTCATCAGCCAATGCCCCGGCAATATGCTCGATCAAGTCGAAACCCTTCTGTTCGGCGAATCGCGAAACAATGCCGATCAACGGCCGTTCCATCGCTTCCGGCGGCAAGCCGAAATACTCGATCAAATCCCGCTTGCAAGCCAACTTTCCGCTCAGTTCTTCGGGCGAATAGTTCGCCGGAAGGAACCGGTCCGTCGCCGGGTCCCAATCGCGATAGTCGACCCCGTTCAAAATACCCGTCAAATTCCCGCTCCGCGCCCGCAACAGTCCGTCCAAACCGAAGCCATACTCCGGCGTCTGAATCTCACGGCCATAGGTCGGGCTCACCGTGGTCAGCCAATCGCTCGCCACCAACCCGCCCTTCAGCAGATTCACCTGCCCGTGAAACTCCATCTCACCTGCATCGAACAGTCGTTGTTCCAACCCCAATTCACCCATCGCCTCCGGCCCAAACTGCCCCTGATATCCCAAGTTGTGAATCGTCAGCAACGTCCGAGCCCGCATCAATCGCGGATCGCCGCCGAACCAACTCTTCTGGTACACCGGCAACAACGCCGCCTGCCAATCATGCACGTGGAAAATGTCCGGCGACTCAATCTCCCGCGCGATCGCCAACGCCGCTAAACACAGCACGCCGTAGCGGATATGGTTGTCCCCCCAATCTTTCCCACCGGAAGAATACACACCATCGCGGTTATAAAACCACGGCGCATCCACGAACAAATACCGCACGCCGTCGCGGTCGCAAGCATCGATATCCGTCCGATGCCGAAACCCGTTCAGCCACACCGGCAGGTCTTCCCGCAACCGATAGAAGTCCGGCGCATCCACGCCCCGATATCGCGGCATCACCACCGTCACCGACTCCCCCGCCCGGACCAAGGCCGCCGGCAGCGAGCCCATCACATCCGCCAAACCACCGGTCTTAAGGAACGGCGCCACTTCACTGGCCACCATCAGAATCTTCGACATGGATCCCTCATCATACGCTCGCCTTCTTCACATCCGCGATTCTCTGCCGCTTACCCTCAGCAAACTCAGCCACCTCTTCCGGGTGATTCGATAGCAATTGCTCGGCCTGCACCTCGTCAATCGCCCGCAACAAATCGGCGTGCTCAAGCCCCTCTTTCACCGCGTTCTCAATGCAATGCTCCATCTTGTTCGCCGTCGCCCGGTCGACAATGTTCTGAATCAACGCCCCACTCGCCAAGTCCTTTAACAAAAACGCCCCCACCGATCCGTCCTCCCACTCCACGTCGTACAACTGGTGCGCCGCGGAAAAAAGCTCCTCCGCCGCCGCCCCGCTGATCGCCTCCAACGTCAAACCTTCCGCCAGAAACACCCCCTCCAAATGAATCGCAAAAATCCGCTCGCACGCACTCTCATCCGGCCGAGTAATCCGAATCTTGCGGTCCACCCGACCAGGCCGCGTCACCGCTAAATCCAACGCATCCGGCCGATTCGTCGCCAAAATCAGAAACGCCCCGCTCTCGTCCATGCCATCCATCTCGGCCAACAACGCCGGCACCAGCGTAAAGCTCGAATCCCCCTGCGGTCGCCGCTTGAACAAAGCATCCGCCTCATCGAAGAACAGCACCGCCGGATACCCCCGATCCTCCCGCCACCGCTTCGCCCGATCAAACAACTCCTTCACACCCTTCTCGGAGTTCCCGACATACTGGTCCAGCAGTTGGTGACCCTTTACATATTGAAACCCGCCATCATCCGCCTTCCGCCGATACAGCGCCGCCAGCAGCTTAACGACAGCCTTCCCCAACAACGTCTTCCCGCATCCCGGCGGCCCATATAGCAGCACCCCCCGCGATCGCCGCCGCTTAAACAACAAAAACAGTTCCGGATACAACACCGGCCATTGGATCGCCCGGACCAACTCCCGCTTGGCCTCCTCCTGCCCGCCAATCTCCGCCCACACCGCCTCCAGCGACGCCCCCATCTCCGCCGCGTTAATATCAAACGCCAACACCTCAATCGACTGCTTGCCCGTATGCAAATGCCGCCAACGGCGCCAAATCCGACCGCCGAACCGAACCCGATACGACTCCGCCGATTCAGGCTCCTTCGTCAGTTGCCCATGCGTCCCATCGGCCAACTCATCCACATCGCAAACCGGCACCCCATCCCGCAACGCCCAAGCATTCCGCAGGTTGCTCGGCTCCACCAGCGTCTCCCCGTGCAGTGCCCCAAACTCGTACCGAACCTCGTTCAACACCCCCGTAATCTCCCACTGATGACTCCGCCAAGTGAACGTGCACACCCGCGACCCGTACACCATAATCCCCGCCCGGTCGTCCTCTTCCACCGGCACCGGAATCGGCCCAAAGTGCAACGAACCCACCCCGCTCCGCCCCCATCGCGCCGTGAAATACTGCGCCACCCCATCCACATGCACCAGCGCAAACGCCGCCGTCCGTCCCTCTTCATCCACCCCAATAGAGTGCAGCACAAACACCGCTTCCCGATTCGAATTCGACAACATCTCGAAGTGTTCAAAACAAAATTCAACCAGGTTTTCACCCCGGCCAATCGGGGCCGACCGGCCCCCCGCTAATGTCGCTCCGCAGCTTCCCATTCTTTACGCTCGCAAGTACCAGCCCCGCCGATGCAGGACCACCGCAATCCCAAAATTCAACAACACATACGCCAACGCATACAGCAGCGAAGCGTTCATCGGAGCCGCCAACGGAGCAAAAAAGTTCTCGTACAAAGGCACCCGCCAGCCCAACGCGTTCAAAGTAATATCGATCAACTCCGAAGCCATATACACCGCAATCGCGTTCCGCCCCAGAATCAAAAACGGCGCGAACGGCCTCTGCACCTTGTGCTCATCCACCACCCACAACAACATCGCCAGCATCACGAAATCCAACCCCGCCATCAGCACCGTGAACGAACTCGTCCACAACTGCTTGTTGATCGGGATCCAATGGTCGAACAAAAACGCCGCCGCCAGTAGCGCATTGCCGATCACGAACAGCAAGGTACACCGCCGGGCCAACTCTTCCTTCCGTGCCAAAACCTGTCCGGCCAGCAACCCCAGCAAGCACGAAGCAATCGCTGGCAGCGTGCTCACAATTCCCTCCGGGTCCCAAGTCTTTGTCCCTGAGTAGTTATGCACCCCCAACACCGCCCGGTCCACCACCCCAGCGAAATTGCCCTCCCTGTCAAACGTCCCGTTCCCCCCCACGAGCATCAGCACCCAATACCCGCCCAACAACGCCGCCGTCCAAAGCACCTGCCCCCGCACGCCGCTCCGCAAATAGATCATCACCGTCACCACGTAGCAAATCGCAATCCGCTGCAAAACCCCCAGAATCCGCGCGGTCGAAAAATCGAAAAACGGATACAGATAAACAAGCAAACCCAACCCGAACAACACAGCCCCCCGTCGCAACGTCCGACTCATCGTCGGCGGTCGGCCCAAAGTAATCGCCACCCCGACAATCCACACAAACGAAGGAAACACCACGTCCGTCAGCGTCCACCCGTGCCACTCCGCATGGCGCAGCGCAGGGTAAACATGCTCCCCCGTACCCGCCGTATTGACGAGCACCATAAACGCTATGACCATTCCACGAAAAACGTCGAGAGCGATAAGCCGATGTTGCAAGCTCCCATTGTAGAATTGGAAGTGTAAAATCGGAAGCATTGCCGAGTCTCTACTCCCTAAAATCAAGGTTCCAACAGCTTCTTCGACCGCTCGCCGCCGTCCTGTCCCGCGTCGGCGTCACCGCCAATCAAGTCACCGTATTCGCCGCCCTCGCCTCCTGCGCCGTCGGGGCCACGGTCCTCTCCACCAGTTGGTACCTCCTCCTCCCCTGCTTCCTCTTCTTTCGCATGGCCCTCAACGCCCTCGACGGATTGCTCGCCCGCGAGTTCAGCCAACCCACCCGCCTCGGCACTTATCTCAACGAGCTCGGCGACCTCCTCGCCGACGCCGCCCTCACCGCCCCCTTCGTCTTCCTCCATCCCTGGGCCATGGGCACCGCCATCGTTCTCGCCAGCGTTTCCGAAATGGCCGGCGTCCTCTCCCCCCGCCGCCGGAATGACGGCCCCCTCGGCAAGAGCGATCGGGCCCTCCTCTACGGAGCCTGCGCCCTCTGGCTCGGACTCGGCGGCAGCATCCCCACCTGGGTCCCATGGATAATAGTGGTTCTGCTCTCCATCACGATCTTTAACCGCGTCCGTCACGGACTCGCCACATGAACCCCAGAATCGCCCAAGAACTATGGTTCGATACGTCCGACGACGTTCGACTTTTCTATCGCTACTGGCCCGGCAATAAGCCCCAAGGCCTACTCCTGCTTCACCGCGGCCACGAACACTCCGGTCGTCTCCAACACATCGTCGACGAAATCAACCTCCCCGACCACGCCATGTTCGCCTGGGACGCCCGCGGCCACGGCCGCTCCCCCGGCCCCCGCGGCGATAGCCCCAGCCTCGCCCGCTCCATCCGCGACCTCGACGATTTCGCCCGCCACGTCTCTTCAACCCACGGCATCGCCATCGAAAATCTCGCCGTCCTCGCCCAAAGCGTCGGCAGCGTCATCGCCACCGGTTGGGTCCATGATTACGCCCCCAAAATCCGCGGCATGGTCCTCACCGCCCCCGCCTTCTCCGTCAACCTCTACGTCCCCTTCGCCCGCCTCGGCCTCAGCCTCATGCACGCCGTCTTCGGCAATTTCTTCGTCCAGTCCTACGTCAAAGCCCGCCTGCTTACTCACGACCCCGCCCGCATCGCCTCCTACGAAAACGACCCCCTCATCACCCGCGCCATCTCCGTCCGCGTCCTCCTCGGCCTCTACGAAACAGCCGACCGCATCATCTCCGACGCCGGCGCCATCCAAGTCCCCACCCAAGTCCTCGTCTCCGGTAAAGACTGGGTCGTCCGCACCGGGCCCCAACAAAAGTTCTTCTCCAATCTCGGCTCCAAAACCAAAGAGATTCATACCTTTCCTGACCTCTATCACGACACCCTCGGCGAAAAAGACCGCGCCCAACCCCTCACCAAAGCCCGCAGCTTTCTCAATCGCATCTTCACCGCCCCGCCAGAACAGCCATCTCTCCTCAGTGCCGACAAACGCGGCTTCACCCGCGCCGAATTCGACGCCCATTCCGAATCGAAGCCCCTCCGCTTCCTCGGCACCAAGCTCAGCATAAGAACCGGCGGCCGCCTCTCCGCCGGCATCCGTCTCGGCCTCCGCTCCGGCTTCGACTCCGGCGCCTCTCTCGATTACGTCTATCGCAACAAACCCTCCGGCTTCACCCCCATCGGCACCATCATCGACTACGGCTACCTCAACGCCATCGGCTGGCGCGGCATCCGCATCCGCAAAACGCACATCGAAAAGCTCCTCGCCCGCATCGGGGCCGAACGACCCATCAACCTGCTCGACATCGCCGCGGGCCACGGCCGCTACGTCCTCGACGCCCTCCCGTCGAACGCTACCGCCCTCCTCCGCGACGTCGACCCCGCCAACGTCGCCGCCGGCCGCAAACTCATCGAATCCCGCAGCCTCTCCAGTCGCGTCCGCTTCGAACAAGCCGACGCCTTCGACCCCGCCACCTACCAAGGCCTCCATCACAACACCGCCATCGTCTCCGGCCTCTTCGAACTCTTCCCCGATAACGAACCCGTCCGCCGAGCCCTCTCGGGCGTCGCCTCCGCCCTCGAACCCGGCGGCTATCTCCTCTACACCGGCCAACCCTGGCACCCCCAACTCGAAATGATCGCCCGTACCCTGCCCAGCCACCGCGGTGGTGCCGCCTGGGTCATGCGCCGCCGTACGCAAGCCGAACTCGATCAACTCGTCGAATCGGCGGGCTTTACCAAAGTCGACCAGCTCATCGACAACTTCGGCATCTTCACCGTCTCCCTAGCCAGAAGGAATACAGTGTGACTCGCGCGTTCCTATGGCTCGCCTTCCTCGGGCCATTCTTCTTCTTAAGCTACGGCTTCGCCAACTGGGTCACCAGCCTCCGCGAACCCGTCGGCAGCTTCGTCTTCCCTTGGGAACATCACATCCCGTTCCTCGCCTGGGCCATCATTCCTTATTGGTCCTCGGACCTCCTCTACGCCGCCTCCTTCTTCCTCCCAGCCACGAAAGAAGAACTCGACCAACACGGCCTCCGCCTCCTCACCGCCCAACTCGTCTCGCTCGTCGGCTTCCTCCTCTTCCCTCTCAAATTCGCCTTCACCGTCCCCGCCGTCAGCGGCAGCCTCGGCTGGCTCTTCGCCCAACTCCACAGCTTCGACCTGCCTTACAACCAAGCCCCCTCGCTCCACGTCAGCCTCGCCGTCATCCTCGCCGCCCGCTACCGCTCCCGCTGGGTCACCGCCTGGCTCGCCCTCGCCGCCCTCTCCACCCTCCCGACCTATCAACATCATTTCATCGACCTCCCCGCCGGCCTTTGGGTCGGCCTCTTCTGCCTTTGGCTCATCCCGCCCCGTCCGTCCCCCGTCCGCACTCCCAGCGACAAACTCGCTCTGCTTTATCTCGCCGGTGCCGCCATCTTCGGCTTCGCCGGCTGGTGGGCCTGGTGGGCCGCCGGTGCCTGGCTCCTCGTCGCCGCCATCTACGCCGTCGGCGATCCCATGCTCTTCCGCAAAGGCAGCAAGATCGCCTTCTGGCTCCTCTTCCCCCATCGCTGGTTCGCCAAGCTCAACTCCTGGGCCTTCACCCGTCGCGAAGTCATGGCCCAGGAAATTGCCGACGACGTCTGGCTCGGCCGCTGCCCCCGGCGTGGCCAATGGGACGGCGCCCTCGTCGATGTCACCGCCGAACTCCCCGTCACCCCGCGCAAATCCGAGTACCGCAACGTCCCCATGCTCGATCTCGTCGTCCCCTCGCTCGATCAACTCCGCCGCGCCGTCAACGCAATCGAAGCCATGCCCCGCCCCACCCTTGTCTTCTGCGCCCTCGGCCGCTCCCGCAGCGCGATCTCCGTCGCCGCCTGGCTCATCGCCACCGGTCGCGCCGCTAGCGTCGACGCCGCTCTCGAACTCATCCGCGCCAAAAGACCCCAAGTCTACCTCCACGCCGGCCATCGCCAACGCCTCGAAGACTGGGCCGACCTCCAATGAACTTCGCCGCCAGCGTGCTCCGCTCCGGGGCGGTCATCGCTCAGGCCGGCCATGTCCTTGCTGTAGTCGCCGGCTTCGGCTGGTTCGCCACCGGCCGCTGGGCCCTCACCCCCAGCCTCCTCGCCTGGTTCCTGCATTGCTATACAGCACTTCGCGTCGCCATCGACGCCGCCCTTTTCGCCGATCTCACCGGCCGCGAGGACGCCCTCGACGATTGGCTCGTCCGCTTCCGCCTCTGGAAACTCCAACTCGCCGCCTTCGCCCTCCAAGTTATCCTGTTGGCGTTAGGCTGGCTCGGGTCATGATTGCGGACGGCATCGGCCTCGGGGCGCGCATTCTCACCCTCACCCGCGTCCGCCGCGATACCCCCGCCCCCGCCCCCGGCCCCAATATTTTTTTCTCAAACCACGCCAGCCACTTCGACTTCGCCGTCCTCCGCCCTGGACTCCCCCGACCCACCCATCCCGTCGCCGCCGCCGACTACTGGGCCGTCAACGCCTTCCGCCGCTTCCTCGCCCTCACTATCTTTGACGCCGTCTTCGTCCACCGCGCCGTCGTCGATCGCTCTCACAACCCCCTCGCCCCCATGCTCTCCGCCCTCGACCACGGCCATAGTCTCCTTCTCTTCCCCGAAGGAACCCGCGGCGACGGACGCACCCTTCAACCCTTCCGCGGCGGCATCTACCACCTAGCCCGCCAACGCCCAAACTCCCCGCTCTATCCCATCCGCATCCACCACCGCCCAACCGGCTGGATCCTCCACTTCCATCCCCCCACCCAACTTCTACCAAACGAACCCAAACACGATTTCCTCCTCCGTCTCCAAGGGCTTCTCCAATGAACCTTTCGCCCGCCGTCGGCTGGATCTTCGGCGGCCTCTACGCCGCCCTCATCCTCGGCTCTCTCCTCGGCTTCCTCTGGCAGCGACGCTCCCCCGGCCCCGGCATCGCCCAGGTCAACGCCCGCATCGTCGGTTGGTGGATCATGATCACGCTGATGGGCCTCGGCCTCCTCGCGGGCCCCATCGCCGTCTATGCGTTCTTCATCCTCCTCTCGCTCCAAGCCCTTCGCGAGTTTAATGCGCTCACCCCCCTCACGGCCCTCCTCGTCGCCGCCCAATACGGCGTCGTCCTCGCCGGCCTCCCCCCCGCCATCGTCCTCCCCGCCCTGCTCGCCCCCCGCCAACGCTGGGCCCTCCTCCTCGCCGTCGCCGGTCCCGCCCACCTCCCCGCCCTACCGCCCCTCCTGATGGTCTTCCTCGTCCTCATCGCCCAAGCCAGCGACGTATTCCAGTTCCTCTGCGGCAAGGCCTTCGGTCGCCATCGCTTAGCCCCCACCATCTCGCCAAACAAAACCGTCGAAGGCCTTCTTGGCGGCCTCGTCCTCTCGTCCGCGCTCGGTGCCCTCGTCTACTGGCTCACGCCCTTTCCCCCACCCCTCGCCGCCCTCCTCGCCTTCACCATCGTCCTCGCCGGAACCGCCGGCGGCCTCATCCTCTCCGCCATGAAACGCCAGCGCGGCATCAAAGACTGGGGCCAAATGATTCAGGGGCACGGAGGAGTTCTCGACCGAGCCGATTCGGTCCTCCTCTCCGCGCCCCTGCTCCACTACCTATTGCACCTACTCTAACAGCCCGTAAAGGGTGTAAGAAGAGCCCGCTTATTGAGGTGCTCAGCTTTAGACTATCAATAACTCACAGTAACGCGACCGTTAGCGAGCGCCTTATCGCAAGGGCTACTAAGCCTAGTGTATTACAGCAGGATGCATTTACAGAAAGGACAGCGTGGTAGAGACCGCAAAAACGCTTGGCTGATCTGAACACGGAGTGTCGCGATAGAGAACAGTATTGACACACTAGCATTAAATCGCTGCGAGAAATCCTAAGGTTTTCTCAGCGGGTCTAAAGATACAAAGGATTGTATGCTAAAGGTGATGCCCGCAGATGACCATCCTTTTGATGCCCTGACCCGCCAATACGAGCTGGAAGACAGTTCAAGGTCACCTTTGATCGCCAAGTCTCTGGATGCGCTCTCGCGTCTTCCTTTACCTTGGCCCCTCGACAAGGCTATTGCCAAGTTGAAGGATCATCTTGCTGCGGATTTTTCCGACCGGGCCAAAGTGATGCTTGAAACCTGCGTGGACGAAATTCGAAAACACGACGACACGATCCGGGAATTTCGCCAAGTCCTTTCTGAGGAAGAATTACAGCGCCGCCAAGGAATAGCCAAAGAATTACTTCTGGATGGCATCCGGCGGGCTAGCAACACACGCGACATTGAGCGTGTAAAGCGTATCGGCGTCATCCTCGCTAATGGGATGACAGACCCCCATTGTTCGGATGCCGACGAGATTGAAGAGATGATGCGGATTGCGATGGAGCTCACTGACACCGACATAAAGTATCTCCGCGAACTGTTTCGGATCGAAGGCGATAGAGTGAGACTTCAGGAGCGTATGACGAGGCATGACGCATTTACTGCTTGGCCGCAGGGCTTCTGGGGTACGCGCCTGTCTAGTGAACTTGATAGCGTATTCAGCAAACTTGAAGGTTTTGGTCTCGTTAGCCGTATCGCTCCGCCAAACAACTTAAACATCACAGCCGACTTCCAGAATCGTTACGTTCTGCTCTCGAAGGGCGTGCGCTTCGCCGATTTCATTCAGAAAAAAGCAATGACTGGCGCATAACGACGATTCCGTCAGATGGGTTCCGCCTCAATCTCGCTGCCAATCGGGTTCCTGTCAAATCGCCGAACCGGCCCTGGCCGGCGAAAGAAAAGCTCGCGAAGAAACAACAGAACTTTTTCGTCGTTGCTATGCCCATAAACATATCGTTCTGCATTCGAAACGGTGATCTGGTTCAGCTTCTTGGTTCCTTCGATGCCCAGCCCGCCGCGGGCGATTTTGAGCGGATGAATGTCGTTGATTTGTGGCGTGCCACTGGACCGATCCTGGAGGGCGGATTCCAGGGAGTCGGGCGTCTGGAGGCACATCATGCACAGATGGGGCGTGAGCGGAAACAGTATCTGTAGTTTCGGATCATGAAAGCCAACGCCTATTTCTGCGCCTTCCCCCCTGTCTGCCCACATCACGACCGGGTTATCAGACGTAAGCAGTGGAAGGGATGAGTAGTTCCGGCAAATTATCCAATTCATTCCACGTAATTGATTAGCGGTCCGTCGACCCCTACCGAGCCGACGCGACGGTCGGCTTTGAGAAGAGTTGCCGAAAGGTCTCGGTGACGGATCCAGATCCATTCTTCCGTGCGGTTTGGGCAAGACTGGCGAAGGTCGCAAAGG
>JANXMS010000117.1 GCA_025354525.1 Acidobacteriota bacterium
ACCTTCCATCCGACTCGGCACTCCCCTACCCGACCGCGCCCCGACCTTACCGGACTCAACCAAATCAACTTCACCCTGTCCCACGACGCCCCAAACGCCCCGGCCGCCTCCTCCGAGTCGACCTCGCGCCAAACGTCGCAATCGAAAGCATTCCCATCGCCCGACCGACACTCACCTCGCCAAGACCGAGACCGCCATAAACACCGACCAACTCCCCCACAACAACCGCATTCAGAACCGAACGCTCCGGGCATCCTTGCCCCTGGTCCTAAATTACCCGATGCCCCACCGTCCCAAAATCGCACCAATCGTCGAAGTCCCCATCCTGCTACCCTGAGAGGCGTGTTGCATTCTTCCCGTAGAACATTTTTGAGTACTTCTATTGTAACCGGAGCAGCCGTGGCCCAAACCAAACCTCTCCCCGATGTCGCCGTTGTCGGCTCCGGAGTCTTCGGAGCCTGGACCGCTTTCATGCTCCGCAAGGCAGGAGCCAAAGTCACCCTCATCGACCAGCACGGCCCCGCCAACAACCGCGCCAGCTCCGGCGGCGAATCCCGCATCACCCGCGCCGGCTACGGACCCAAAGAACTCTACACCCGCTGGTCGATGGAAGCCCTCACCGTCTACAAAAACTTCTACGCCCAAACTGACCCCACCCTCTACAACGAAACCGGATTCCTCTGGATGGGACGTCCCGACGACGCCTACATGAACGCCAACCTGGTCGCCTTCAAAAGGCTTGGCGTCAAGCACGACGTACTCTCGCGCGAAGAGATCGCCAAACGCTTCCCCGCGATCGGCCTCGACGGACTCACTTGGGGCATCTACGAATATCACGCCGGCGGGCTCATGGCCCGCCGAGGCGTCGCCACCGTCGTCCGCCATCTCGTCAAAAACGGCCTCCGCTACGAACAGGCACGCGTCGTCCCGCCCTCCCCAGGCACTAAGGTCACCAGCGTCGCCGGGATCAAAGCCGGCCAATTTGTCTTCGCCTGCGGCCCCTGGCTCCCCCAAGTCTTCCCCGAACTTCTCAAAGGACGCATCCGCCCCACCCGCCAAGAAGTCTTCTACTTCGCCACCCCCGCCGGCGATCCCGCCTTCCGCTCCCCGCTTCTCCCGGCCTGGGTCGATCCCGGCGACACCATCTACGGTCTGCCCGACCTCGAAAACCGCGGTTTCAAAATCGCCCCAGACGGTCACGGACTCGAAATCGACCCCGAAACCCAGGAACGAGTCGTCCCCCAAGCTTCGGTCGACAAAGTGCGCCTTTATCTCCAAAAGCGTTTCCCCAAGCTCGCCCAAGCACCGCTCGCGCAGGCCGAAGTCTGCCAATACGAAAACACAGTCAACGGAGACTACCTGATTGACCGCCACCCCGAACACGATAACGTGTGGCTCCTTGGGGGCGGCAGCGGCCACGGCTATAAACATGGCCCGGCGGTTGGTAACTACACCGCCAACTTAGTCCTAAACGGGGGCAGGACCGAAGACATCTTTGCCCTCAAGACAAAGACACTCTACGATCCTACCAACCGCAGTTCTACCATTCCCGGCAAGTAACTTAACCTCGCACCACACGAAGATTGTTCGTCACCGAGAAAACACCAGCCACACCGTTCGCCTGGATGAAGGCGATGTTCTTATCCATCTCCCGATCCACGACGCCCTCAAGCGTCACATTGCCGTTCTTGACAATGATCCGAATCGAAGGATTCGCACCCAAAGCATAACGATTCAACGCCGACTGCCCGTAGACGTTCCGCGCCACCAACAGCCGCAACCGGTCATCGAACGGCGACAGAGGCAATACCTCTATCTGGTTCACAACCTTCGCAATGCCCTCGATCCCGCGCAAACGGTTCGCCGCATCGCTCTTAAGCACCGGACGCACAGTCTGCCCCGTCAGCGTCACCGTGGCCCCCTCAATCTGGTAACTGAGGTTGTCGAAGATACCCAAAAACGGCAGCGTAATCAACTCCCGTCGAACCTCCTTCTGTAAGCGATCCTGCGCTTTCGGAGTGTTCTCATTCGTCGTCGCCGCAGGCAAGAGCATCGCTCCGGCTACCGTCGCCGTCATCATCATGTTTCCAAATTGGCGTTTCATTTTTACTGCTCCTACTACTAATACGCGGAGAACAGCCTAACGGTTTACGCTCATCAATCTACTTTTACTAACCCTTTACAATTCGCTACAACACCGTAACCGGATCACTTATAACCTCAGCGCCGGTCGTCCCCAACTCCTCGGACAGTACCTGCAGCGTAATTGATTAGCGGTCCGTCGACCCCTACCGAGCCGACGCGACGGTCGGCTTTGAGAAGAGTTGCCGAAAGGTCTCGGTGACGGATCCAGATCCATTCTTCCGTGCGGTTTGGGCAAGACTGGCGAAGGTCGCAAAG
>JANXMS010000120.1 GCA_025354525.1 Acidobacteriota bacterium
CTGGAGCGGACCTGGGCCGAGAAGTCAATGGCGAAACGCTGGCGTACGAGATCGAGGTTGGGCCAGAGAATGCCGATCGCCTAGGCCCAGGGAAGTGCGCGGCGGTTCACTTCGACACTATCCCATGGGGAAGTCAGATAAGGGTAGCGCAGAAGGCGGCGACGCGGGCAAGGATCCTCGACGCCGCTCGGGAGTGGCTGGAGACCGCAGGGTACGAAGGGACGAACCTAAGGGCCGTGGCACAAGTGGCGGGCGTATCGACAGGGGCGATCTTGGGTCACTTTGCGGACAAGCAGGACTTATTGCATGCGGCTCTTTTCGACGACCTGGAGCGGACCTGGGCCGAGAAGTCAATGGCGAAACGCTGGCGTACGAGATAGAGGTTGAGCCAGAGAATGCCGATCGCATAGGCCCAGGGAAGTGCGCGACGGTTCACTTCGACACTATCCCATGGGGAAGTCAGACAAGGGTAGCGCAGAAGGCGGCGACGCGGGCAAGGATCCTCGACGCCGCTCGGGGGGAGTCGCTGGAGACCGCAGGGTACGAAGGGACGAACCTGAGGGCCGTGGCACAAGTGGCGGGCGTTGACGGATTCCGCGGTCCGGAGCTTTCACGCAAACACGACTTGAAGGTAAACGGCATTGTTGGGGAAAAGACACTGACGGCGTTGTTGGGATTTGGCGGGGCGGGAGTAGGGGAGAAACCGGAGGAGAGATTCGACCTGACCACGGCGGAGAGACCAAGGCCTACATCGATCACGCCAACCCTTTCAATTCGAAGACGAACCAGGAAACTTTTCCCTACCGGCATGGGGCGCGGAACGCCCATGAGGCTAACCAGAAGCAATTGCGAGGAGGCCTGCCGGCAAGCTGGGGTCCATCCGGGCAACAAACTGGTGGCGGCCGCATGCAACCGAAAGTGGCTAGGGGGAAGGGCGGGCTGTTGGATCAGCTGCCGGCGTTGGCAAAGAAAGGGCTGACCGAAAGAAAATCTGGCGAAGGCGAGGAAGGACTCCTTCGTCGATCCGGACCTTGGCAAGTTTGACACGAATTTCCCCTCAATCAAGGCGCTAGCCGACGACCCAACTCGCCGGATGGCGGCGTTGGCGGAAATGGTGCAGAGCGGGGAGCAAGCCGTTACCGCGGCACGAGCCCACCTCGAAAAGGATCTGAAGGCGGCGGGATTCTACGACGGCGTACTGAACGACAAAATGGGCAACGACGGAACCGCGGCGCTCGAAAAGGCGAAAACGCAGCTTGGATTGGGCGGCCCCAAGAACGTTGTCGGCCCAGAGACGTTGAAGGCATGTCGACGGTGGAACCCCTCGCGCGAATTCGTCGGATTGCGATGATGTTTGCCAGCAGATGATGGAACTGACGAGCAACCTCGCCAATCGCGTAACGCCATGCAACGGCAACGGGAATGTGGTCCGATGCCGCGATAACAACGCGAAGGGAACAGAGGCGGCTTCAGGCTATGTGTTCGGCCAACTGACGGCCGGAAAGCCGGTTATGATCGGCGTGGACTATAAGGAAGGCAGCGGGCGGAGCAACGTAGACGATATCGATCCCTACTTGGTCGTGACGAGGTGAGGGGTGGATTAGCAGGGGGCAATATCTAACGTTCAATGATCCTCCGCAGCCGAACGCTCGGCCCGGGACGGATGCGAATCCGGCCAACCGGCGCTACAAGGATCACACGCCTTATGAGCTGCGTGGGGTGGTCCGGAACGAGTAGCTCGGTGCTCGATAGACTGTCGCCATATGTGGTTTTGGTCATTTCGACGTTGCTGCCGCTCGTGGCGCCAGACTCGTCTCCGCGCAAGCTGATCGCTTCCGTTGATGGAAAAGATTTGTTCGTGGCGTACCGCGCGTCGTGCCACGGCATGGCCGGTCGCGGGGATGGCCCGGTGTCTTCTGTGTTGAAAGTCAAGATCCCGGATCTGGCGGCGCGGCGACAAATGTCCGGTGGCCGAGCTCGAAAAAATGATCATGGGAGAAACGGCCAGCCAGGCCACGCACGGAACGCGCGAGGTGCCTGTGTGGGGACCCGTATTTCGGCGGGTGGAGGACGATAAAGACCTCGGCTTGGTTCGGGTTCGACGATTGGTCGAGGACGTCCGGACGCTTTCGAAGACTAAGCGGTGACGGGCTGGGCCTTGGCGAGGAAGGCTGGGTCTATGTCGACTCCAAGGCCGGGTCCGGTGGGAACGGTGAGCATCCCTTTCTCGCTTTCGAGCGAACTGGTGGCAGAGTGAACAGGCAGGGAGTCGTCCTCGCCCTTGTACTCTTGATGGGCACCGGCATTCGGGATGCACGAGGCGAAATGAGCGACGTAAAGAAAGCCGAGGCCACCGCCGGACATGTGAGGCGTGCACACAAGCCCCGCGGCGGCGGCCATGCGGGCGACTTTCATCGAACGGATTAAGCCGCCGAAGTAAAGTAAGTCCGGTTGGATTACGCGAGCGATGCCCTGCTCAATGATCCGGCGAAAGCCACGGAGGCTTGCTTCTTGCTCGCCGAGGGCGATGGGGATCTTCAGGGCGGCGGCGATTTGCCTGGTCTCGTCGTAGTAGTCGAAAGGCACTGGCTCTTCAAAGAACGCGAGCTTGTATTCTTCCATCACTTTGCCGATTCGGATGGCTTGCGGCACGTCGTAGGAGCCGTTGCCATCGGCATAAATTGTGAAAGCCGGTCCAAAGGTCTTGCGGGTAAGCGGAATCAGCGCGAGGTCTCGGCGCGTGGAATCCGCATCGAAACGCATGCGAGCGCCAAGACGGAATTTAATGGCGGTAGCTCCTGTTTCCGAGACGACCTTCCGCAGGTAGGCAACCTCGTCGTCCGCAGAATTGCCGCGATGGGAGCTAGCGCGATAGACCGGGATCCGCTGTTGACGGGGCGTGCCAATTAAAGCACCAATCGGCTGGCCGACGACCTTCCCGAGGAGATCAAGAATCGCGATTTCGACTACGGCGACGCTGACCCAAAACGGCAGGCCTTGCCATTTGTAGTTGGAATTGGCTAGATAGACTTCTTCGAGAAGCGACTCAAGATCGCGCGCGTCCTTGCCGACCAAAAGCGGGGCGACCTTCTTGAGCAAAATCGGATAGGCGACGCTCATGACACTGCTGTGCGCGTCAGCATAACCGGTGACGCCGGAGGTGGAGCGGGCGCGGACGATAAAGCTCTTGCCATTCCGAAGGAGTTCGACGGACGCGATTTTGACGGGCTCATTGAAGAGCTCCCTCTTCAAAACCTTGCTGGACATTGCGGCGGCCAGCTTCGGCCCCAGGGAGGGCGCGGCGGCCAGGGCGGCGGCGGGGACGGAAAGTAGCGTTCGACGAGGGATCTTCATGAGGGTAGGGAGAGGCCGAGGAGGCGGCAATCTTCAGCCACCATTTCGCGTACGAGCAGGGAAAAATCCGTCGTGGCTTCCCAGCCGAGGACCCGTTTCGCTTTGGATGGGTTGCCACAAAGTGGAATTTTCTCGGCGGGTCGGTAATAGTCCTTATCGACCACCACAAACTTCCGCCAATCGAGCCCGGCGCTCGAGAAGGCGATCTCGACGAACTGCTGGACGGAGTGGAGGCGACCGGTCGCGATGACAAAGTCGTCGGCGAACTCCTGCTGCAGCATCAGCCACATCGCTTCGACGTACTGGCGGGCATCCCCCCAATCGCGGAGCGGCTCCAAATTGCCTAAACGTAATTCGGTAGCCTTGCCGGCCAGGATCCGAGCGACTGTGCTGGTGATCTTGCGGGTGACGAACTCGGAGCCGCGGCGCGGGGACTCGTGGTTGAACAGGATACCGCTGGCGGTGTACATGCCGTACCGTTCGCGATAGTTCCGGGTAAGCTCGAAACCGGCCACTTTGCTAATGCCATAGATCGAGCGAGGGCGAAACCGAGTAGCCTCGTCCTGCGGAGAGGCTTCGGCGGCACCGAACATTTCCGAGGTACCGGCGAAATAGAAACGGCACTGCGGCGCAAGATCTTTGAGCGACGCAAGGAGATAATGGGTGCCGTTGATGTTGGTGGTCAGCGTCGAAAACTCGTCGTCGAACTCGTAGCTTACAAAGCTGGCGGCGGCGAGGTGGTAGCACTCGTCTGGGCGAATCTTGGAGATCGCCTGATACAAGGCGGCGTAGCTTTCGAGTGAGGCCGGGTGGAGCTTGATCTGATCCCGGAAGCTGAGCACGCGCTCCAGCCGACGTTCCGGCGCTTCCAGCCCAACTCGCCGGACAAGGCCGTGAACCTCGTACCCTTTGCTGAGCAATAGTTCGGCTAAGTAAGAGCCGTCTTGTCCGTTGACGCCCGTAATGAGGGCTTTCTTAGCTGGCATTATCTGATATGAATACCCATTCGCCGAGCGATCCAAGTGCTGTTCCATCGTCGAGCAAAGGCATCAGGGCTCATGATACTGCACCATTCCCGCCAATAGCGAAGAGGGTGCCGCCAATTGCATACCGTTCCGAGAAGCAAACTGAATGCGAACTTGGTGAAGGATGGACGCAGGGGCTCAAGAAACTGATCCCGGCCGTCGACCAAATAGGAACAATATCCGTGGATCCACTGGAAGGGTACGTATCCGAGATGCCGCTGCACACAGGCGATGGCCTCGCTGAAAACAGTGCCGCGACCGCTGAGCGTCTTGTTGTCGAGGTGCATTCGCGAACTTGCCAGCAGAGCCTCGATTCGAAATAGTTGATGGTGGCGGGAGAGGCGGAGCCAAAGGTCGTAATCGAAGGCCGAATGCAAGCGGGGATCGAAGCCGCCGACTTCGCGAATGGCTTGGGAACGAACGAAGCAAGTCGGCTGGCAGATGAAGCACTCTCGCCCAAGGCCCTCGGGATGGAACGGCTTGGTAGGGTAGTTGCCCAGAAGGTCGCCGTTTGCGGAGATCCAATGGGCGTTGCCGTACACGCCTGCTAACTCAGGCTGATCGCGCAGATAGGAAATGGCTGCTCGGACGGCACCAGGAAAATAAGTATCGTCGGCATTCAGGTAGGCAAAGACCTCGCCTTTCGCCATAGCGAAGCCTTTGGCGATCGCATCGGACGCCCCAGCGTCAGGTTCCGAAATGTACCGAAGGAGCTTTGGGTAAAGCGCGGCGTACCGTTCGAGAATGGCAAGCGTGCCGTCAGTGGACCCGCCATCGAGCACGATGTATTCGAAATTCGGATAGTCCTGTTGAACGACGCTCTCGATGGTTTCCACGAGAAATTTTTCCGCGTTAAGACACGGAGTAATTATCGTTACGGCGAGAGGTTCTTGAGTCATCTAGGAAGGGCCAACCGCGGACTCGGGAGATTCGCCTTCCGAGTGTAGCACCGCAGGAAATCGTTTCAGTTCGGCAGGTGGTTGACACCGACCATTGGCGGTCCTATCCTGGAAGTGCGATGCAACTCAGTTTCAACAAGAGCGGCGGGGAGACGTTGGCGCAATTACGAATCGGTGATCGTGCGTACCTGCACCGATTGGACCTTCCTGAGGACATGTCGCAGCGATTGATGGAGTTGGGGTTCCTTCCGGGCACCGTCGTGGTTGCTGCCGGGAGCGCTCCGGGTGGCGATCCGCAGATCTTTCGCGTGGACGGTTCTGACATTGCGTTGCGGCGGGACACCGCCCGCCGGCTGTACATTTCAGCGGAGCCACTGTCAGAATCGGAACTGATATGAGCGATAGCGGGAGCTGCCACGGGGCTGCACCGCAAACCGTGAGCCGCAAACCAGGCCACTACGTAGCGTTAGTTGGGCCACCGAACGCGGGTAAATCCACCTTATTCAATCGGCTTACTGGACTGCGGCAAAAAGTGGCTAACTTTCCCGGGGTAACCGTCGAGCATCACGTTGGCAGGGTTCGCGATGAAAGCGGTCGGGATCTGTTCGTTGTGGATCTTCCTGGCATCTACAGCATGACGCCACGTTCTGAAGATGAGCGAGTCACGCACGACGTACTCGTTGGCGCGAACACCTCGCTGGGAAAGCCCGACGCGATCATTCTCATCCTCGACTCGACTAATCTGCAACGTCATTTAGTGCTGGCTGCACCTGTGCTGGCCTTGGGAATGCCGACGTTGGTGGTTTTAAACATGGCCGACGATTTGGCCGCTCGGGGCGGGAGCGTGGACCCCGCGGCTCTGGCCAAAGAGATCGGTGCCCCAGTGGCGCTGATATCCGCCAGCACTGGGGCGGGCGTTGAGCGTGTAACCCACTTTCTGCGGGGTACAGGCGCAAGGCCGATCGCGCCGCAGCCCAAATTCGAATTTCCTATTCTGCAGACGCTCCCGGCTCGACGGCGTTGGGCGGGGCGAGTGGGTTTGCAGGCCGGCTACACCGCCCCGGCACCTCCAGAGTGGACTCGCCGCCTGGACCGGGTATTTCTTCATCCCGTGGCCGGTCCGCTGATCTTCCTGGTGGTCGTGCTCGCGGTATTTCAAGGGATCTTCACCGGGGCGCAACCGATGATGGACGGGGTAGAACGCCTGATCACTTGGTCCGGTGCCATGCTGGGTTCGTATTTGCCGGAGGGGGTGTTCCGCAGCTTGTTGGTGGAGGGCGTATGGGGCGGCGTGGGCAGTGTGGTGGTGTTCCTGCCTCAGATACTGCTGCTGTTCCTTTTTATCGGAATACTTGAAGACTCCGGCTACTTGGCGAGGGCGGCGGTGATTGCCGATCGGACGATGGCCCGGGTTGGCCTACAGGGAAAGGCATTTATTCCGCTCCTTTCGGCCTACGCCTGCGCAGTTCCGGCGATTATGGCGACGCGGACCATCGAAGATAAGCGGGATCGTTTGGCAACAGTGTTAATCGCACCCTTCATGACCTGCTCGGCCCGTTTGCCGATCTACACACTTTTGATTGCGGCCTTCGTCCCGAATACGCCTTTGCTCGGCCAATTCCTTGGCCTGCAAGCAGCGGTGTTATTGGGGTTATACGTTTTGGGCTTTGTTGCTGCCGTCGGTACGGCGCTTCTTCTGCGGTCGAGCGTTTTGCGTCACGCAAAAACGATGTTCGTGATGGAGCTGCCGCCCTATCGTCGTCCTTCCGTGCAAACGCTTCTGCTCCGGCTCCTTGACCGCGCGGTGATCTTCTTGCGACGGGCCGGGACCGTAATCCTTTTCGTTTCGGTCGGGCTTTGGATTTTGGCCCATCTGCCCTACGAAAATGGAAAGCCCCCGGCGATTGAACAGAGCATAGCGGGCAGGATTGGGCGGATGGTGGAGCCAGTTATTCTACCGTTGGGTTTCAATTGGAAGATTGGTATCGGATTGATCACGTCGCTTGCTGCACGGGAGGTGATCGTCGGGACTCTCGGTACGATCTATGGAATCGAGAATGCGGAGAAGGACTCGCCTCCTTTGATAGAGTCCTTGCGAAAGGATCTTACTCCAGGCGGCGCCTACGCGTTGATGATCTTCTTCGCCTTCGCGATGCAGTGTTTTTCGACGGTGGCTATTGTTCGGCGGGAACTGGGGAGTTGGGCTTGGCCGTCTGCGCAGTTCGCCTACATGGGCTTTCTCGCTTACTTCGGAGCATTGTTGACCAACCAAGCATGGCTCTGGTTGCGATAGTGCGATCGGCATAAGCTCCCGTAGGGTTTTGATGGAATTGGATTTACTCTGACAGTCAGCCCATAGTACTGGGAGCTCAGCCGAGCTTGGTGGGACGCTATTCTGTAACCAACTAGTTAAAGGTCACATTCGATTCAACGGGGTAGGCGTGTCATTGTGAGGGGCAGCCCCCCCCAAACAATGAGGATTGCTTCACTCTTGTTTCTCGCTGCTTCCCTGACCTTCCCAACCTTTCTCCCTACCCACGTTCCCTCTGGTCTTTACCAATCCGCTTGCTTCCGCGGACCCGGCCGACGTGATTTTCGCATCCTTCAACCTCGGCACCAAACGGGTTCGCGGTGGAAATCCTCCTTAACTATGGAGGCGGTACTTCCCTTAAGGCCTTTACTTCGCTCAACGTCGGCGACCTGCTTGTTTCGAACGGCGGAATCAACTATGCCGTCCAACTACGCTTCCGCGAGCGGTTGACGGCCGGAAATCTTTAACAGGTTACTGGGAACCAAACCGTAAAACAGGTTTTGGGTCTGGGTGACGACCAGAACGGCAACTATCGGCCGAATCAAGAGATTTTTGCCAACCCGGCGGGCGGGGAACTGGTTGGGGAACCGGAACATCGACGACCGTCTCGGTCGGCGGCCCAACCAATCTTAAAGTGACTCTGGATTTCGCGGTTAACGATGCCTTCATCCATGCTTTCGAGACGTCTAGTTTTGACTTGTCTGCCGCGACCTGCGGCAATGACGTGATCTCCGGCAGGGTTCCTGAGCCTGGTACCTGGGCCCTTCTCGGAGCCGGACTGATTGGCATCGGGATGATCCGCCTTCGAAATGTAGTGTAGCGTAGCGGATCCTAGGTGCTACTCTGAGGGTTTGGGGCCAATCATGGTGCCAAACTCTTTTACCCTTATTATGCGCAACGTCGTCATCATCGGTTCGGGCTGTGCCGGAAATACAGCCGCTGTCTATTCCGCTCGAGCGTCGCTATCGCCGCTTGTCGTCTCTGGCCATGAGCCCGGCGGACAGCTCTCGATCACGTCCGAGGTGGAGAACTATCCCGGATTTCCGGATGGCGTGATGGGGCCGCAGCTTGTTGAGAACATGAAGCTGCAAGCCATACGCTTCGGCGCGGAGTTCATCAACGGCACGGTCGAAGACTGTGATCTCTCGCAGAGGCCCTTCAAGTTGAAGATCGATGGGGAGTGGATTGAGACCAGAACCCTGATTGTCGCCTCCGGAGCATCCGCGCGCTGGTTGGGTCTGCCCAACGAGTATAAGTTGATTGGCCATGGCGTCAGTTCCTGCGCCACTTGCGACGGATTTTTCTATCGCGAAAAGGAGATCATGGTGATCGGCGGCGGCGATACGGCAATGGAGGAGGCCAACTTCCTAACGCGTTTCGGCAGGCGGGTGACATTGATTCATCGCCGAGAAGAGTTCCGCGCGTCGAAGATCATGGTGGACCGCACGCGAGCAAACCCGAAGATCGAGATTCTGACCAACACCGTCGTCGACGACGTTTACGATGTTGAAAAGGGTTTTGTGACAGGGGCCAAGTTGCGCAATCTGGTGACGGGCGAGACCTGGGATCGGCCTGTGGACGGCTTTTTCGTCGCGATCGGCCACATTCCCAACACGAAGTTCCTGCGAGGCCAGCTCGATACAGACGAGGAAGGCTACCTGATCTCCCACGGCGGTGCCCGGACTAAAATCGCGGGCGTCTATCATGCCGGCGACGTGCAGGACCGAGTGTATCGTCAAGCAATCACCGCCGCTGGGGCTGGCTGCATGGCAGCGATTGAAGCCGAGCGTTTCCTTGAGGCTGAAGGCCACTAGGGCGGTCTAGTTCGCCATCCGAGCGCGCTTGAAGGGCTCCTTAAGAAACTTCGCGGCCTCTTCCTGCGCGTTTTGGGTGTTATCTTTGGTCCGAATCGCAAGGTTGTATTCGTTCACCGCTCGCTCACGCTGACCGGTGATGTCGAAGATCTTGCCCAGATTGATGTGCCCCCAAACCTCCGTCCACTTCGGCTCCAAGTCGCCGTTGAGCGACTCGCGGAACTCGTTCGCTGAGGACTGATAGTTATTCTGGAGGAAAAACACCTCACCCACTCGGTAGTGAGCCAGGGAGCTGTTCCGCGCCACTTCGAGAGCCTTGGTGTATTCCTTGAGAGCCTCGCCGTATTCGCCGATTTCGGCGAACATTTCGCCTTTCCGGATGGATACAGCGACGCGCATCGCGCGGCTCATGCGCAGGATACGGTTGTTCACGTCGATCTCGACGCGCTTGGGTTTTCCAAACGTCTCGACGAGAAATTCAGAAGAAGTGCCGGAGACGTCAACCACCTTTTCCTCCGGATTGCCTTCGGTTTCAATCTTGAGCGTCACCGGCATGCGGAAGGTGTCGAGGTCCTGCGTGATCTTTCCCATCACGCGGAAACCCTTCTTCGTGCGATATACCGTGTATTCGAGCTTGAACTCGGGTGCACCGCTCGACTCAATCCATTGGATGAAGAAGTAGCCGAGATCCTGGCCAGCTAGCTGGCTGGCGACGTCTTTGACGTTCTCTGTGGAGACGCTGCGCCCGGCGAACTTGTCCGGAATGATCTTGAGAAACTCTTTAAACTTGTCGTCTCCCAACACGCTGCGGAGCATGTGATACACGGCGGCACCCTTGCCGGCCGTCGTCGCCCAGTATTCCGGGGAATAGTCTTCGAAACGGGCCGATTGAATCAACGGCGGGTTGTCGACGGTCATGGCTTCGACATAGGTATCGCGAACTTCGCCTTCCAGAGCACCGGGCCCTTGGGACTGCTCCACCCACAGCAGTTCAGCGTAGCGAGCCATACCGTTAGTGATCCAGAGATGGTTTCGCGAAACCGGAGAAACTTGGAGGCCCCACCACTGGCGGGATAGCTGGTTCACGAGGAGCCGAGGGTTCGCTTGGCTACCGATGGCCCTCGGGCTAAGAAACAGAAGGCCCGGAGCCGCATAGCCATTGGGCGCGCCGTCTTCGGTTTCGACGATTCCAATGGAAGCGTTCGGAGCCAAGCCAAAATTC
Source organism: Acidobacteriota bacterium (assembly GCA_025354525.1). Taxonomy (GTDB): domain Bacteria; phylum Acidobacteriota; class Terriglobia; order Bryobacterales; family Bryobacteraceae. The sequence goes on from JANXMS010000120.1 coordinate 10,626, forward strand.
CCTGCCAAGAAGGAGAGCACCTTTCCAGTCTCCTCACCCCAGCTCTCCGCCGCCTTGGCCGACTCGCCGCGGAAATAGGTGAGCGCAGTGACGCCCTGCGAGGAAATAGTTTTGGGGTCGCCTTGGACAACCCCAATGGACCCCCCAAGGGATGGCTTGGCAAAGGTGAATTGGGTCGCCTTCTTGCCGGTCGGAGCAGTGGCGGAAGCCTCCATACCCCCGCCGACAACTTTGTAGTCTTCGGGAACCGTGATCGTAAATTCTGAGGTATACCGGTCGGCCGTGTATTCGTTCACCGGGAACCAGCGAGCGGGGTAAAGCAGGAAGGCATATTCGGGTTTGATGGCCGCGAACTTAACCCCATAGACCGGAGACTCCTCCTGCCCACTAAGGCGGCCTTCATAGGTGACGACGACTTCCTGGTCGGAGCCCTTTAGAAGCGTGTCCGGGAATGCGATCCGGAGCTGAAAGTCCTGTTGGGTCCGAGTCGGCGTCAAGGGGGCACCTTTACCGTCCGTCACTGACTTGACGGTTAGGCTGTTATGCAGATCGAAAGTGATCGCGGAAACCCGATCATCAACGGGCTGGAATCGAATCCGCGCCGTGGCCGCCAGCGTTTGGGTACGCGGATTTACATCAGCGTTGACCTGGTAACTGATCACGTCGATCCGGGACCGTCCGCGGGCCTCCTGACCTTCGAGAGAGGTGGCAAACAAGGTGGCGGTGAGAACGATCCCAAACTTTTTCATGATCAAGCTTCCTTTCAGTATCGGACTTCCTTCAGATAGCGGACGACGAGAAGTCTGGCCGCTTCGGCGAGGGGGTCGCTATCCCGACGAAGGGATTCGCGGATTTGAGCTAGGTCTGCGCGCATCTGGTCGAGCGCGGCGGGATTGTTGAGCAAATCAAGGGCGGCTTGAGCGAGGTTAGACCCGGTAAACTCGCTCTGCATGAGCTCGGGTACAACTTTTCGTTCCGCCACCAGATTCACCATGGTGTAAAAAGGCACAGACACTAATAATTTACCCAAACGCCAACTGATCTCGGTGACCTTGTAGAAAGTGACCATTGCCGTCCCCAGCAAGGCTGCTTCCATTGTCACTGTACCGCTGGCCGCAAGGGCTAGGCCAGCATGGGCGATTGCATCCCATGCTTCCCCTTCTACGATTTGGATGGACAGCGCGGAAATGCGTTCCCGAAATGTTGTAAACGAACTGCCGCCTCGCTCCAAAAAGCCGACTGGAGTGGCCCAGACGAACTGCGTATGCCCGTGCGATCGGAGTATTTCCACCGCATCGAGAACGGCGGGCAAGTGGCGACGAGCCTCGCCGAGGCGGCTGCCCGGAAGCAATGTAATGAATGGCTTCGTTTCGTCGAGACCACTGCGAGCACAGAATTCGGTCCGACTGAAGCGGGGCGCAGCACTCCACGCCAAGGGGTGGCCGATAAAATCAACCGAGACGCCGCGGGCAGCGAACCAAGCCTTTTCAAAAGGGAATATCGACAAAACGCTCGCAAGGTCTCGCCGCATCCGCCGCACTCGCCCAGAGCGCCAAGCCCACACTTGGGGTGCGACCAAGTAGACGGCTGGAATGCCGAGGCGCTTCAGCCTACGAGCGACCCGCAGGTTGAAGTCCGGACTGTCGGTTAGAATCGCAAGCTGGGGCTTTCGATCTCGAGCTGCCGCGATCAACTTCCGGAACTCGCCATAGATGCGGGGGATGTGGGCCAGGACTTCCACCAAACCGACCACGGCCAAGGCTTCGGCATCAACGACTGACTCGACTCCCACCGCACGCATTTGGGGCCCCGCACATCCAAAGAACCGCGCGTCGGGAGCCAACTTCCGCAACTCCACGACGAGACGCGAGGCATACATGTCGCCCGAGGCCTCGCCAGCCGAAATAAGGATGTTTAAAGAAGGCAAAATCCCAGTCTAGCGCGACGCTCTGTTACACTGAAGATTCTGTCGATGCCGTCTCCCTCCGACCTGGCCAAAGAAATCGTGGCCAAACTTCACTTGGGTGAATTCGCTGATCGTTTCCGAGGGGAAAGTATTCCGCTCGGTGAGACCTTTAGCTATTACGTAGCCGCGGCTCCTATTGCCGAAGAGGATATGAAAGAATACCTGGAGGAACCCGCCGAGGCTCTTCCCGAGGTTCTTCGCGCGGCGCTGCCCAAACTTCTTATTCTGCTGGTCCCCTATCTAGAACGTCCCGCGGCTAGCGGGAAGCACAAGGCCGGCCGGCAAAGCTTTCTGCCGCAGGATACGCTGATCGCAATGGACCAGCCGGACGAGAAAACGCGGTTGACGCTGGCTTATGTGCCGCCACCCGGGTCCGGAGAGGCAGGTATCCTGGCGTTCGCTGTTAAAGAGATCGACATGAGCGAGTATCATTTCCACCTCTTCAACGCCCTCGCTCGTGCGGCATTTGACCGCCTTCCTGAAGCTGCTTTCGCGGGATTCATGGAAATGCTGCGAGCAGAACTGAAGGCTAGAGTTCATGGCGAAGTGGACCAGTTGAGCTGGACCGCCAAGCAGAACCTTTTGAATAAACAGGCATCGTTTCGGGGCGAGACCAAACTGTTCCGCGAGTATGCTAAAGAATCGTTCTTTGACACGTTGACCCTCTATCTCCATGGGCTTTGCTGTGATATCGACGTGGAGCCCGGTCCGCGCCAGATTGCGAGCCGCCACCTGCGGAAAAGGTTGGAGTACATGCGCAGCCATTTCGCTCCGCCCGACGGCTATGCCGTCTTCCCCGAAGAGCTTAAGGATTAACTGATCTACCGCCGTCGCCGCTGGCCGACGATAGAAGAATCGTGCGACTGCTGGGTTTGTGCTCCGTATCGATCATCTTGTGGGGAGCGCCCGCTCTCAAGGTTGCCCCGTCCGGGCTGACATTCAACTTCGTGCAAGGGGTGGGTGCCGCGACTGGCCTGCAAACCATATCCGTGACCACCGTAGTCAACGGGCAGGTGATTCCATTCGCAGTAGCGCCGCCCTGGAGCCATTGGCTGACCGTGACGCCGGAGAGTGGTCGGACCACGCTTGTGGTTCGGGTTGCCGTGAATAGCACTTCACTACTGGTGGGAACCTACACCGAGAGACTGACGATCACCCCGACCGAAGGCACCAATCTAGAGCCCATCGTGGTTCCCATAAGCCTTACGGTCAGCGCTCCTCCCTCAGACGTGGTGGTCTCTCCGCCGACTTTGGACTTTGTAACGAGACTGGGGGAAAACGCAGGGGGGAGCACCCAGCCGTTCTATCTGGGAACAAGCGGCGGGCTACTGCCGTTCCTCATTGCAACGAAGGGAACCGATTGGTTATCGGCAAGCCCAACCGTCGGCAGCGTCTTCCCCGGGTTTCGGACGACGCTGCAGGCAACCATAAACCCAGTCGGCCTTGGCCCCGGGATGTACAAGGGCACGATCACTATCAATTCGCCCACCGCGGTCACCAAAACGACCACGTTCAATGTGAACCTTACAGTCCAGCCGGGGGCACCGGAGGTTAGTTCAGTGTGGCCAGCTAGTCTGCCCGCGCAGTCTCCCAGCAGCATTTTGACCGTGCGAGGGGCTCGGTTCTTCTCAGGTACAGTTGCTCGGATCAACAACGTAGCCATTACTACACGAGTCCTGGGAGAAGGCCTTTTGGAGATTACGGTGCCAGCGGCGATGATGACCGATTCGCGCGTTGTGCCGATCGCCGTTACAAACCCCGGCGCAGGAGGCGGAACGACGACCAGCAGCCTCGTGGTGACTCTGGCGGGGCCAATCATACGCGGGATCGGCAACGCTGCTACGCAACGGGTCTCAGCGGCACCGGGCTCGTTGTTAGTCCTATACGGCCAAGGATTGGGGCCTGACATTCTGGCCTCGTTTGATCCCTGGCTAACTAGATTGCCGATGGAGATCAGCGGCGTTACGGTTTCTCTGCAGGGGGAGCCGGCTCCGGTTCTATATGCGGGGAAGGATCAAGTGTGCGTGACAGTGCCGTATGGGCTGGAGACGAACCGACCTTACATGATTCAGGTGAGCGTGGGCGGCCTGCGGTCGAACCCCTGGCCAGTATTGATCACGCCGACCGCACCGGGCTTATTTACCGAGTCCGGAGCCGGAACCGGCGGTTTGGCCGCCTACGGCTTTGACGAAGTTAAAGGCGAGTACTTCCTAGTCTCGGACGCGGCACCCGCGCTCAGAGGCGGATTTGTCGTCTTCTACGGAACCGGCGAGGGACTGCCTTCTTTTCCCATAGTTGCAGACAATCTCGATGGCTTGATCGCCGACCGTCCCAGTTCTCAGAACAGCTTGGTCTCGATTACTATCGGCGGAGTAGCCGCAGAGGTTCTATACGCCGGCGCTAGTCCGGGGCTAGTCGTGGGGATTATGCAACTCACGGTGAAGATTCCATCGTCGGTTGTACCCGGCAAAGCCGTTCCGGTGGGAATCCGTATAGGGAACCTAGCCAGTCCAGCAGGGCCAACACTGAACATTAAATGAGCCGGTTCGCGAACCCTATGCAATGGATTCGATTTCGCGTAGTTGCCACGCCAGGCGCCGACGATCTGGGCCGAATCCCTGTTCTTCAGGCACAACATACTTTTCGGCATCGATCCGCAGAACGGCGGCTCTGCCGACCGTCAACGGAACAGGGATACTGAATTCACCAAAAGCTGGGCGCCCCGTCGCTGCGAGTTGACCATCAACGAAGACACGAAGTTTCTGATCCCCGAGCGGAGCCGCCCAACTCGGTAGAGTTCCGTGAATCACAGCCGAACGAGCACACTCGGGCAGCATCCAGTGGAGCCGATTCGCCACCCACTGGTCCGCATAAAGTCCCTGCGACCGAAAGTAGACATCATCAATCTTGGCCCGGCAAACGTGCACGAAGCGCTTGGCGATGTAGGCACCTAATGGGCCTGGAAGGCACCGCTGAATCCGGGCGGACCAGACCTTGTCATAGGTGTCGAGTCCGTAGAACCACCAACCAGGCGGCCGTTTCTGCCCGCTTTGCTTTTTAAGTAGGGCGGCGAGTTCTCGGAATCGCTTCTGCCCGCCAGCGAAGGACTTGGCGGCTTCGTACTCCCGAAGGCACCCAAACGTCTCAGGCACGTAGGCGAGGCCATACCGCTTGCCGAGTCGAACCAAGATGTCCCAGTCCATGCCGAAATGAAGCGACTCATCCGCCCAGCCGATGGCCTCGACGCAATCCCGCCGAAAGAAGACAGACTGCTGCAGGATATAGTCCAATACGAAGGTCAGTTTCCAAAGGTTGAATGGCTCCGTGTAGGGAAACTGTTGCCGAACTTTCCCATCGTAATCAATCTGAAAGCCCTCGCCGTAAATCGCGCCTACGTCAGGATTGGCGATGCAGCCGACCACGCCCTTGCTGATGGCACCCGGCAGGTAGACGTCATCTGAGTTCAGCCACGCAACAATGCTCCCTCTCGCCGCTTGAAAGCCCTTATTGATGGCGTGTGTCTGGCCTCGATCCTTCTCTGAGATGAAAGTTAAGCGACTACTGTAGTCCTTCGCGACAGAGGCGGTACTGTCGGTCGAACCGCCGTCCATGATCACATATTCCACGTTCGGGTAGTCCTGACTCAAAACGCTTTCGATAGTGGCCCGTATGAAGTGACCCTGGTTAAAGGAAGGCGTTACGATTGTAACGAGAGGATTGCTCACACCTTCGATCCCGTCATTTGGAACTGGACCGTATCAACCACGCAGCCAAGTTGCCGATAGTCGCCGTTGGCCTTGGGACGCCAGGTTCGGCTGGTCTCAAAACTCATTCGGCACACCTTGCCCGCCATCTCTGGAGGAACCGCAGCCACGAAAGCGTAGTCACCGGAGGATGCGAGTTCCTCTCGGTGAACCACTTTGCCCTGCAGTTTGATGGTCAACGAAATTGGCCCGATTGGCGCCCAGTGCTTACCCGATACCGCTAAGGTCGTGGCCTCGGCAGGAATCGGCTGTTCCGATTGCCAAACTCCAGAAATCCAACCGTCCTCCCATCGTCCCGTGAACTTTTTCCCAAATCCCGTCATCTCTTGCCACTCGGCGAAGTAGCGCTTCCTTTGCCCCGGGTTGTGATACATCCCCAAGGCTAGACTGAGCGCGTAGGAAGTCAGCGTCGGCTTGGAACGATCAAAGTACTGGTCTTTCTTGTCGAGCAGGTAGCAGGCATAGCCGTTCACCCACTCGTACGGCGCATATTGAAACTGCGTCTTCACCGTACTGAGGATTTCCTGATAGACTTGCCGACGTTTGGACAGTGTTTTATTGTCCATGTGCATCCTGCTCGTGGCAAGGAACTCGTCCACCTTAATCACGCCATATTGTTTCGCAATGCGAATCCAGAGTTCGTAATCCAGTGCAAAGTGCATCGCGACGTTCATCATCCCCGCATTGCGAAACGCCTCGCGAAGCATGAACGCCGCCGGTTGGCAGATGTAACACTGGTTGTTGAGCGTGCGGAGATCGAACGGCTGCGTTGGGTAGGGAGCGATGATTTCGCCTTCCAACTTCACGTGATAGGCCTCTCCATAGATCATGCCGACCCCGGGATTAGCTCTAAAGTGTTTAGCGATCGTACTGAGCGCGCCTGGCAAAAACGTGTCGTCCGAATTGAGAAACGTAAAGATCTCGCCGGTAGTCGCGTGGTAACCTTTGTTGACCGCATCGGCTTGACCACGGTCTTTCTCGGAGCACCAACGTAGCCGGTCGCCATACTTCTGAAGAATCTCGACAGATCCATCCTTTGAACCCGCATCCATCACCACGTAGTCGACGTGTGGATAGTCCTGGGACAGGACACTCTGGATGGTCTCTTCCAGAAAGTGCGCCATGTTGTAGGTCGGGGTAACGATGCCAATCACCGGCCAGGACTCAACGCTAATTCGGGAGGGCTTGGAGTAGGCAGCGCTCGTGATGTGTTCGAACGATTTCTCGGTCAACTCGATCGCCCGATCCCAGGAGAACAACTTCAGTCGCTCGCGGCCCTTGGCGATGAGATCCTGTCGCAGTCCAGCATCTTCGTAGATACGGCGCATCCCATCGGCAATACTGGCCGGCACAAGTGGATCGACCAGTACTGCGGCGTTTCCGGCCACTTCCACGCAACTTCCAGAATTTGACGTGATTGCAGGAGTATTGCAGGAGTAGGCCTCCAGCAGCGGAATTCCGAACCCTTCGAACTTGGTTGCGAAGACAAGCGCCAGCGCGTGCTGATAGATCTCCGGAATCAGCTTCTTGTCGACGTAACCAATCATACGCACGGAATTTCCCAGACCCAGCCGGGCGATCTCGTTTTCGACGCCACCGAACTCGGCGGGCGAACCGCTCAAGACCAATTGAACGTCCTTCATGCCGCCGTCTATGGCCTGGCGCAGGCCTTGAAGCACGTTTGAATGGTTCTTATGGGGCCAGAAGTTCGCCGGGAAAAAGAAGTACTTCTCCGGAAGGTTCAAGGCCTTCCACGCGTCGGTTGGCGCAGTCGGCAAGGGCTGTTTGAATTCGGCGTCAGCGTCGAGGTGGATCACGTGAACTTTCTCGGGCGCTATGCGGAAGCGTTCTACAATTGTCGATTTGGCGTGTTCGCTGAGAGTGAAAACTACGTCGCTGTTCAGGGCGGTGGGCCCATACGTTTGTCGCCGCCACTGAAGGACGTCTGGGTCAAAGAACTCCGGGAAGAACTCATGTTGCACGTCCGGCATCATGACAGCACTGGGCTGGGAGACGACGAGTGGCTCTAGGACAAGTAGAGGACAGAAGAACAAGTCGTAACCGCCAGTCCGGATCCCCGATTCAATAGCCTGAAGGCCACTTTCGTGTGGAATACCGACAATTTCGGCGGTTGGGGCGAACTCGCGAACGTGCTCGACCTCTTCTTCGTGGACCCAGATTAACATCTGGTGGTGACTGAGACCTCGCAAAACGTTGCGAAGGTAATTCTCCATGCCACCAATCTTGCCTTTGTAGTATTGGCGCAAATTGACAGCGATCTTCATAGGAGCGGACGGTAAACAGACGAGTGGACACCCAGTGAAACTAGAACATTCGACGTAAGAGGCGAAAATTTGACTGTACCAGAGTCTCGGTCTGTATCGCAAGAACTTGATCTGCAAGGGCGCGTTCGCTGAGTTGCAGTTCTTGTGTCGCCCGCAAGTATCGGTCCCGCTCCGACGAAATCTGACTTGTTCGCAATTGCGCTTCGGCAACCTGCCGCTCGGCGTCTAAACGGGCAGTGCGCTCCCTCGCTAAATCGTTCCGAAGCTCTTCAACGGCCAGTCTCCAATGTTCTCTTTCCGCCGTTTGAAGGGCCCGAGCGTGAGTCGCATCTCCGGCGATCTTGTCCAGATCCGACCGCAGTGCTGCGTTGGCGACCGCTTGGCGGTTGAGGCTGGCTGTCGTCGCATCAAGGGCGGCTAAGCGTTCCGCAGCGGCAGACTCAAACAGAACCAATCTTTCGAACTGCTCGTGATTGGCCTGGTTTGAGGCAGACAGCATACGGCTGACTTCTTGAAGAGCCTCGAGTCGTTCTTGAGCGGCCTGCTCGGCTACCGTCGCCCTCTGAGTGGCGAGCGTGAGGTCGCCCGAGAGCAGGGCTTTCTCCTTGCGGGCGGCTTCGGCATTGGCCTGCTCAGCGGCGAGCAGGCGGTTGACGTCTTCGAGGGCCGCGAGTCGTTCTGCAGCGGCGGGCTCGACGACCGCAAGCCGCTGCGTGGCGAGAGTGAGTTCGCTGGAAAGGCGGGCTGTTTCCTGCCGGACAATTTCGGCGGTAGCCTGCTCGGCGGCGAGCAGGCGGTTGGCGTCTTTGAGGGCCGCGAGTCGTTCGGCAGCGGCGGGCTCCGCAACGGCGAAACGCTGCGTCGCGAGAGTGAGTTCGCTGGAGAGGCGGGCTGTTTCCTGTCGGACAACTTCGGCGTTAGCCCGCTCGGCGGCGAGCAGGAGGTTGACGTCCGCGAGGGCCGCGAGTCGTTGAGCAGCGGCGGGCTCGGCGACCGCAAGTCGCTGCGTAGCAAGCGTCAGTTCACCTCTCAACTGCGCAATCTTTTGACGAAGGGTTTCGGGGACCTCTTGCTCGTGGGCCAATTGGGAGTTGGCTTCTACAATTGCGGCCAATCGGTCTGTCGCTGCTTGGCGAGATTCTGCGATGTCCGAGGCGGCATCCCCGAGTGCCTCCAGTCGACTCTGAGCGGCCCGTTCGAGTTCGGCTAACAGACGCCCCTGAATGACCGACTTACCCCGCAGCGAGCCCAACTCCACCCTCTGCATCTCGGTGGCCGCATCTTTCAGGCCAAGCAGAATATTGGCTTCTTCGAGTTCCCTCAACCGAGAAATCGCAGCGCTCTCGAACTCCTTCAGCCGCTCACTCTGCCACTCATTCTGCGCTCTCGCACCCGCGCAGTCGTTCAACAGATGATTTAACTCAACCTGCTGATCGGCCATGATGCGGTTAGCTTCGACTAGCCAGTCCAGTCGCCTATCTGCTTCGGCGCGCAACTGGTTAATCTCGGGTAGGAGGCGTTGGATGATCTCGAGCCGTTCTTCGGCGGCTTTGACGGCCTCCTTCAAGGCAGCGGGGCTAGGTCCAATGGGAGCCTCTCCTCGAACCCCGCCCTCCAAAACGAGCGGCTCAAGCTGGCCACGTGTAGTTAGTACCTCCCCCAACGATCCTAAATCCTCGTTGTCCGGGCACTTTCCGTAGCGAACGAGAGCTTGTGCGGCGCCGACACTGTCCGTCAGCCGTTTCTCGATCCGGCCCAACTCGCTCTCGATTTCGTTCACCGATCTCGCCGGGGCTATTGACATCGCCGAAGCTTGGCGCTCGCGGAGGCCGACGACCGCCAGTTTCTGTTGCTCCAGCTCTCGAGTGATTTGCACCAATTGCAGTTGGTTGTTGTTGCTGGCGTATTGCGTCTCTACCAAGGCGTGGAAGCGGGAGAGGCGATCCTGCTGAGAGGCCTTGTAGATCCGCGAAGCGCTACCTACAATCTGCTGAATCTCGACCGGAAGCTGATCGAGAGTTACCATCGAAGCGGGAGCACCGGGGTTGGCGCTCGATTGGCGAAGGGCATTGACAACACCCTCCGTTGACACAGCATCAATACAAATCGCGCGACCGAAGGCACAGTCCCAACGGCAACCGAAGCAGTTCAGTGGATGGACGACACCAACCGTTCCCTTTCCCCACGGTCGATAATGTGGCCAGGTACCGCCGCCAAAGATTACGACTCCGGGGGTCTCATAGGCTTGCGCGAGGTGTGCCGGGCCTGTGTCGTTCCCTAAAAAGAAGCGGGCCCAGCGAAGTAGGGCGGCTAGAAGTGGGAGTTGATTGGCGCGGCCAGCAAACACCGAAACTCGGCCACCTCTCTCCCGAATCAGCTTGGCGTGGGCCTCGAGGGCCTCTTCCTCATGACGTTCTCCGGTCAAGAGAATAGGCAGTTTGAAGGAATCGGTCGCCACCTCCAGGGCGGTCGCGAAGGAGTCGGCTGGCCACCGCTTGACGAGTGTCGACCCCGCTCCCAATGGAAAGCACACACCGTACTCCCCGGGCCTTAGTCCGAGTGAGGCAAGTAGCTCTTCACCCTGGACCACCAAATCAGGGGCCAACGACCAGCGGTGGAGAACCCAATCCCGTACTCCCGCGCTCCTGCCCAAAGCCCGGTAGCGTTCACCCTCCGCCAATTCGGAACTGTGGGCCGGCCCGCTAAACGGTACCAACTCACGATGGCCTTCATGGAGCAAAATCGGCAAGAGACCGCGAGGTGGCTCCAACGGAGTGCAAGCCAGATTGACAGGGGCCCGCCACAAACTCGTTAGGTACCACGAGAGCCAGGACGGCTCCAACTCGGCGCTGATTACCATGTCCGTTTCCAGGTTGTTCAGTTGACTTGCTAGCTCGGATAGGGCGTTACGGACCTCGTCGTCAGGGCCCGTAAACCTGTGCGGGTCGAACGATACCGGAATCACCCTATCCGGGCGGATAGGGAAGAGATCGGTCAGCCCGACGAAGGCGGCGCGGCAGAAAAGGGAAATGGTTGACTTTGGATACTGACGACGAAGGGCCGAGAGGAGCGAGGCCGAGAGCACGAGATCGCCTAACCCACCCAAGTGAATTACGACAATTCCTGGGTTCTTTTTCGACCGAGCGGTACGATTGGCGCTGGGAAGCTGGGGCTGCGCAAAGTCGCGGAAAAAGCTCAGGGCGGTCTTGGCGCGTTGACGATGTTCTTTTCGCGTCGTCTCCAACTTACCTAGCCGTTCCGTGCGCCGGGCCGAAGATCGACTGACCTGCGCCACGATGTCATCGCTGTCCACCGAACAGGCTAGCAAGTTAAACTCTTGCGCCAAGCCGGTAAGCTTTTGCCCGCGGTGCAAGCAGACCGGAATCGTTTGAGCCAATATCGCTTGAATGGCCATGTGATATCGCTGGGTAAGCACCGTTGCGGCGGGCCGAAGCAGACTAACCATCTCTTGCGGCGTATAGTACGCAACGGGAACTTCCACAGACGGCTGCTTCATCAGCGACCGAACGGCTTCGGTAGCGCCTGTATCGTAGCCCGAGCCCAATCGAGTTTCGTTGTTGAGGAATGCGATCTGATAGCCCCGGTCGAACGCTAGTTGGTCCAAGGCGGAAGCAATCGTCTGCTTCTGGGTCTGATCGGCGGAGTTGGCATGGTGAACCACGTTCACGACGAGCAAAGGTCGAGAAGTTCCTATCCCTAGGTCGGCCCACTGGTCGACGGCCCACTGATCCGTCTCATGGCTGGGCACAAATAGCCAAGCAAGGTCTGCGGCCACACGAATCCTGTCTGCGGAAACGCCGAGATCCAGAAGGGCCTCCCGACAGCCGGTAGAACGAACGGTCCACGAGCGCACGGCGGCATAATGCGTGGCAAAAAGTCGTCGACCTTCTAAGGTGTGGAGGCGATCAACCCCTACGGCGATGGCGTCTACCGGCAGTCCCCTGCTGGCGAAGGTGCTCAGGGCGGGCCCAATGGCGCCTAGCGGGTAGCCGAGCCCTTCGAATTCGGCCACCGGGGTATCGCCAACCAAAAGACCGGCGACGTCGGGCACGATTAGGGCCGACGAGGCCACCTCAAAGTAGCGATGCGGCTTGGGGTAGCTTCCCCGGTAGCGCGATGCCTCCGGAAGGACCGGAACATCAAGCAAGATCCCCGCAGGTAATAACTTCCAGAACTCTTGCGCCATCAGCTCGTCGCCGACGTTGCCAGAACCAACTCCGTTGTTGATATGGATGTATCTAACCCGCTTCATGTCTACGAGGAGAGGCGGCCTCTCATTCACTCAGACTCCCACAGGTCGCGCGCGGTTTTCCTTATACCAGTCGATTGTCCCTTGTAAACCCTGTTCCAGGCTTGTGCGAGCTTTGAAACCAAAATAGCTTTCCGCTCGGGTCGTGTCTAAGCAACGTCGCGGCTGGCCATTCGGTTGTGCGGTGTCCCAGGCAATTCGTCCCTCAAACCCGCACAGGCGGGCGACCAGCACCATGAGATCCTTAATACTGATCTCATACCCACTGCCCAGATTTACCGGCTCCTCGCCGTCGTAATTGGCTGCCGCGGTGATGAGCCCTTCCGCTGCGTCTTCGACATAAAGAAATTCCCGTGTCGGCGAGCCGTCGCCCCAGCCGACCAACTCGTCCATTCCGGCTTCCTTGGCCTCGAGAGCCTTGCGGATCAAGGCTGGGATCACGTGCGAGGACTGCAAATCGAAGTTGTCGCGCGGGCCATAAAGGTTCACTGGCATTACGAAGATGGAATTCAGCCCGTACTGCTGCCGATAGGCCTGGCTTTGCACAAGCAGCGCCTTTTTGGCGACGCCGTAAGGAGCGTTGGTTTCCTCCGGGTAGCCGTTCCAAAGATCTTCTTCCTTGAACGGCACTGGGGTGAACTTCGGATAGGCGCAGATGGAACCAGCGATTAGCGTCTTCTCAACTTTGTGAATCCTAGCCGCCTCGATCAACTGAATCCCCATGATCGCGTTCTCGTAGAAGAACGAACCCGGGTTAGTCCGGTTGGCCCCAATCCCTCCGACCACTGCCGCCAGGTGAAAAAGCACTTCCGGCTGCGCATCGGCGAACATCTTCTCGATGCCTTCCATCCTGGTCAAGTCGTAGTCCCGCTTCCGGGGTACGAAGACCGACTCGCAGCCACGGGCCTTCAAAGAGTCCACGACGAAGGAGCCGAGGAAGCCCCCTCCGCCGGTCACAACGATCCGCTTCTTGGTCAAGTCCAACATAAAAGTGTCTCTCTCAGCCTAATACTCCGCAGGCCTAGCCGTCGATGCCAACCGCCGTGGTAATACCGGCTTTCCGCTCAGCGATCGCGTCCATTTCAGCGTCGACCATAAGCTTCACCAATTCTTTGAACCCGGTCTCGTGCTCCCAGCCCATATGTTTCTTCGCCTTCGACGGATCGGCCAGAAGTGCATCCACCTCCGCCGGTCGCAAATAGCGCGCATCGAAATCGACGTGTTTCCGCCAGTCCAGATCGACGTGGGAAAACGCCTCTTCGACGAACTCCCGCACCGTGTGCGTCTCACCCGTCCCGATCACAAAATCGTCGGGCTTCTCCTGTTGCAGCATCAGCCACATTGCCTCGACATACTCCTTCGCGAAGCCCCAGTCGCGCTTGGAATCCAGGTTACCCAAGTAAACCTTATCCTGCATCCCATTCTTGATGTGGGCTACCGCTCGGGCAATCTTGCGAGTGACAAAGGTCTCGCCGCGACGGGGTGATTCGTGATTGAACAAAATGCCGCTCACGGCGAACATGTTGTAGCTCTCGCGATAGTTGATCGTCAGCCAGTGCGCGAACAGCTTCGCGCAGGCGTAAGGGCTGCGAGGATGAAAGATCGTGCCTTCGTGCTGCGGCGGATCCGCCGCGCCGAACATTTCGCTGGAAGACGCTTGATAGAACCGACAGGTATCGCCGAGCCCAACCTGCTTGATCCCTTCGAGGAGGCGGGCCGCACCCATGCCGGTGATATCTCCCGTGCTCTCCGGAATGTCGAAACTCACGCGCACGTGACTTTGCGCTGCCAAGTTGTACACCTCGTCCGGTTTGATCTCGTGCAATAGCTTCCAAAGGCTACTGGTGTCGGAGAGATCCCCAAAGTGAAGGAAGAAGCGGTTGCCGTGCTCATGCAGGTCCGTGTAGATGTGATCCACGCGACCCGTATTGAAGCTGCTCGAACGTCTTTTGATGCCGTGGACCTCGTAACCCTTGCGCAGTAGAAACTCTGCGAGATAGGAACCGTCCTGGCCAGTTACACCGGTGATGAGTGCGCGTTTCATGGAAATTGGAAAAACTGCTTAAGAGTAACACACGCCGTAGTGCACTTGACAGGTGAAGACTTCCCGGGATACCATGACAGTTGAACAGTTGAACAAGTGTTCTATGCCGAAAGTGATTGACCCATCCTGTGCTCCGCACGACCACCTCTCCCGCCAACGGGCGGCGCTGGTCCAGCCGGGAGCGATTGAACGGGCCGCGGGCATCTTCCGGGCCATGGGGGATGGGCCGCGGTTGCGCCTCTTAACACTACTGGGCCAAGGGGAAGCGTGTGTGACGGAGATGGCAACGGCTGAAGGCGAGGACCTATCCACGATCTCTCAGCGGCTCCGCGTGCTCCGCAATGAGGGCTTAGTTTCCCGGCGTCGTAACGGCAAACACATTCTCTACGGTCTCGCCGATCAGCACGTCGCCGACCTTCTTTTCAACGCTCTCGCGCACGCCAGCGAAGGGCGTCCAGACCTATCTCGATTTCGTTCCCTAACCACAATCAAGGAGTAACTCCCAATGTCTTCCTGTAACACGCATGCTAATCACGATCACCAACACGAGCCCGGGTGCGGTCATACTTCCGTCCAACATGACGATCACGTCGACTACCTGCATGATGGCCATTTGCATCATCTCCACGATGGCCACATCGACGAGCACGTGATCGCCCTCTCGGACGCAAATCCGTCCGTCTGCACCCCGGAGCACCAGTGTGGCGCTCACGAAGTCGATCACGTCCATGGCCCGGCCTGCGGCCACGACGCGGTGCCCCACGGCGATCACGTCGACTACCTCGTCGCCGGTCATCTTCACCATCCGCACGATGGCCACTGTGACGACCACGGCGCAATTGCGGTAGTTTGAGGCCGGTAATGCCCTCTTCTGATCCCTCCCCAAATCGCAATACCCGGCAGCGCCGCGCCATACGGGAAGCGTTTACGCTCGCGGACCGCCCATTAAACCCCAATGAGGTTCTCGAACTCGCGGCGAACGAACATCGCGGTGTCGGCATCGCTACGGTTTACCGAAACATCAAAGCTCTCGTCGAGGAAGGGTGGCTGACAACCGTTGAACTGCCCGGAGAATCGGCTCGCTATGAGTTGGCTGGCAAGGCGCACCACCACCATTTCCACTGCAAAGCATGTGGGAAGGTATTCGAGTTGGCAGGCTGCTTGACTGGCTTTAAGGCGCTCGCCCCCCCGGACTTCAAGGTCACGGGGCACGAAGTGCTGCTCTACGGCACCTGCCAAACCTGCTCGTAGTCGCGTCGGAAAATGTTTAAAAGCAAACTGCGATCCAAGCTTCTGGAACGTTGAGGGCGTGTGCAGCGATGCTCCCTCTCCAGCGGCGCCGCTTTCTTAACCTCTTACATAAATTGGAGAAATGAAAGATGAAACTTGCGATGGCCAAATAGCAGCCGCGTCGCTATTGCTCGGCAGCCTAGCTTTTGGTCAGGCGCCAAGCGCCCGGGTTCGCCTAGTCCACGCCAGTCTCGATGCTCCGGCCGTCGACATTTATTCGTCGCTGGGCTTAAATCAAGGTTGCCGAAGTGAACGTCAGCCTTTCTGGCGGAGCCAACTTTACCGTCGTCGCCGTCGGCTTCGCCGGAACCAGGACGCCAGGCTTTCGCCTTCTGTTGTTGCACGACTGATGGGCGAGAATTAGGAACCGCTTCTAACGACAGTTACTTTTGCAGCACCATCAGCAGGTGTTTTTAATTTCAATTCAACAGATGCCGCTGGGCGTTGGTTGAGATGGGGCTTTGCCCCAGGGCCCAGGATTTAGCGCATTATGCCATCCCAGGTGGGCGACGAGACCGCCAACAGTTGGGCATGAAGCCAACGGGAGCACCCTCCGCCGGTGGCAAGTCGACTTTGCTACAGCAGGTCTTGACTTAATAGAGGTCATATCCGCGACGTCTGAAGAGATCAGGAGCAATGTCGGGAGAGAGGAAGGGGCAGCGAGCCTCGGCGAGATCGACGACAAGCGCATGCATTGACGGGGTCCTGAGCTGGGACAAACGTAGTTTGCACTCCGCCCAATACCGGGCCGGTAGTTCGGGTTCCCAGAACGCCTCCATTAAAGCGGGTGTCGCTTCGTCGAACGTCTTGACTTCACAGAGGGCAAATCCGCGGCGTCTGAAGAGATCCGGAGCAATGTCGGGAGAGAGGAAGGGGGATAGAGCCTCGGCGAGATCGACGACAAGCGCATGCATTGACGGGGCCCTGAGCTGGGACAAACGTAGTTTGCAGTCCGCTTAATACGGGGCCGGTAGT
>JANXMS010000155.1 GCA_025354525.1 Acidobacteriota bacterium
GGGAGAGAGGAAGGGGGATAGAGCCTCGGCGAGATCGACGACAAGCGCATGCATTGACGGGGCCCTGAGCTGGGACAAACGTAGTTTGCAGTCCGCCCAATACGGGGCCGGTAGTTCGGGTTTCCAGAACGCCTCCATTAAGGTGGGTATCGCTCTAGCGCAGCAGGAGCCAGGCGATGGCGATGACGATGTCGAGGCAGAGGAAGACGATGAGGGCGGTGGGTAGCCACGGGGGGAGGATGGCGAGTAGAGCAAGATGGAGGGGGAGTTGTGGTTTTGAGTTTGGCATCTCTACTTAAGAAGGCGTGGGAGCGACGCGATTTCGATCAGAGGGGAAGCGCAAGATGAGTGTTTTTGACGCGCGGCTAGGCGGCAGAATCCTTCTATGCGCACACTGCCAGAAATTTAAGGTGAGCGGCGTGCCTGCCGGCGAGGAATCAGTGCAGATGGCACCTCATCGAGGCAAGGGCCCGCAGGCGTAAGTCCGATGAAGGCCAAACCCGACGAGAAAGGGCCGTGGGTGGAAGGGGATCTGTTTACGAGCAACTTCGAAGGCTCTACCCGCGTCGAAGAGATACCGGGGGGCGGGGATCGCGTTGCCGTTCAGTTTGACTACACCGAGAACGGCCAGACGTTCGTTCGGCAAGACGATGTCTGGAGGAAGCGCGAAGGGGGCGTTGGGTGGTGGATGACGTCTTCTATCGCAGGACGGCTGAATTCACGAGTGGCTTCGGAGCAAGTCTCCGGACTTCGTTGACTGGACCCGGTTGGCCGTTGGCTTCCGTGACGCTTGAAAGGGGACGGGGCGGGAACTGCTGGAGGATGCCGGGGCCGCCGATGACCTTTTCAATCTCTTCGAGTTTGGAAGGGAGGAAGTCGGTGAAGTTCTCGCATCCTTTGGCAGTGACGACGACGACATCTTCATAACGGATGTAAAGGGTTTCGTCGTTAACGCGGAGTTGGGGGTCGATGGAGAAGACGTGGCCGGGTTGGAGGGGGCCGCGGTGGTAGGGGCCATCGTCGTGTACGGCAAGGCCGACGGGATGGGAGAAGACGCCGCCGCCGGTTTCGACCATCGTGCGGGCTGCCTTCTGATACTTTGGTTGGGAGAACTTCCAGCGGGCGAAGACGGGTTCCATTGCCACGGCGGCCTCTTCGCGAATTTGATCGACGGTGGCGCCGGGGCGGATGCGGGCGATGATGGCGTCTCGGTATTCGAGGACGAAGCCAAGCAGCTCTTTTTGAACGGGGCTGAACTTGCCGTTGACGGGCCACATGCGGGTGACGTCGCTCGTGTAGTAGCGATAGTCGGGGGCGAAATCCATGAGGATGAGGTCGCCGGATTTGAGCTGGCTGTTGTTCCGGAAGTAATGGGCGTTCCAGATGTTAGGGGTGCCGGAGGCCGTGATGGAACGGTAGCCTTCCAGGCGGGCACCGCCGGCGAGAAAGACATAGCGGGCGGCGGCGTCGAGATGGTACTCGAAGAGGCCGGGGCGGGTGGCTTTCATGGCTTCTAAGATGCCGTAGCCGGCGAGTTGGGAAGCGCGTTTGATGAGGGCGATTTCGCGGGGGCTTTTGAGGCTGCGCAGTTCGTCGAGGATGGCGGTTAGGTCTTCGAGACTGGCGCGGGGTTGGCGGAGACGGAGGAGGCTGGCGAAGTGCTGTTCGCGGGAGATGCGGCCGTCCCAGGGGTCGAGCGAGATGGCGGCGTTGGCGCTGAGGAGTTCGTTGCGTTGTTGGGCGGCGCCTTCGGCGGGGGAGAGGAGCGTGAATATGGTGGTGGGGTTGTTGAGCCAGTCGCCTTGCATGGCGGCGGAGCTTTGGACGGAGTCGGCACCAGTAAGCGTTTGGGCTAGTTTGAGATCGTCGGCAGAGAGAACGCGGCCTTCGCTCTGTTCGAGGCGGCGGTTGCGCGGGGGGAGGAAGAGAGTGGCTTTGCGGGTGCGGCCGTCGAGGAGGAGGAACGAGTGGGGGGTCTCGACGCCGGAGAGGTAGTAGAACTCGTTTGATTGGCGGGGGTAGGCGAAGCCTCCTTCGAGCCCGTTACCCTGGACGAGGGCGATGGCTTGGGGGCCGATGCGGTCGTAGATTTTGGACCAACGGGCGGCGAACTCGGCGGGGGGGAAGTCGGATTGAAAGTGGAGTGCGCTTTGGGCGTGGAGAGTCAGCGAGAGGGTTAGGAAAAGCAGGAGGTTGAAGGTAGGCACTCGAATGATTTTACGGGAAGGTGGGCATGCGTCCAAGGAGATCCTTGCGCGGAGGGGAGAGTGTTTGGCGTATTCTTTTGCGATGAGAAGAATTTTGGTGATGTTGGCCTTGGCGGGGTTGAGTGGGCTGCATGCGGCTGAAGGGTGGCGCGAACTGTTCAACGGGAAGGATCTGACGGGGTGGAAGGCGAACTTGTATCCGGATTCGTGGACGGTGGTGGACGGGACGATTCGAGCCCATGCGACCAAGGAGAGCTCGCACCTGTTTGTGATGACCGCACAGGGGCAGCCGGCGCGGTTCAAGAATTTTGAGTTGGAGGCGGTGGTGCGGGGAGAGCCGAATGCGAACTCCGGGATTTTCGTGCATACGGATTTGACGACGCATAGCGAGGCGATGCGGCTTTCGAAGGGGTACGAGATTCAATTGAACAGCACGGAGAAGGAGAAGCGGAAGACGGGGAGCCTGTACGGAGTAGTGGATTTGGCAGCATCGCCGGTGGATGAGACGAAGTGGTTTCGGGTGGGGATCGCGGTGCGGGGGAAGCGGATCACGATTCAGTTGGAGGGGAAGACCGTGGTGGATTTTACGGAGGCGGAACCGGCGGAACCGGTGGCGGGGCGACCGGGGCGGAAGTTGGATTCAGCGGGCGGAGCGATTGCGTTGCAGGCGCATGATCCCGGAAGCGTTTTCTATTTCAAGAGCGTGCGGGTGAGGGAATTGCCGTAAGCGGGAAGGGCGATGCTGATTCTCGTCTGGTGAGTTGCCGTCGCTTTGTGCAGCGTCTTTTTTGCGCGGGGCTATGCCTTTATTCGGCAGGGGGGTAGGAAGACGAGTGGAAGTTTCGGGAACGTTTGGTGTCGTTCCGATCATGATCATGGACTATGCGGGGGCGTTAGTCGCGACGGCGCTGTTGGTGGTGGACCCGGTGTTTTTGATTACGACCGTGCTTGATTTGGGGATCGACGCGGTGCAGCATTTTCTGGCTGTCGCGGCGATGCTGCTCTTCGTCCGGTTCCATCGGTGAGGAGACGCGTGGTTATGGAAAGCGGGATGTTTTCTGAGTGGATTGGGGACGGTGGGAGGTAGCGGGGGCTTGAAAGTGCAGGGGAGGGAGCGACTGGGAAGCCTGCTGGCTTCGGTCAATGAGACGGCGGAGCGGGGGTGGTGCTCGTGATGTGGAGCGGCCTGGTGACGAACGAGTAGTGCGCGAGAACTGTGACGCGGGGGAACGTGCCGTATTGGTCGGACGCGACGGAGCCGCCGCGGCAGCGGTGGTTGATATGCCAAATGATGGGATGTTGGCCGTGGACTTGGGGAATTCCGGGGCCGTTGCGGGCGGACCCCGAACTACTTGTTTGTGGGTTACGCGGAGAGAGCGGGGATGATGGAGGGACACCGCCAATAAGGCGCCCTGCCGCGTCCCTATTTGGTAGCATCGGAGGGCATGACGAAAGATGCGTTTCGGATTCGTTGGCAGGGGACAAACGCTACTGAGGGCCCAGAGATCGAGGCGCTCGTGGCGGAGTATTCAGATGGTTGGCGAGACGCGATGACGGGACTGGGCGAGTTGGCGAAGAAGTCTCTGGAGCCCGGGCCACGAGCGGCGGCGGAGTTTGCAAGGATTGAAGAGGCGGCGATTCCAGTGCTGTTAGCGGGGATGCACGGCGAGGGTGGGGCGGACTATCGGCAGTTGGTGCTACTGGGGAAATCCTTGATGGGGCTAGAGGGCAGCGTGGCCGGATATTTGAAACGGGCGCTGGGGGATGGGCGCATGGTGCCGATCTCGAAGGGAATGGAGATAGCCGAAGGACGGATGCCCGAGAGGCGCGTCTGCGATGAAGCGTATTTAGGGCTACGACGACTGGGGAGCGGAGAGGCCGAGATTGTGGCTCAGTTGGAGGCGGACGAGTTTCTGCACTTGGCCGTGTCCGCCCGGGATGCGGAGTTAGCGCAGTATCTGAAGACGGGAAAGTTTAGCCGGTTCTTGCCGCAAAGCGAAGCGGAGTAGCCGATGCCAGAACATACGGTAGCGGCGGGCGAGTGCATTCTGAGTATTGCCGAGGAGAATGGATTTCAGTGGGAGACAATTTGGAACCATGCTTCAAACTCGCAGTTGAAGGCTGATCGGGGTGATCCAAATGTGTTGTTCCCTAACGATGTGGTGTTCGTGCCGGAGAAGCGGCTGAAGGAGGCCACGAAGGCAACGGACCAGACGCACAAATTCGTGAAGAAGGGGACGCCGGGAAAGGTGCGACTGCGGCTGCTGGACTGGAAGCGGCGCCCGCGAAACGGGGTGCGGTATTCGGCGGAGGTGGATGGGGTGACGGTGGAGGGGACGTCGGATGGCGACGGAATGATTGAGTTCTACGCGAAGGCGAATGCGCGGCAAGTGAATTTGGCGGTGACGGAAGGGACGCGGACGGAGCGGTATTCGCTGCAGTTGGGGCATGTGGACCCGGTGACGACGGACAGCGGTGTGAAGCGGCGCCTGGAGAACCTGGGGTACTTGTGTGAGGGGGAAGAGGCGTTGCGGGCGGCGCTGCTGGCGTTTCAAAAAGAGAAGCAGTTAGATGAGACGGGCGAGGCGGACGAAGCGACGCGGGCGGCGTTGCAGCGCCTGCATGGGTGTTAGGACATGACGCGAAGGGAGATGGCGGAAAGGTTGATGACGGGGCAATCGGTGGGGGCGGAACTGTCGGCGGAAGCTCGTTACCCGGCGCAGTTGGCCGCGGCGGAGCTCGAGAGTCGTGCGCAGGAGGCGATGGAGGTGCTGGACGGAGCGGGGGTGTCGGCGCTGGCGGTGCTGGCGGGGACGGGGACGGCTGGGGATGTGGCACGAGAGATCTGGAAGGTTCGCTTTCTGGCCGAGGAGATGGCGACGGTAAAGTGGGATGCCGTGCGGGCCTTGGAACCGCTGCTGGGGAAGCGGGATCGACTGCCGGAGGGGATGCGGATTTGCGATGTGGCTTACGTGATTGTGTGTTGGAACCTTCGCGTAAAAGTGGCGGCGAACTTTATGAGTTTGGCGGTAAAGGAGCGGGACTTGGCGATGCAAGAATTGCGGCGAAGCGAACTGTTTGAAGAGGCGTTGCGGTAGAGGTTATGGGGGACCCGACAACACAAAGCGGCGGCGCGAGTCGACAGACCGGGGGAGCGACGACCCATACCGTGCTGTCCCCGGTATACGAACATAGGGATATTCGAATCGCTCATGGTATCCAGTTCCATCTGGACCAGTTCGTCCAGTTAGGAGTGGCGGATTGGGTGCCGGCGACATATTTGGACCGGATTCTGCCCAGTTATCCCAACGTTGAGAAGGTCAGCGCAACAGAGTACCTGAACCACCGGCAGCGGGTACGGTTTACCTTGCAGCACACGACGGATAAGTCAGTGTTTCGAAGTTGGCTTGAAACCCCGGGTCTGCACGTGATTTACTGTGCGCACGCGCGGTACGGACGCGGGCCGTGTTTTGGACGCGGGACGGCAGAGACGCAGAGTGAGGATTGGGGCGAGGGGATCGACCGGCTGACGGCGGGGGAGTTTCGGATGGGGTATCCGTTTATTGGGATTGAAGCGGCGGAGATTGCTGTGCATGGATACACGGCGGACTTGGTGAGAGAGAGCGAAGGAGTGCCGACACGGGAAGATTGTGAGCCGGCGCTGCGGGCGTATCTGGGCTCGCTGCGAGCACGGGCGCTGGAGGAGATTCCAATCACCTTTCCGGTTCGGGGGCACCAACCGGGTGATCGTTACTGGACGTACCAGAAGAGCGGACATCGGCACGTGATCCACCGGGCTGGTTGGGAGAATACGGTGAGTGCGCCGAGCGACTGGGGGTCTACGAACGTACAGTGCCGGGTGTTTTCGCACTTCGGGTGCGACACTTTTCTGCATCATTGGGACTTAGTGCGCCGGATCATTGGGTGGCAGCGGGAGGGTAATGAGCGGTATGCGTATTGGCTGCGGCAGGTGGCCACCCCATTCGTGATGTCGCGTTGGATAGCGAATTTAATTGTGTACGACGTGGAGAACGCGTTTTTGCCGTGGGAAGGGAGTTTGGCGTATGCGGTGCAACGGACGAACCGGAATATTCGGGCGGCCGGTGAGTCTTATCGGGTGATCTAGCAATGATGAGTGAGAGCGGAGGAGCGAGTCGGCAGTATGGGGGGGGGCGAATATGCATACGGTGCGTTCGCCGGTGTACGAGGATCGGGATGTATGGATTGGGTATCCGTTATGTTGGGATTGAGGCGGAAGAGATCGCCGAGCAGGGGGAGACGCCGGACTTACTGCGTGCGTGTGATGGGGTGCCGGTGGCGGAGGATTGCGAGCCCGCGTTGCGGCCTTACTTAGGGTTCGTGCGTCTATAGCAAGTCTTGCCTTAACAGAGGGCAAATCCGCGACGTCTGAAGAGATCCGGAGCAATGTCGGGAGAGAGGAAGGGGGAGAGAGCCACGGCGAGAGCGACGACAAGCGCATGCATTGACGGGGCCTTGAGCTGGGACAAACGTAGTTTGCAGTCCGCCCAATACGGGGCCGGTA
>JANXMS010000192.1 GCA_025354525.1 Acidobacteriota bacterium
AGATGATCGTCGAGCGGAGTGGCGGGGATTGGTATGAATATTCGGTGTTGGTGACGAGTTGGGAGGAGTGGGATTTGGGGCGATTGACGCAAGAGTATCGGAACCGGGCGGACGCCGAGAACATGTTCGATGAGTTAAAGACACCTCGGTTGGAAGTGGGGGGATGGACGGGGTATACGACCCAGGACGTGAAGCGGAGCCAGTTGATGGCACGGTTGGTGGCTTTGGTTTACAACTGGTGGGGGATCTACACGCGAATGGGAACGGGCGGGAGGCATCGGGAGGCGATCACGACGCGCCCGGCGTTGATTGAGGGGGTGGCCGAGAGGACTGAACATGCGCGGGGAGTGAAGCTGGAGATCACCAGTTTGCATGGCAAGGCAACGAAGATAGCGAAGTTATTGAGCGGCTTTAGCGCGTATCTGCATAAGTTTCTGGCCGGTGCGACGCAGTTGGCCGAGAAAGAGGTCTGGCCTACGCTGTTGCGGGGAATCTTCTGGCATTTCTGCGGGGGAAAAACCCAGACCGAGGGTGCCGCCAGCCCCATTCTGGCTGGTTAACCGCCGATTCTAGGTTCAAGGATCCTGGGCGGATCCATATCGACGCTTGGGCGAATGCGCTCCTCATTCGGTATAAGAGGGTGCCTACCGATCAGGAACTGATGAACGACCCAATGGCCGAAGAGATTCGCCTTCAGGATCCTGGGCTGACCCTCACTCTGTTCCCATTGGTGAAAAACGTGGCCACAGAACTGAGCAAACGCAAACAGTAACTACAGGACGGCGAGCTTAGCGGAGGGCGGCTTCGATGGCTTGGACGTTCTTTTTGGCGTAGGCGCTTTCGTTGAGGTCGGGGTTGAGGTCGAGCATGCGGCGGAAGTGTTTAAGGGCGGCGGCGTAGAGTTCCACACTTTGTTTTTTTTCCGCGTTGCGGGCGTAGCTGAGGCCGAGAACGTAGTGGGAGAAGGCATCCTGGGGATCGTAGCGGAGGGCGCGTTGGCAGTAGGCGATGGCGGCGTCGAAGTTCTCGCGCTTGCGTTCGCAGTCGCAGAGGCCGAAGTAAGCCATACTGCGAAGTTCGGCCCAGACGTCGCTTTGGGCGGCGCGCTTCTTCTTGCCGATACCGGCCAGGTAGCCGAGCACGTAGTAGTTGAGCTTTCCGGAGAGTTTGGAGTCGAAGTCGCTCAGGCTGAGGTACTGCTGATACGACTGGACGGACGGAGCATATTGCCCGCTCATCCGCTGGCTTTCGGCGAGCCAGAAGTAAGCCTCGCCGTTTTGGGGAGCGAGTGAAATGGCTTGGCGGGCGGACTCAATCGACTGCGGGTACATCTCCTTAATGCGCTGAGCCTGCGCAAGCAGGTACCAAGCTGTGGCCTGCTTTCGGTCGCGCTGGACGACCTGATTCAACTGCCGAATGGATTCGTCGTAGCTGCCGTTGTCGAGCAACATGCCGCCGAAAGTGGAGCGCGCTTCGAGGTAGTCGGGATCGATTTCGAGTGCTTTCCGAAACGATTTCTCCGCTTCTTCGACCTCGAAGAGATCGCGCTGGACGCGGCCGAGGTAGAGCCAGGCCTGGGAGAATTGGGGGTCGGCGGCGAGGGCGGAGCGGAGTTCGACCGCCGCCCTTTTGTAGTTGTCGGCGGTGCCTTTGTTGTAGAGTTCGACGCCCTTTTCGAGCGAGTCGAGCGCCGCTTTGGTCCGGCGCCGGGGGATGCTGATCTTGATGCTGATCGCCGATTCCTGGCCCGGGTAGACGGTTTCTTCGCGGGGGCCGTCGGGCTCGTAGCCGAGTCGGACGCCTTTTACGGAATGGGCACCGGGAGACAGACCGGGCAATCGAAGGGGAGTTCCTTTGCTGACGGTGCCGACGGACTTCCCGTCGAGGAAGACTTCGACATTGTCCATATTGGCTTCGAGAATCCAGGTGCCGAACTTCGGCACCGGGGCTTGGCCGGGGGAGGTGCCCGAGGGGTTGAAGGCGAGCAGCATTTGCGCGTCGAAGTTGCCTTTGTCGGAGGTGGGGTTCTGTTGGCCCTTGGTCGCCTCCCGGACGTTGGTTCGAACGTACTCGGCGAGCTCGTCGGCGGTGACGATGCCGTCTTTGGACTCGTCGGCGTAGCCTTCCATTCCGCGGACGACGTAATAGGTAAAGATCCCGTGTCCACCGCCCCAATCTTTGGACTCGAAGGAGCGTTCCCTGGCGCGGCTGGCGGTCATCGAGAACATCGACCGGTTGAGATCGAGGAGGGACTTGTTGACGACTTCGCCCTGCTCTGGGGAGATGGCTCCGCTATGGCAGGAATCGGTGAGCAGCACCTTCCATTTTGCTTTGACCTTCGATCCGATGACGGTGCCGAGTTGGTCCATGCCGTACCCGGTGCCGGCGATGTTCTTGGGGTCGAGGTCATAGGGGGCGAGGTAGGCCCGACCGCTTTTGGGGTCAACGAAACCGTGACCGGCGAAGTAGACGAGGACGCGGTCGTCGGCTTGCGCTACGGTGGGGAGCCAGCCATCGATCTCTTTCTGGAGATTGGCTAGAGTGGCGCGCGAGCCGGTGAGCTTGCGGACGTTCTCCGCGCGGAAATTGCCGCCCTCGGGGCTGATGAGGACGGAATAGATCGACTCCGCGTCGCGTTCGGCGAACTCGAGTTTGGCGCTGGGGGGGAGGTTCTTGTAGTCGCCGACGCCGATGATGAGGGCGTAGCTGCGGGGGATGGAGACGCCGGTGGAGGCGGGAGTGATGGGTTCGGGATCCTTTTCGTACTTCAGGTCTCGAGCCTTCTTTTGCGGTTGGGCCGTCTGCGCCCAGGCGATCGCGGCGACGGAAATGAGTAGCCAGAGGTGTTTCATAGACGATCCTGAGTTAGCGGTGGGCGATGCGGAACTTGTAAGAGAATGGTCCCGTACTCTTCGGTGGAGCTGCTACGACCATCCGTTCTTCCTTCCGCAGAAAGAGGAGTTCTCGGGAGCGTAGGGCGGGGAGTTCGTTCTTCTTGAGGCCGGCGGCTGTATCGACGCATTCTCCACGAGCGCGAAAGATGGCGTCGTCGCACCGGGGTTGCATGTTTGTGGGGGCCGAACCGGGTGGGGGCGGAGCGGGCAAAGGCTTGTATTTGGGGGCTTCGGTGCCGAGCCGTACGGGTGAGACAATCCAGTAAACGTTGTCGTAGCCGGCCGGGCCGGTGAGCCGGAAGGCACCTTGATTGCCAGGAATCAGGTACTCTCGACCGGCTTCGACCTGGTTATCGGTGCCCGTTTCCGCCGAGGGGAACAGTGTGGTTGTCTCGCCGGAGGTGCCTTCGTTGACAACGTAGAGAAAGCCCGCAAAGTTGGATTTGAAACGAAAGCGAACCTGATCTCCGTTGGCGAAGACGTGGCCTGGGTCGGTGCTCTTCCAGGTGCCGATCTCTCGGCGCTCCAGGGTCACTTCGACCCGCTGCTGAGCGGCGAGGGCGGTTACGAGGAGCAATCCGAGGCTGAAGGGTTTCATCGGTTTGCGTCCTACTTGTGTTTCAGCGTTAGATCCACGATGAGTTTGGCATCGGGGGCCGGGTTCTTGTTGATGATGTAGGCTGCGGTTTCCTTACGTTCGGCGATAGGTTTCGAGTCGTCTACTTTTTCGAAGACGAGGTCGCGAGCGAGCATGGAGTTGCGAACGTTTCCGACGAGCCGGTCATCAATCGGCCGGAGCGCTTGGGCCAACTGCATCTCTTTTTGGGGTTTGGCTTGGGGTGTCGGGGTGTTGATGGTGTAGATAATGTCTTCGAAGCTAGACTCCGGCTTGCGAGAGAGGACGATGAAAAGCTTTTCCTCGCCGGCTTGATCGTCAAAATAGAAGCGTCCCGAGTTCGGGACGGTGTAAGGGCGGAACGGAGCGATGAAGTTGTTGCCGTTGTCGACTTCTTTGGTGGGGAAGATGACGCTCCAATTGCCACTGGAGCCGCGGGAGACGACGTAGAGGTAGGCTCCCTCGTTTGATTCGACATCGATCTTTAGGCGGTCGCCAGACCGGAAGGTACTCTCGGTGTCCACCTCTTTATAGGCACCGCTGTCGCGGCTTAGGAGGATGCTGTAGCGAAGGCCGAGGGGGGCGGGAGTCGTCGAAAGGGCCTGGAGAACAGTAGCGCCACCGAGTTGGTTATTCGGCGTTTCGGTAGTGGTGGGAGGCTTGGGCGCGGGCGGTTTATTCTTGGCGATGGGCGGAGTGATCGGTTTCGCCTCTGTTTTTCGAGTTATCTTTATGGGAGACCCGGGGGCGGAAAAGAACAGTTCGCGTGGGGTTAGATCCTGGGCCAGAACGGGCCCGGCAAGTGCAAACAAAGTGAGGAATCGCATGGCTTTAAGACCTTATGATATCGACTGGGGTTTCACAACGGGTTCCTATCGTGCGAAAGTAAGGGCTGCTAGTGAGGTGAGCGCCATGATCGGACGCCAAATTATTGTATCCACTCTTGTACTAACTATATTCGCGCAATCGAACGGGCTGGCCCATCAACAGGCGGGAGAAGCCATTAAGAAGCTGAGCATTGTCATTGTAGAGGGTGAGGGTGCGGTAAACAATGCCAAGCAGCGCGTCGCTCGCGATCCGATGGTTCAGGTTGAAGACGAGAACCGGAAGCCGGTGGCGGGAGCAGTGGTGGTCTTCTTGCTGCCGAACCAGGGGGCGGGGGCGAGTTTTGCGAATGGAGCGAGGTCGCTTACGATGCTGACCGATAGCAAAGGCCAGGCGGTGGCGCGAGGGATGCAGGCGAATAAGCTCTCCGGCCAGTATCAGATGAGGGTGACGGCGTCGGCGAATGGGCAGACGACGAGCGTTTCGATCAGCATGACCAATGCGGTAGCCGCAGGGGCGGGGGGGGCGGCGGCTGGACTTGGCGCAGTGAAATGGCTTCTGATTGTGGGTGCGATTGGCGGGGCGGCGGCGGGTGCGGGAATTGCTTTGAGCAACGGGGGAGGTAGCCCGGCCAGGCCGAATCCGACGGTGATCGCGCCGGGCACTCCGACGGTGGGGGCTCCGCGATGAACCGGCGGTTGTTTGTAGCGGGGATGGTTAGCGCCGCGGCGGGGGCGCAAGTGGGCGGGGCGGTGTTGGGTTATGCCTTGGACGCCGAACGGCGCGTAAGGCCGTTGGTTGGCCCGGCCGGGAGCGCCTATTTAGCGCAGCCGATGGTCGGCAGTTCGGCGTTGCGGGTTTGGGCAGGCAGCTACGGGTTAGATGACGATGGGTTTGTTTACTACGGCGCAGGGATCGGGGAGCTGCGGCGGGTGGAAGAGGCGGGTGGGGGTTGGCAAGATGTGATCTCGGCTGCCAAGCCAGAGGTGGCGTTAGTTCAGAATGGGTCGCGGGTGGTTCGGTTGCGCGGCGGTTCGGCCGATAGTGCCGTTGAGTTGGGCTTCCCAGCGGCGCGGCTGGCGCTGCGGGCGGATGGCGAGCGGATGGTCGGTTCCGATGCGGAGCGCTGTGCGGGATGGTCGGCCGATGGTCGGCAGTTGTTCCAGTACCCGATTGCTGGCATTCGAGCGCTTGTGGTGTTGCCGGGGAACGGTGGCTTTTGCGGCCTTGCGGAGACCTTGTTCCGCGTCGAGGACGGAGGCCAGCGAGAAGACTACGGGGCGGTGGCGGGCACTGCGATGGCGTCGACGGGGGATGGAGGAACGGTGGTGGTTTTGGATCCGGAAGGGATGGCGGTGAGGACGCTCGATTTAGCGACGCGAGCTTGGCAAAGCGGGGAATTGCCCTTGGCGGCGCGGCAGTTGCTGCCGCTGCTGGACGGTCGGACATTCGTGGTGATGGGTGACGTCGGTGAATCGATCTGGACATTGGCGTTGCAGGGGGCCGATGCTCGCTGGGCGCAAGTGCCGATGGCGATCGGAGGGCGGAAATGATGCGGACTTTATGGGCAGGGCTCGCAGTGGGGCTGGCGGCCTATGCGTTTCCGAATCCGGACGGCATGTGCCTTATCATTACCTCCGCGGCATTGCCGGACGCCACTCAGTTCGTTGCGCGCAGCTATCCCATTCAGACCACTGGCTGCGAAGTGGCCCGCACGTTCCTCTTCGTCGGCGGTTCCCTGCCTCCGGGAATGTCGTTTGATACCACTACCGGAACGGTTTTCGGGCAACCAACGGCGACCGGCATTTATGCCTTCTCGGTGCGGTTGATCGACAGCGCTCCGCAGGCTCCGAGCAAGACCTTTATTCTGCGCGTGAATAGCCCGATGCAAATCCAGCGCCGGATTTTGGCGTCGGCTGGCGGGTCGGGCACTACGTATTCGGATCAAATCGCGGTTACAGGCGGAGCCGCGCCTTATTCTTTCTACCTGACGGGAAGTTTGCCGCCGGGTTTGACGTTGAACTCGTCGACTGGTGCGATTGTCGGCGTCGTCGGTGCTGGCTTCGTCGCTCCCGCCAACTTTAGCGTGTCGGTCTCCGATTCTGGCCAACCTTTTAATTCCGTGGTTTCTGCGTTTCAGATCAGTCCAAACGCCACGCGGAATATCTCCACCCTGACCCTGCCGAATGGAACGAGAAATGTGGCCTATAGCAGTCCGATTGTGCTTTCGCCTGGCTTGGGCGGCACGTATTCGGTTATCAGCGGAGCTTTGCCGACCGGCTTGACGGTGAACCCGAATTCGGGCGTCGTGAGCGGCACTCCGACGGCGGCGGGCTCGTACTGGTTTACTTTGCAGTCGCAATTGATTTCCGGTGGTACCGTTTCGGCCGCATGGCGCACCTACAACATCATTATTGGGGATTTATCCGGGCTACAGTTCACAACCGGAGCGACACCTCCCGGCGCCGAGGTTGGCGCTGCGTATCGAGCTATCCTGAGCCCAAGGGGCGGAGTTGCGCCCTATTCGTACAGCGTCTTGTCAGGGAACCTTCCTTCCGGAGTGCTCCTTGACGCCTCCACGGGTGTCTTCCATGGGGATGTTACGTTCACTACGAGTCCGTCCGACAATGCGACGATTCAAGTGACCGACGCCCGCGGCTCGACCGTCTCTCAGTCATTCACTTTTCCGATCACGTTCCAACTGGGCCCGTCCGAAGGTTCTTTTCCGCGCGGAATCGTCGGAACGGCGTTTAGTGGCAAACCCTTCTCGGTGTTTGGCGGAGGATCGGTCCGTACCTACGGAGTGTATCCATTCGGAGGGCAATTGGCGGCCGGGCTGGTGCTCGACCCGAGTACGGGGCTAGTGACTGGCACACCGACCGAATCCATCAGCGGCGGCCGAATGTTCTTCGTGACGGATGAGTTGGGCGGGTTTGCGGTGATGTCTCGCGAGATTCGGATTGTACAACCGCTGGTGTTTACAACGACCAGTCCTGTGCCCGACTTATCGACAGGCGGTGGGGGTGGGCTATACGCGGGCGGCGTTACCGCTACAGGCGGAAGTCCGCCTTACTCCTACACAATCGATTCCGGAACGTTGCCAACGTCGATCACAATGAGTAGCACGACCGGAAATTTGCTGGTTGATTCGTCTCCCCTTGGCACGTTCACCTTCACCGCTCGGGTCACCGATTCGGCCGGCCAATTCACGACAAAGCTCTTCTCCCTCACTGCCATTTCCACCCTGGCGATTAATAGTAGTGCCGTGACGAACGGGTTCGTCGGAGTCGCTTACTCCCAAACGATCAATATAAAAGGCGGCTCGGCCCCTTACCTCTTTTCGATTGTTTCCGGGTCTCTACCCCCAGGGCTTATCCCCCCCTCGCCGACGGGTCTCGTGGCGGGTACGCCGACCACAGCCGGCACCTTCAACTTTACAATTCGCGCCGCGCAGGCCGTCGGCGGCACTGCCAACGACCGGGCGTTCCGTATCATCATCTCTCAACCGCACGCGTACATCACGCCCAGTGCGCTGCCGGGCGGCGCACTGGGTAGCACCTATTCGACGACCTTGGCGACGAGCGGCGGCAATCGCCCTCCCCGGTTTCTGATCGAGTCTGGTGCGCTCCCGAGTGGGTTGTTTCTTAGCCCCGACACGGGTGTCATCAGCGGCATTCCGACTGCAACCGGTTCGTTTTCAATCGGTGTTCGGGCCTTCGATCAGGATTCGTCCTCGGTGTTGCGAAATTTTCAAATTGTCGTTGGTTCCGCCATAACATTCAACGCGCTTCAGTTGCCCCCTGGAACGTTAACTTCCGCTTACAGCGCCTCGGCTTCGGCCTTCGGTGGGACCGGGGGGCTGGCGTACAGCGTTCTCTCTGGATCCCTTCCGACAGGGCTTTCGCTCGTGCCCGGCACCGGGTTGATGCAAGGCACGCCGACAGCCGTCGGCACGTTCCCCTTTGCGATTCGGGCGACTGATTCGATTGGTATGACGGCCACCCAAAGCTACACGGTTGTTGTGTCGGCGGTGTTTTCGATTTCCACGGCTTCTCCGGTCCCGGCCGGTGCCTTGAACCAGTTATACGGCTTGGTGTTTGGCACGGCGGGAGGCAGCGGCGGCGCTCGGTTTACAATCCTCAATAATGCGCCGATATCGATTCTGAATATTGTCCCTGCGACGGGCCGCTACGAGGGTTTGCCCGTTTCGTCGGGGACCTACAGCTTTACGGTGTCTGCCATCGACACCGACGGCCGTAGCGCCCAAGGCGTTTTCTCGCATACGATTGGCGGTCCGCCGCTGTTGAGCGCTACGTTGCCTGGGGGCACGATCAGCCAAGCTTATTCGTCCGCGCTGATTGTAGCCGGAGGCACGGGTCCGTACATCTTCCAACTTGCCACCGGGTCGTTGCCGCCGGGCTTGGTTTTGGCCCCCAGCACCGGACTGATTTCGGGTACCCCGACGTCTGTCGGCACGTTCAGTTTCGGTGTCACCGTTACCGATAGCAGCGGCCTGAATCATACCCAGTTTTACGCGATGCCAATTTTGAACGCGTTTACGAACTCGACGGCTAGCTTGCCGTTGGGCACCGTGGGGGTGGCGTATAGCGCGACGATCGTTACCAGCGGCGGCGTGGCTCCCGTGACCTTTGCCCTCGGTGCGGAACCGCTTCCGACGGGCTTAACTCTCAACACGAGCACCGGCGCGATAACGGGTACGCCGACTTCGGCGGGAACCTTTACTTTCACCATAACGCCGACGGATGCAGCCTTGCGCGTCGCTGCACGGACGTATTCGATCACCGTCCGTAGTGCGCTCACGATTTCTACCTTGACGCTGCCGAACGGCACTGTGGGAACGTCCTACGCGACGACCGTAGCTACGCAGAACGGGGTTGGTGCCGTGACGTTCGCAGTCACCACCGGAACCCTGCCGGCCGGCCTCACGCTGGTCCCGTCTACTGGCGCCATCAGCGGCACGCCCACGACGGCGGCCACTTCGACGTTTACTATCACCGCGACAGACTCGACCGCCCAGACCGCCCAGCGGACCTTTACGGTTACCATTGCCGCGGCGTTCGTGATCTCTACTGCCACGCTGCCGAACGGCACTGTGGGAACGTCCTATGCGACTACCGTAGCTACGCAGAACGGGGTTGGTGCCGTGACGTTCGCCGTCACCACCGGAACCCTGCCTGCCGGCCTCACGCTGGTTCCGTCTACTGGTGCCATCAGCGGCACGCCCACGACGGCCGCCGCTTCGACGTTTACCATCACCGCCACAGACTCAAACGCCCAGACCGCTCAGCGGACCTTTACGGTTACCATTGCCGCGGCGTTCGTGATCTCTACTGCCACGCTGCCGAACGGCACTGTGGGAACGTCCTACGCGACTACCGTAGCTACGCAGAACGGGGTTGGTGCCGTGACCTTTG
>JANXMS010000224.1 GCA_025354525.1 Acidobacteriota bacterium
AACTCGGCTTCGTTCCGCAAAAGCCCAACCCCGCGACCCGGGCATCACCGGCTTCGTTCCGCGGAACCCCGCTTCCCCCGAACCGTAGTTCGCTCTTTGACGACCCAACCGCAAAACCGGCGACGAAACCCCGGCTCGCAAATTCGGCTTCGTTCCGCAGAACCCCGCTTCCTCCGAACCGTAGTTCGCTCTTTGACAACCCAACCGCGAAACCGGCCACGAAACCCCGGCTCGCCAACTCGGCTTCGTTCCGCAAAAGCCCAACCCCGCGACCCGGGCATCACCGGCTTCGTTCCGCAGAACCCCGCTTCCCCCGAACCGTAGTTCGCCCTTTGACAACCCAACCGCGAAACCGGCCACAAAACCCCGGCTCACAAATTCGGCTTCGTTCCGCAGAACCCCGCTTCCCCCGAACCGTAGTTCGCTCTTTGACAACCCAACCGCGAAACCGGCGACGAAACCCCGGCTCACAAACTCGGCTTCGTTCCGCAAACCGGTCGTCTCCGGACCGGAGTCTGCTGAACGATTGCCCAACCGCCAAACCGGCAAATTAAAGCGTACCCGGATACCAAACTTTACCGGTGCCAAACCCGCCCGCGTCGGGCGAGATATTCTGGCATAGCCCAGCGCCCGGCAAGGCCCCACGTAGATATCCAAGTCGAGGAAGCTGAAGGTACTCCATCATCCGTCGAGCTGACCAGTCGTTCGACCTCCGACCCTGGCATCCACCACCGCCGTCGAGACAGCCCGCGTCGTGCGAAATATCCCGCCAAAGCCCGGTGCCCGGCAATCCCGACCCCGTAAGCCGCCAAGTCGAGGAAGCTGAACGTGGTCCCCAACAAACGGGCCAGCATCCGTAACGCCCACCAGTCGTTCGTCAGCAACCCCGCCGGGATCCCCGTCAGTTGGAAGCACTCGATTACGACCATCACCAACGCCGCCGCCCAATATCGCCCAAGGATGGAGCACACCATCGCGGCGTAGAGCACGTCCCCCATGTACTTGTCCCACAGCACATTGCCAAGCGGCACTCGCCGCGACAACAAACCTACGGCAATGATCGCCAAAAGCGGCCGCACGGCGATCCTAAAACACCCGCTTGGTCAGCTTGTCGATCGAGAACTTCGCCGTCTCGGCAATGGCCATCACGGTCATCACCCCGGCCTGCACCGGATCCGTCACCACCAAGTCCGCCGCGTCGGGCACCGAACCCGCCATGTTCAAACTGACGACCAGCAACCCCTTTGCGCGGACCTCCCGGACGGCCGTTTCAATCTCCCCGCCCATCAGCGAACCCGCCAAGACAAGCGCCTTAGCCCGAGGCAATCGAGCAACCGCGCGAACCGCTGCCGCCAACGCCTGTTCCCCCACCAGCGGGATCGTATCTACCGAAATGTGCTCGCCCCGGATGTTGTGCCGGTCGGCCTCCATGATCGCCCCAATCGCCACCTGCCCCACTTGCGCCCCACCACCCATGATGATGATCCGCTTGCCGTAGACCTTCTGCAGCGTCTCGACCAACTCGACATCCCGGACGCATTCGAGCGCCCGCAGGTCGCGCAGCATCGCCTCCGGATCGCCGGGTAGCTCGACTTCCAGATAGGTCCGCGAGTTCGTCACACTCTCGATGATCTCCACCGAGGCGATGTCGCCCTGATGCGCCGCGATCACCCCGGTCAGTTGATGTAGAAACCCTGGCCCAGCGTCGCCCAGGGCTTCGAGGCCCACTCGCTGTCTCATAGCTCGTACTTCTTCACGATCTCGGGCCAATGCCCCTGCGCCGTCAAAATCAGTTGCACCACGTCGCGGACCGCGCCCTGCCCGCCCCGATTCGGAGTCACCCAATGCGCCGCCGCCTTCACCTCGTCGCGGGCGTTGGCGGTGGCTATTCCGAACCCCACCCGACGCATAATCACTACGTCGGTGAAGTCGTCCCCGACGTAGGCCACCGACTCAGGGTCGATCTGCGAGTCCTTCAAAATCTCTTCAAGGATTGGGATCTTCTCAATGTGCCCCTGGTAGATGTAGGCCATCTTGCACTGCTTCGCGCGAACTTCGGTCGCAGGCGAAACGCGGCCACTAATGACGCCGGTCTTGATGCCGTACCAGCTCAGCCATTGCAGTCCGATGCCGTCCTGAGAGTCGAACCCCTTGGTCTCAAATATGCCGCCATCGGCGGTCGGGACGTTCCACAAGGTCCCATCGGTCAGGACGCCATCGACGTCCATCAAAAGTAGCTTAATCTTCGCGGCTCGTTCGTGCAGGGTCACTCCGCCAGTTTATCAGCCTCCACCGCCCAAACCCTAAAGCTGTCGAGGAGATATGGCCCGAACGTGGTGGCGATGGCCACGTCGGCGGCGTCGCGCCCGCGGGCGATCAACACTCGACCCATTCGTGGCTCGTTGTTGCGCGGATCGAAGACGTGCCAAGCACCGCTCAAAAAGACCTCGAACCACGCCGCGAAGTCGCCCAAGCCATGCGGAACCGGCGTCCCCATGTAGCCCAGATAACCCGTGCAATAGCGCGCCGGCATATTCAAACAGCGGCAGAGAGCGACGGCCAAATGGGCGTAATCGCGGCACACGCCAGCACCTTCCTGCTGGGCTTGCCAAGCGGTCTTCGTCGGCGATGCCCGCTGGTAATCGAAAGCAATATGGCTATGCACATAGTCGCAGATCGCCTGCACGCGCGCCCAGCCCAATGGCGTGTCGCCGAAACGGCTCCAGGCAAAATCGGACAGGAGATCCGTTTCGCAGTAGCGACTTCCGAGCAGGAAGACCAGCGTCTCCTCGGGCAAGGTCTCAACGGTCTGCTGCCAAGCTTCGGGCACCACCGGGTCGGCCAAACCAGAGTTCCGAACCACGGCTCCATTCGTGATGCGAAACATTCCGGACGGCGCGACCAGACGACTGCACCAGTTGCCGAAGCCATCTAGATAGCCAGTAATCGGGACGGCAGGGTCGGTAGCCAGAAACTCGTTCGAAACGATATCTTCGCCCCGGGAATGGTGGACGTCCACCGTCAAAATCAACGGCGTATCCTGCGGGAATTGGTAGACCAGTTCGAACCCGACTCGGATTAGCATGGAGGATCGTACCACGGCGGCCACCTCCCCATGTTGTAATAAAAGGAATATGAAGGTCCTGCTCGCGCTCCTACTAACTGCTGCGGTGTTCGCCCAAACTCCAGCCCCCGCAAAGAAGCCGTCTTTCCTCGACAAGGCCACGATGGAGGCCTATATTCGCCATCTCTACGTTTGGCCGAAACAGATCACCGTCGTTATCTCGGATCCTCAGCCTTCGCCGATCGAAGGTCTCCTTTCGGTTACCGTGGCCGGTTCAATGGGCGCAGCGCGGCAGGCCCAGCAGTTCTTCGTGTCAAAGAACGGGGAGCGCGTCATCCAGGGCACCGTTCTTGAAGCCGCGAACAACCCGTTCAAGAAAGATCTGGACCTGCTGAAGACCGACCTGCAACCCGGCTACGGAACCCCGGGAGCTTCGGTGGTCGTGGTGGTCTTCTCGGATTTCCAGTGCCCCTACTGCAAGCAGGAGGCGAAGATGATCCGGGACAACCTGAACGCGGCGTTTTCGAAGGAAGTCCGGGTCTACTTCAAGGACTTTCCGCTAGAGCAGATTCATAACTGGGCCAAGTCAGCCTCGATCGCCGGCCGCTGCGTCTTCCGCCAGGATACGGCCAAATTCTGGGACTATCACGACTGGATCTTCGCCAATCAGGAACTGACGACGGCCGAGAACCTGCGGTCGAAACTCGAAGGCTTCGGCGTCGAAAAGAAGCTGGACGTACCGGACCTATTGAAGTGCTTCGATACGAAGGCGACCGAGGCCGAGGTGATGAAGAACTGGGCCGAAGGTCGGGCGCTCGAAGTGAACTCGACGCCGACGATCTTCGTCAACGGCCGCCGCCTGTCGGGCAGCGTCAGTTGGGACCAGTTGAAGCAGATCGTCGAATTCGAGATCGACTATCAAAAGACGGCCAAGAACGCCGGCGAGAATTGTGGCTGTGAATTGAAACTCCCCTCTCCATTAAACCCGTAACATGCGCCTTGCTACTCTGAGTATCTTTGCCGCGGCTTTGCTCGCGGCCGCTGAACCTGCTGAACAGGCCTATTTAGCCCACATCAAGTACCTGGCAAGCGAAAAGCTGAAGGGTCGTGGCACGGGAACACCGGAGCTGGAACAGGCGGCGGATTACATCGCCCGCGAGTTCAAAGCGGCCGGCTTGAAACCCGTTGACTCCTCTTACTTCCAGAAGTTCCCTGTTACAACGCAGGCTAAGCTCGGCAGTAAGAACCGACTAACGCTGACGATGCAAGGGAAGAAGACCTTGGTGAAGTTCAACGAAGACTTTATCCCGCTGAACATGTCCAGTTCGGGCGACTTTTCGGGTGAGGCGGTTTTTGTCGGCTATGGCATCTCTGCGCCCGAATATAACTATGATGACTACGCAGGCGTGGACGTCTCAGGGAAGGTCGTCGTCATGCTGCGGCGGGAGCCGCAGGAGACTGACGACAAGGCGACCTTCAACGGGCGGGTGTATACCCGGCACGCGCAGTTCGATTCGAAGACAACTAACGCGAAGCTCCACGGAGCCAAGGCGGCGATCATCCTTAGCGACGTTCTTTCGAGCGGTTATGGCGAGATCGAGAAATTTGCCAAAAACGCCGGTCCAGCCAACGCGGGGATCCCGGCGATCATGGTGAAGGGCGAGGTCGGGGAGAAACTTCTAGAGGCCGCGGGGCTGAAACTGCGGGAGATCCACGAGGGCATCGATAAGGATATGAAGCCACGGTCGCAGCTACTGGGCAACGTCTCGGTGGCTCTGCGCGCGGACGTGTCGCGGGAGGTTCGGCAGGTGAGGAACGTGGTCGGTTATCTGCCGGGTGAGTCGAACGAGTTTTTAGTGGTGGGCGCGCACTACGACCATTTGGGCTTGGGCCAGCAATTTTCAATGGCGCCGAGCATGGCGGGCAAGCCCCACTTCGGGGCGGACGATAACGCGAGCGGCACGGCCGGAGTGATTGAGTTGGCCAAGCGGTTCGGCGCGATGGCGAACCGGAAGCGGGGGATTTTGTTCATGGCGTTCGCGGGCGAGGAGTTGGGATTGCTCGGTTCAAGCTTTTTCGTCAACAACCCGCAGTTGCCATTGGCCAAGGCCGTGACGATGATCAATATGGACATGATTGGACGAGTGAAGGACGGGCGGGTGTTCGTGGGCGGGAGCGGGACGGGTTCGAATCTGAAGGCGATACTGGACGGGACGTCGACGCACGGCTTGCAGTTTGATACGTCGGAGACCGCGGGGTACGGATCGAGCGACCATACTAGCTTTACGACCAAGCAGGTGCCGGTTCTGTTCTTTTTCTCGGGGCTCCATGCCGACTATCACAAGCCGAGCGATACCTGGGATAAGATCAATGCCGTCGACGCCGTCAAGTTGCTGGCCTACGTCGGCGAGGTGGCCGAGAAGCTAATTTCGCAGGAGCGTCCGCAGTACGTTCGGGTGCTGCCGCCGCAAAGTGCTCATTCCGGGACGGCGCAGTCGTCGGGCGGATCGTCGGGCGGATCGTCGGGTTATGGGCCGTACTTCGGCTCGATTCCTGATTTTGCGGAGCCGCCGAAGGGTGTTCGCTTCGCAGATGTCCGGGATGGTTCGCCGGCTGGAGTGGCGGGGCTAAAGGCGGGCGATATCAT
Organism: Acidobacteriota bacterium; assembly: GCA_025354525.1. Classification (GTDB taxonomy): domain Bacteria; phylum Acidobacteriota; class Terriglobia; order Bryobacterales; family Bryobacteraceae. The sequence continues at coordinate 5,712 of JANXMS010000224.1, forward strand.
GATCGGCTTCGACGGGAAGGACGTGGGGAACCTGATGGATTTCACGGTGCTGCTGCGGCAGAAGCGACCGGGAGACGAAGTCGAGGTGAAAGTGCTGCGGGCCGGACAAACTATTTCGGTCAAGGTACGGTTAACGGCGAGAAAGTGAGATGCTCCCTAATACAATTGGGCTATGCGACCGATTAGACTGAAAGGAAGGGATCCCGTCTCAACGTGTCAGAACCAGCCGCCATCTTGCGTACTCCTAGCGTCCAGCATTGGAAAATGCCTCCGCTGATCCTCCACCCGTTTTCGGACTCGAACGGGCCGAACAAGCTTGTCGAGAGTTCTCGTGCGAGCATGATGTTGCAGGGACTTTTACCAAACAACGAATTTTCGGTCGACGAGTTGGATCGAAAGCTGTTGGATGGGCGGTATTGCGAGATTCGGATGCTTTACTACGTCGGCAAGGATTTGCTGCGTTGGATTGAGCAGTGCATGGATCTGGTTGCTCGTGAGGAGACGCTGCGCCAGCGGAATGTGAAGGAGCAAAGTTTCGCGAATTTGCTGGTGGAAGATCCCCCGGAGGCGGTTAAGACGAAGCTGCGGAAGTGGGGTGTGGCGGACTATCGTGCCATTTTCTCGCGGGCGCTTGGCTTGAACAGCATCTTCGGCGAAGTGCCGGTGCGGACGGATTTGGCGACGGAGTTTACGCGGAACTACTATCGATACGCGGACCAACTTTACGCCTGTTATCTTTCGTTGTCGCCTCATGCGCAGATCCACTCTTCGGAGTTTGAGTTCGATTTGTTTGCATCGGGAGAGTATTCTCGAATGCTTGAGAAAGAGTGGGGCGCTTCGGCCGACGCGGAATAGGACCGCGCTTAACCGGGCTCGGAGCGAACCCGCGCCGGAGTGGGGGGGGGCGCGAGCGAGGAGGCGTGCTTCGGGGGAGGCACCGCTTTGCACCGCGGAAAGGAGCCCAGCGACTGGGGTGCGTCCTCGCCGGAGCGAAACGAACCCACGCCGACATATAGGCGTAGTGGGTGATTTACGGGTCCGCCGCTAAGGGGTACCGGGAGGAACTGGACCCAGGGGCTGGAGGCGGGTAGCGGAAGCGCGGGCGGGTCACCGGGGCCGGAGGGGAAAGAGGCTCGGGAACGGAGCCGCTGGGGGCGCGGGCGGGTCGCCGGGGCCGGAGGGGACAGCTGCTCGGGAGCGGAGGCGCTCGGGCGCGGGCGGGTCACCGAGGCGGGGCCGCGGGCGGAAGAGAGGGCGGTTTCGCTGCCGATGTGGGCGGTGCTATTACGGAACGAAGCCAGGCCCTAAGATGGGATTAGCGATGCCAACTGCTCCATCTCTTTCAAACTCTCCTCCTGGCAATCTAAGTCGCCCACAACCTTCGCTTCCTCCATCGCCGTGGACAGATTGAGATGCATCAGACTGAGTTGAAAAGCTAGATCGATCATATCTTCGTCTATCGGCAGGAAGGGAGCGTTTCGTTAAAAAAAAACAGCCCGTCCTTGGACGGATCCAAAGGCGGGCTGTTAAGGTTTACAACGGGAGTGTACAACGCAGGAACCGCATGAGTTCCGTTGATGATCCCAGGATAGAGGCTCGGACAGATTGGTTGGGCAGGGTTTATGAGGAAATAAGGGGGAAACTGCTTTTGGAGGGCCGAACTTGAGGGGGAAAGGCGAGAACAACCTTTTCCGCCTGAGCCTTGACTGGTTTCATCACGCAAATAAGAAGAGCAATCAAGTGGCCAAACTCGAAGAAACCCGAGGTCGCCTTATTTCAGCGCTAAACAGGCAATATACCTAGGAATATATTGCCTGTAGTACGAGAGGAACCGTGCAATTTTGGGAGTGTGTTCCGTTTTGGGACTCCCAAAACGAAACACGCGACTACTGGACGCCGGGGACGGTGCTGGGCGGTCTAGCCACGGTGCCATTAAGTGCTTCGTCCATCTCGATGCTATTAGCAACGAGAGTTTGGCCGGTGGCTCGTTCGAGATCATTACGAGACCGGGCGTAGGCGCTGAGAGCGGCGACTTCGTTGGCTTGGGCTGAGGTGAGGTCGCGCTGGGCCTGGATGACGAAGAAGATGGTGGAGGCACCGAGGGTGTACTTCTTCTGTTCGGCGTCGAGGGTCTGTTCCTGGAGGACCCGATTCTTGACCGAAGTCTGGTGACGGGCGCGCGCCTGCTGGAGACTGATGACGGCATTTTGGACGTCGACACGTACTTGGTTCAACTGTTGTTGGAGGCGGACCTCACTTTGGCGAACGGCGAGTTGTTCCCGGAGCATGTCGGCTTGCGCGCCGCGGTTGCGAAGCGGGATATTGAGAGTGACGCCGAAGGAGTAGTCCGGGAAATTGCGGCGGAAGACTTGGCCGATGGCGGTGCCGTAACCGCCGAGGAAGAAGCCGTCGACGGCTGCCGGGTTACGGATGATGGGGTTGAGGTTCGTTGCACCGGGCACGGGCGGGACGGGCAACTGGTTCAAGAGGCCGGAGAGGCCGTTGTTCTGGAAGCTGCCGAAGGCGTCGACGGTGGGTTTGAGGGCGTTTTTCGTACCGACGAGACCGATCTTGGAACTATCGATATTGATTCGCGACTGCTCGACTTCGGGGCGGAAGTCCATGGCTTTGTTGACAAGATCCTGGATGGGCTGGACGGGTTCGTTTTCGGGGATCCGGATTTTATCGGTGGCGATGATTCGGGAATCGGCGAGGGCTGGGCTGGCTACGCCGGTGCGGGAGAGGGCGTTTTTGAGGACCGTTTCCTGTTGGAGGAGATTCGTTTCGGAGATGGTCAATTCCTGTTGGCTGCGGGCGACTTCGGCTTCGGCGCGGATGATCTCGATGGGCGCGAGGGTGCCGATTTCAACCTGCTTTTTGTTATCGTCGTAGAGCTTTTGGTTCAGGGCCAGGGCTTGGCGCTTAACGACGACGTCTTCGTTGGCGGCGACGAGGTCCCAATAGAGGCCGATGACGCTGGCGACGGTGGCGATGACCTGCTGTTTGAAGACGAGCTCGGACACCTTGTAATTATTCCGGGCGATGCGGATGTTTCGATTATTGACGGCGAAGCCGAAGCCTTGGAGCAGTCGTTGTTGGACTTGGATGTTGGCGTTAATGGTCTTGGACGGGTTGAAATCGAGACGGCCTGAGTTTTGGTCGGAGAAGAAGTTATTGAAGCCCATGCTGACGCTGGTGCCGGTGAGGAAGGCTTTGCTAATGCCGAAAGTAGAAGTAGTCCGTTCGGAGATCAGCGAGCTGGTGCCGGTGTTAAAAAGAGTGGTCTGGGGCTGGGTTTGTTTTGCGAACTGCGTGGTCGAGGTGAAGACGGGGTCGAGGTTCTGGACGTTTAGTCCGGAACCGGTACTGACCGTTCCGACGCCTTGGCCGGAGCTTTGGATGCCGTTGACGAGTTGGCTGCCGCCGCCGGTGGTTCCGGTATTGATATTGTTTTGTGCGGCGCGGACGGCACCGCCGGCGTTGGCGCGGTCAAAGTCGGCCCGAGAGATTTTGGGTCCGTAGCGTTGGAGCTCGATGTCGAGGTTGTTCTCGAGGGCGAGGGCGATTACGTCCTGAAGGGACAGGTAGAGTTTGCCGGCGCGCAGCAACTGATCGAGACGATTGGAGTTGCTGACGTTGATGGGGGCGACGTCGCGCCAGGAGTAGGGCTCGGTGAGGCGGCTTTGCCACCAGTTCCCGATGGAGGCACCGGACTGTTTCGGCTGTTGGGGAAGGGCTGCCGGGCTCACCATGAGCAGGGCGCAGAAAAGGCTGATTGGACGTCTGATTGAAATCATGAGGTTCGAATAGGGAGTAGTGGGAAGGACGATCTCTACAGGGCCGTTGTTCCAGGAAACATCTATATGTTAACGCAAGACTTATCGATGTTCTATGTTCGATATTGGGACGTTTGGGAATGGAGGGCCGGTGCTGCTATGCTGATCGGGAATGTCTGATCCAGTTTTGTCGATCTTTGAAGCGACCGGCGCCTATTTGAAGGGCCATTTTCGTTTGACGAGCGGGCTGCATAGCCCGGAATACTTGCAGTGTGCGAAGGTTCTGCAGCACCCGAACCACGCATTCGACTTTGGTGTGGGCTTGGGGCGGGCGTTTGCGAAACTGACGGGGGGGCGGAAGGTCGACATCGTAGTGAGCCCGGCGATTGGGGGGTTAATTATTGGCCATGAGGTGGCGCGGGCGATGGGGGCCCGTTTTTTGTTTACGGAGCGGGACTCTACGGGGCAGATGACGTTGCGGCGCGGGTTTGAGATTCATCAGGGGGAGACGGCGGTGGCGGTGGAAGATGTGATTACGACGGGGGGGAGTTTGCGCGAGGTGATTGAGATTTTGGTGGATGCCGGGGTGGAGGTGTTGGCGGCGGGGTCGATCATCGACCGAAGTGGCGGGCAGGTGGATTTGGGCGTGAAGCGGGTTGCGTTGGCTACATTGCAGGTGACGGCGTACGGGCCGGAGAACTGTCCCTTGTGTAAACGGGGTTTGCCGGTGACGAAACCGGGATCGCGGAATGTCGTCTGAAGTGCGGCGAATCCGGCTGACGATTGCATACGATGGGAGCGAGTATGCGGGTTGGCAGGTGCAACCGGGGCAGGAGACGATTCAAGGGCTGATTGAGTCGGCGCTGCGGCGGGCGACGAAGGTGGCGGTGTCGATTCAGGGGAGCGGGCGGACGGACGCGGGGGTACATGCGCTGGCGCAGGTGGCGGCGTTCACGACAACAAATCCGATTCCGGTGGAGAATTTACAGCGGGCGTTGAATCGCTTGTTGCCGGCGGCGGTTCGGATTGTGGGGGTGGAGGTGGTTCCGCTGGAGTTTCATCCGCGATTTTCGGCGCGAGGGAAGCACTACGAGTATCGGATTTGGCGGGAGGAGTTGTGTCCGCCGTTTTTGGCGCGGTATGTGCATCATCATCCGTTTCCGCTGGACGTGGGGGCGATGCGGGAGGCGGCACCGTTGTTGTGTGGGGAGCACGACTTTTCGACCTTTGCGGCGGCGGATGCGAAAGACGCGTTGGGGCGATCAAAGGTGCGGCGGATTTTCGGATCGGAGTTGAGCGAGGAGGGATCGTTGTTAGTGTATCGGGTGCATGGGAGTGGTTTTTTGAAGCATATGGTGCGGAATTTAGTGGGTACGTTGATTGAAGTAGGTCGGGGGAATTTAACGGGGTCGGGGTTAGTGGAGTTACTCGAGAGGCCGAACCGGGCACGGGCGGGGAATACGGTGCCGGGTCGGGGGTTGTTTTTGGTGCGGGTGGATTACTAAGTGAGGGCGAAGCAGGTTAGTTTGTCCTGGTCGCGTACGAAGAGGCGGCGGTCGGAGACGACGGGAAGGGTCCAGACGGGGAAGTCGCCGCGGCCGATGGAGTGGCGGGCGGTTTCTTTGTAAGCGGCCGGGGTGGCTTCGGCGAGGGCGAGAACGCCACCTTCACCTTGGAGGTAGAGCATGCCGTCGGCGAAGATGAGTTGGCCTTTACCGACGCTGCGGTCGCGCCACGCGACTTCGCCGGTCATGAGTTTCATGCAGGTTAGGACGCTCGAGGAGAAGCCATAGACATGCTCGCCGACGAGGACGCTGGAGCAGTAATGATTCTTCATGTCGCGGTTGAAATAGACTTCTTCCGCTTTGACCTTGCCGGCGGCGGCGGAGAGTTTGAGAAGGGCGCAGCCGGTGCCGTAGTCGGAGCTGACGAAGAGGTGGCCGTTCGTGAAGAGCGGAGTGGCGATGTTAGCGGTGCGGTTGGCGACTTTGTCGTAGCGCCAGAGTTGTTCGCCGGTCGCTCCGTTGAGGCCGACGACTCCTTCACCGGTGAAGGTGACGATATTGCGGATGCCGCCGAAATCGAAGGCGATGGCGGAGGCGTAGCCGGCGGGGTCGGAGCCGGACTTCCAGATGATTTTGCCGTTGGTTTTATCGAGGGCGACGACGGAAGCGCCGCGGCCGCCGGGCTGGACGAGGACCTGGGGGCCGTCGATGAGAGGGGATTCGCTCATGCCCCAGTGGATGACGTGGGCACCGAATTTTTCAACGACGTTGAGTTCCCACTGTTTTTTGCCGTCGGCTTTATTAAGGACGGAGAGGGTGCCGTCGGCGGACATGCTGTATAGCATTTGGCCGTCAATGGTGGGGGTTCCGCGGGGGCCGTTGCCGCGGCTTTCGTTGTAGCTGCCGCCGGCGGGGGTTTGCCAGAGTTTTTTGCCTGTATTGGCGTCGAGGGCGATGACGAATTCGGTTTTGCCTTGTTGGCCTTGGGTGTAGAGTTTGCTGGCGGCGATGGAGTAAGAGGAATAGCCTTCGCCGAGGCCGGTGGCGGTCCAGAGGACTTTGGGGCCGTCGGCGGGCCATTGTTTGAGGAGGCCGGATTCGGCGGATTTGCCATCGCGGGCGAGGCCGCGCCATTGGGGCCATTCGGCGGCGTTGGCGGCGAGGGCGGAGGAGGCGGCGAGGAAGAGTCGGCGGGAGGTCACTTGGTGATTCCTTGAATCATGGTTTTGAAGGCGGCTTCGTGGGCGGCGACGACCTTGGCGGGACCGGTGAATTTGAAGAAGACGGAGCCTTGGGGGGCTTCGACGATGGCACCGAGCATGCGGTAATCGGGCTTCATGACCTGGTCGGGGGACATGGGGGAGGGGGACCAAGCGTAGGTGCCGGAGAGGTCGAGGTGGGTGATTTTGTGCCCGGCGACGTTGCCGGCGGTGCGTTTGGTGGGGCTGGATTTTGTGGGAAATTGGCCTTCCCAACGGGTGATGTTGGCTTCTACGCCACCGCCTTGGCCGGGGCCGAAGTAGAATACGGCGCATTCGCCGGCCTCGGGGGTGCCGGGGACGGTGTAAGTGGCGGCGCGCATGGGGCGTTCTGGGAGGGCTTTCCAGGTGGCGGGGGTTTTCCAGGAGAGGCCGGAGGCACCGTCGGCGAGTAGAAGGACGGGCAGAAAGATGAGGGGAGCAAGAAAGCGCTGCATACCTAACATTCTACCCGTTCGTTTGTTGCGGTTCTGAGACGCTGCGGCGAGTGCGGCGGAGGAGGAGAAGTCCGCCGCCGCTGAGCAGCATGGCCCAGGTGGAAGGCACGGGATCGGCGTCGTTCGTGTAAGCAGGCCGGCCAAACCGTCAAGTGCGTTAAAGTTCTAGCTGTCGTACCCGATGGCGCGGATGAGGTGGTGTTCCAGAAGATCTCAGTTCCGTCAAACGATGTTCCCATCGGCCCTTCATGCAAGGCCAACCAGTAGGTTTCGGCGGTCAGCGGAATGGACCCGAGGTTTACCAGGAAGCGGTACTCGGCGGTGCCAAAATTGTTGTATTGTTTGTTCACCAATTGAACGGTTGAGTCGCTGCCCAGTAACAGACTGGTGCCGGGGGCGCCCAGGTTGTCCGTGAGGAAACGGAAACCGATGGTTCCGGAGAACCGGATTGGTACATCATCGACGTTCGCCGCGCCGAAGAACATTAGGCAATGGAGCGTTGCCGCGCTTCCGAGAGTGAACTATTGCGCAGTCGTACAGATCGAAAGGTTCGTTCCATTCACACCGTCTGGGCCGCCGCCGTCGTAGATTACGGCGGCGGGAAGGGCTAGGGAGGGCTGGAGAAGGAAGAAAGTTTTAGCGATGAATCGAGAGATTGACATAGGCGCGCTGATGTAACGTTGGCCCAAGAGGCTGGGGACGCTGGCGGGTCCGTGACGGCATCTAGTCGCTGCATGGCGTATCTTCTATCGGGGTTAGTGGGCCGGGCGCATCGCACGGGACGCCGGAGTTTACGTGCGCGAAGTCGGCCACAAGACAAGGCGGCCCGGCACCGGAACTATGGGAGATTTTCCCCATGCGGCGAGAAATGACTCCCGGTAGCGGAACCAGGGCGACTGCTGCAAGGTGACGACTACAACTGCGAAATTAGGGAATCGCTGCAAAACCCTTGCATCAGTTTCAGCGAAGAGTACATCGCGGGTGAGCAAATAATCAAATCCGGCACCCTCAGCCTCGGTCACAAGGGCACCGTTCTTCAACGTCGCCCAGCCCCGATACGAAGCGGACTCAGCAGCGATTCCCTTCTCTGGCAAGAGCGAGCGAAGATGTACGTCCATGTTCGCGTCGAGCAGCCTCATCCTCATGCCGCCGAGCGGAAGGAATCGGCTAACTCTGAGGCTACTGACAGAACGTCAGGGAGCACCTCATGGAGAAAGCCGTTGGCGAAACTTTCGTCAATGTCCGCGAGAGTCATACCCGAAGCCAGACATTCCAAGATCAAACTAACGGACAGCCTTGTGCCCCGAATCGCGAGCGTGCCGCCCAGCATCTCCGGATCGGAAACAATCCACGTGTACTTTCCGTAGGGAGCCATCACAAATGCTACCTTTACTGCACTCACGCCGCCAGCAGGGGGAACTCGGTCGATCAGCGGAAGCCGAAGGCTCCGATGGGGATGCCGAGTTTGCGGGGGTCGCCGTTCGTGGGTTGGAAGGGGGGAGAGACGAGAAATTCGACCTGGGCTCGGGCAGCAGGGGCGGGGGGGAGGGAGTAAGTCACGGTCTGCCAGCCAGGCTTGGTGAACGTTTCGCGGCCGAGGGTCTGGCCGTTGAGTTTTGTTTCCAGGGTCACCTGACCGATTTGCTTTAAGTAAGCGAGGCCGATGTTGACTTCGGTTTGGAACTTCGTTGCTTCGGCGGGACGCCAGAGGCGGGCGGTGGCGTAAGGTTCGGTCCAGCGGAAACTGGAGTCCCGACCGTGCCAGCCCTTTTCGAGTTGCCAGACGGGGGTGAGACGGGTCATCTCGATCCAGGCAGAGTCCTGCTGCTCGCCGATGCGGGAAAGGGTGTAGAGGCGCTGGGCGGGGCGGTCCCAACTGAGGAGGGCGAGGGCGGTCTGAGACTCGGGGTGGGCGTCGACGGAGAGGGTCTCTATGGCCTGGGTGCCGAAGGCGAGTTGAAGGGAGGCCTTGACGCCCCAGGATTGGAGATGGTCGGGCTGGCCATCGATCAGAAACGTTCGGAGTTCAGGCTGGCGCTTGGCTAAGCCGTAGACCGAGGCGAGATAGGTTTTGGTTTCGTTGGCTTCGGCGATCAAAGTGGAACGGAGAGGGGGGAGGAGGGCGTAGTTGAGAGGGAGCCAGAGCAGGAGAGCAGCGGCGGCGTAGCGCCAGTTGGTGCGGTCGGCGAAGGCGGCATAGGCGTAGGCCAGGCCGGCGAGGGGGAGATATAGATAAGAGCTGAGGAGGCGGTTGGGGACTAGGAACATGGGGGCGAGGAATATGACGAACGCCGCTAGGCCCCACCAGACGCGGCGGTCTTTTGTAAGCAGAGGGATGGGGAGGAGGGCGAAGCCGAGGTGGGGCAGGATGAGGATCTGGGAGGCGTAAAAGTCGATGGCTTGCGCGAGAAGGGCGGGGGTGAGGCGGAGGCCGTAGGTGCCCTGTTGCCCGCCTTGTTGGAGGATGGCTTGGATTCCGAAGAGGAAGGAGATCGCAAAGAAGGGGGCGAGTTGGCGGTACCGTTTTTCTCCTAGCCAGTATTCGTAGGCGAGGAGGATTACCGGGAGGCCGATGGCTAGCTCCTTCGATTTATAAGCGCACCAGAATAGGAGGAGGGACCACCAGGGGTTGCGGCGGGTCCAGGCGATGAGGGCGGCCAGGCAGAACGTGGTGCAGAGGACGTCGAAGAGGGTCATCGACTTCCAGTAGTCATCGAAGCAGGCGATGTGAAAGGCGAAGAGGCCGAGGCCGCAGACGCGGGCGGGCCAGGCGCCGGGGAGGAGGCGCCAGAGGAGGGCGAGGTTCAGCAGATGGAGCAGTTGGACGGTGGCGAGGAACCACGGGAAGTTCAGGCCGACGGTTTGGTAGAGGCTCCAGAAGATCAGGTGACCGAGGGGTCTGAAGTTGGTCGAGTAGAACTGGGGGGTGAGGAAACCCCAGAAAAACGTGTCGGCGGTGGTGAAGCGCATCCAGGCGAAGAGGTCGAGTTCGTCACCGGAGAAGTAGCCCTTGTAGGCTCCCTTGTTCACCACCCAAAGGAGCCAGATCAGGATGGCGCAGAGGGCCGCGGCGCGGGCTTTCATTCGGCTTGGAGGAAGTCGAAGTCGCAGCCGAGATGGGCCTGGGTGACGTGATTGAGGAAGAGCTTGCCGTAGCCGCGGGTGTAGTGGGGCGGGGCGGGTTTCCAGTTGCTGAGGCGGGCGGCGATTTCATCGTCAGAGACGTGAAGATGGAGGCGGCGCGTCGAGACGTCGAGGGTGATGAGGTCTCCGGTTTGAACGATGGCGAGGGGGCCGCCGATGCCGGATTCGGGGGAGACGTGGAGGACGACGGTGCCGAAGGAGGTGCCGGACATGCGGGCGTCAGAGATACGGACGCAGTCGGAGACGCCTTGTTCGAGAAGCACCTTGGGCATGGGGATGTGGCCCCATTCGGGGAAGCCGGGGGCACCGTGGGGGCCGCCGCCCTTCATGACGAGGACGGTGTTGGCATCGACGGGGAGGTCCATGGAGTCGATGGAATCGTGCATGTCCTGGTAGCTTTCGAAGACAAAAGCGGGACCGGTGTGGGAGCAGAGATGGGGAGAGGCGGCGGTCTGCTTGAAGACGGCACCGTTGGGGGAGAGGTTGCCGCGGAGGATGACGGTGCCGCCTTCGGCGTAGATGGGGTTCGACGCGAGACGGATAACGTCGTGGTTGTGGTTGGGGGCGTCGGCGACGTTTTCGGCGATGGTTTTGCCGTTGACGGTGAGGGCGTCGCCGTGGAGGTTGGGAAGGAGTTCGCGCATGACGGCGGGGACTCCGCCGGCGTAGAAGAAATCCTCCATCATATGTTCACCGGAGGGGCGGACGTTGACGAGAAAGGGGGTGCGGCGGGAGATATCGTCGAAGTCCTGGAGGACGAGTTTGTGGGGGGTGCGGCCAGCGATGGCGAGAAGGTGGACGACGGCGTTGGTGGAGCCGCCGATGGCCATGTCGACGGCGATGGCGTTTTCGAAGGCTTGCTTCGTCATGATGCGGGAGGGGGTGAGCCCTTCTTCGATCATTTCGACCATGCGGCGGCCGGCCATTTCGGCGAGGGCGAGGCGGCGGGAATCGGGAGCGGGGATGGCGGCGGAGCCGGGGAGGGACATGCCGAGGGCTTCGGCGATGACGGCCATTGTGGAGGCGGTGCCCATGACGGTGCAGTGGCCGGAAGAGCGGACCATGCAGCCTTCAATTTCTTCGAGTTCTTCGGGGGAGACTTTGCCGGTGCGGAAGAGGTCGAAGATTTTGCGGCCGTCGGTGCCTTGGCCGATTACTTTGCCTTTGTAGTTGCCGGAGAGGGAGGGGCCGCCGGTGAAGATGAGCGACGGGACGTTGGCGGAGGCGGCACCCATGAGCATGGCGGGGGTGGTTTTGTCGCAGCCGCAGAGCATGACGACGCCGTCGACGGGGTTGGCGCGGACGGACTCTTCAACATCCATGGCCATGAGGTTGCGGAAGAGCATCGTGGTCGGCTTCATGTACTGTTCGCCGAGGGAGATGACGGGGAATTCGAGGGGGAAGCCACCGGCGGCCCAAACACCGCGTTTGACGGCATCGGCGACGATGCGCAGATGGGCGTTGCAATTGTTCAGTTCGCTGAACGAATTGCAGATGCCGACGACGGGTTTGCCGTGGAAGGCTTGGCGGGAGATGCCGAGGGCGCGGATGTTGGCGCGCCGGGAAAAGTTGTAGTATTCCTTGCCGTTGAACCAGGAGTAACTGCGGAGCTTCGTGGGATCCATTAAGCTTCTATTGTGTCCTAATTCAAAGGCTGTTCGCGCGGAGTCGCAGATATGGCTGCTTCCGTATTGCCACCGCCGGTCTTGCCGGACGGCGGAGAAGTAGCTTCACGCCGGGTCGTCAAGCCGAGGGTGAGATCAAGGGAGCGGGTTGGATGGGACGACTCTGGACGGTTCGAGAAACGCCATTGAACGCCAAGCTATTCGATGGCACATGGAGACCGCAAGGATCCACGGCGATTTTTGCCGGGTTATGAAAATTCAGCCGATCCAGGGTGAACCGAAATGGGGCCCCGGCGTCTGGACCAATAAGATCGAGAACCCGCTATTCGACCGTGATCTTGGAACCGGTATTCGGTTTGGGCTCCAGCCCCTCAATGGAAGTATCAATGAGGAGGCGGACACCTTAGAGGAACCCGACGCCGGCGGAGCGGAAATGGTTTTGAACGGCTTCGGCGGTGCAGCCACAGGAGTTCGAGTTGGGCTTTTCGTCGGTCAGAGTTTTAGTTTATCTTCTGGCCTGCGATCCAGGTTCCGTGGACTTGGCAGACGTCGTCGAGCAGGATAATGTCGGCGGCTTTGCCGGGGCGAAGGCTGCCGAGTTCGTCGTCGACGCCGAGGATTTCGGCGGGGGTTAGCGAGGCCATGCGGATGGCTTGCCAGAGGGGGACGCGGGTGGCTTGTTGGAAGATGCGGACCATTTCGTCCATGGCGAAGACGGAGGAGGCGAGGGCGGTGCCATCGGGGATGCGGGCTTCGCGATCCTTAACGACGGTGACCATGCCGTGGCGGGGGCCGAAGGTGTATTCGCCGTCGGGCATGCCGGTGGCGCGCATGGCGTCGGAGATGATGGCGAGTTTTTCGTAGCCTTTGTTGCGGAACGCGAGGAGCATCATTTCGCGGGAGAGGTGTTTGCCGTCGGTGATGAGTTCGCTGGAGAGACGGTCTTCGAGGTAGACGGCTTCGACGATGCCGGCGGAGCGGGGGTTGGGGGTGCCGCGCCAACGGTTATTCATGGCGTCGGTCATGGCGCAGTAAAGATGGGTGGCGTGGGAGGCGCCCCAGTCGAGGGCTTCGACGATTTCGTGATACAGGGCTTCGCTATGGCCGACGGAGGGGATGATGCCTTGGCGGCGGAGGGCTTCAATGAGGGGCCGGGCGCCGGGGAGTTCCGGGGCGAGGGTCATGGTCGAGAGGGGGCCGTGTTCGAGGAGTTCGCGCCACTCGGCTTCGACGGGGGGACGGACGAATTCGGGGAGGTGGCAGCCGCGTTTGGACTGGCAGAGATAGGGGCCTTCGATGTGAGCGCCGAGGGCGCGGGCGGTGGTTAGGGGGCCGGAGCGGTAGGCGTTGATGGCTTCGAGGCAGGCGATGATTTCGGGGTGGGAGGCGGTGGCAGTGGTGGGGCAGAGGGCGGTGACGCCGTGGCGGGCATGGTAGGCGAAGACGCGGTGGAGGTCTTCTGGGGTTGCGTCCATGAAGTCGGAACCGTCAGCACCGTGGACGTGGATATCGATGAAGCCGGGGGAGACGTGGAGACCGGTCGCGTCAATTACGGTGCAATCGGGGGGGACTTCGGCCCAAGGGCCGGCGTAGGTTATACGGCCAGCTTGGGCAAGGACGAGGGAATCGGGGACGGGACCGGAATCGGTGATGAGGGTTCCGTGGACGAAGGCTAGGCGGTCAGGCAAAGAATTTCCTCTTCCCCTGAGTGTACGCCTAGGATTTGCTGCGGACGGTGCCGAGGCCGCCATCGACGCCGAAGGTTTGACCGGTGATCCAGGCGTTGGCGGGGTCGAGGAGGAAGGCAATCATATTGGCGACGTCCTGAGCGGTGCCGAGGCGGCCGAGTGCGTGCATGGCGGTGGACGCTTTGGCGGCGGCTTCGTTGGCGGTGATGCGGGCGGTAAGGGGGGTGTCGGTGAGGCCGGGGGCGACGCAGTTGACGCGGATGTTGCGGGAGGCGTAGGTGGCGGCGGCGGAGAGGGTGAGGCCGATGATGCCGGCTTTGGCGGCGGCGATGGCTTCGTGGTTTTGGAGGCCGAGGCGGGCGGCGGCGGAGGAGACGAGCACGACGGCACCGCCGGTGGCCATCATGGATTTGACGGCACCGCGGAGGACGTAAAAGGCGGAATCGAGATTGGTGCGGAGGACGGCGGACCACTCGTCGTCGGTGGTGATGTGGGCGGGTTTTAGGAGGAGGGAGCCGACGCAGTTGGCGACGCCGTCTATGGGGCCGGATTGGGCGAAGACGTCGGCTACTTCGGCGGGGGAGGTCGAGTCGGCGAGGAGAGGGGGGGTGCCGAGAGCGCTGGAGAGGAGTGCCAGTTTGTGGGGGTCGCGGGCGGAGGCGAGGACGGTGTGGCCGCGGGCGAGGAGGGTATGCGCGAGGGCTGACCCGATACCGCCCGTGGCACCGAATATTAGATACGTCAAAGGGTTTCCTCGCTTTGAGTGATGGGTCGGAGACGATTGAGATTTTTGATTTGAAGGAGCATGCGGGGATTTTTTGCCAGTTTGTCGCGGTGTTTTTCGAGGTATTGCCAGTACATTGTGGTGAAGGGACAGGCTTTGTCGCCTTCGCGTTGGGCGGGGTCGTAAGGGCAGCCGGAGCAGTAGTTGGACATCCTGTCGATGTACTTGCCGGAGGCGACGTAGGGTTTGGAGGCCATGATGCCTCCGTCGGCGTATTGGCTCATGCCTAGGGTGTTGGGGAGTTCGACCCATTCGACGGCGTCGACGTAGACGGCGAGGTACCATTCGTGAACTTGCTTCGGATCGATACCGGCAAGGAGGCAATAGAGGCCGGTGACCATAAGGCGTTGAATGTGGTGAGCGTAGCCGTAGTCGAGGGTTTGACGGAGGGTGTGTTTGAGGCAGTTCATCTCCGTTTTGCCGGTCCAGAACCATTTGGGCAGGGGTTCGGTAGCGCCCATTTCGTTGCGGTCGGCGTAATCGGGCATGTAGTGCCAATAGATTCCACGGACGTATTCGCGCCAGCCGATGATTTGGCGGATAAAGCCTTCGGCTTGGGGCAGGGAGACGTTGCCGGCGTAATAGGCGGCTTCGGCGGCGGCGACGACTTGGCGGGGGTGGAGAAGTTTGAGGTTCATCGCGGCGGAGAGGCGCGAGTGATAGAGCCAGGGTTCGGCAGTCCACATGGCGTCCTGGAATTCGCCAAAGCGGTAAAGGCGGTGTTCGATGAAGTCAGCGAGGGCGGCCTCGGCTTCTTCGGGAGTCACGGGCCAATCGAAATGTTCGAGCGAGCCAGGATGGCGGCTGAAGCGGTATTCGACGAGTTCGAGGACGAATTTGGTCGTGCAGTCCCGTTCGAATTGGAGGGGGGCTTTGAGCTGGCCGGGGCCGGATTTGGGGAGGCTACCGCGATTTTCGGTGTCGAAGTTCCAGCGCCCCCCGAGTGGATCCTTACCTTCGAGCAGGACCTTGTGTTTGCGGCGCATTTCGCGGTAGAAGAACTCCATACGGAGCTGTTTTCGCCCGGAGGCCCAGGATTTGAATTCGTCAGTGGAACAGAAGAAAGTTCGGTCGGGGCGGATTTCGAGCAGGATGTCGGCTTTTTTCGCGGCGAGTTTGAGTTCAGAAAGGACGCGGTAGTCGCCGGGTTCGACAAGGATCAGTTTGGCGGGGCGGAACTGAGTGACGGCGCTTGCGAGTTCTTTGCGGAGGGAGTGGCTGTTGGAGAAATCATCAAGGCGGCGATAGAAGACGCAGACGCCTTTTTGGGTCAGGCGCTGTTCGAAGTGGCGCATGGCAGAGAGGAAGAGGGCGATCCGGATTTTGTGGGACCAGACATGAGTTGACTCTTCGGCGGCTTCGGCCATCCAAACGGCGTCTTTACTGCGATCGAAGCCGTCAAACGCCGCCGAGTCTTCGTTGAGTTGATCGCCCAAGACGATGACCAGATTCCGCATAAACAAACAGATGCGGCCGAATTGCAAAAAGCGATAAAGTTTTCAAATGGCTACTCATCTGCGCTGGGGCGTTCTCAGCACCTCTAAATTCTTTTCGACGAAGGTTTTGCCGGCATTCGCGGGTTGCGAAGTGGCTCGGCTCGAGGCGATCGCGAGCCGGAGCCCGGAGAAGGCTAAGTTGCTGGGGATTGGTCGGGTTTTCGACAGTTATGAGGCGCTGCTGGCGGACCCGTTGATTGACGCGGTGTATATTCCGCTGCCGAACCATTTGCATGTGGAATGGGCGATGGCGGCGGCGCGGGCGGGGAAGCATGTGTTGTGCGAAAAGCCGCTGTCGGTGACGGTGGCGGAGGCTGAGCAGTTGATGGGCGTTCAGCGGGAGACGGGCGTTCAGATAGGTGAGGCGTTCATGGTGGCGACGCATCCGCAGTGGTTGCTGGCGCGGCAGTGGGTGCGGGACGGAAAGATCGGAGAGTTGCGGGCGATTCAAGGGTTTTTCAGTTATACGAACGTGGACCCGAATAACATTCGGAACAAGGCGGATTTTGGTGGCGGGGCGTTGATGGACATTGGCTGTTACCCGATTTTCACTTCGCGGTTTGTGGCCGAGAGGGAGCCGCGGCGGGTGTTGGGGTTGCTTGAACGGGATGCGACGTTTGGGACGGACCGGCTGACGACGGCGGTGCTGGATTTCGAGGGTTGCCAGGCAACGTTTACCTGTTCGACGCAACTGTTCCCATACCAGAAGATGCATTTCTACGGGACAAAGGGGCATATTGAGATGGAGATTCCGTTTAATGCGCCGCCGGATAAGCCGTGCCGAATTTTCTTGAATGGGGAGGCGGCGGAGTTGCCGGTGATGGACCAGTACACGGTGGAGTTTGATGAGTTTTCGCGGGCGGTGTTGGAGGGAAGGACGGTGGCGGTGCCGGTGGATATCGCGGTGGGAAATATGCGCGTGATTGAAGGGGTATTTCGGTCGGCGGCGGAGGGGGGCTGGGTAACGCTGTGAGCCCAAAGGCTAAGTTGCTGTGGCTGGGGCTGGGGGCGGGGCCGGCGTATGCGTTGGTGGCGCTGTTTGCGTTGAAGGTTTTAAAGATTGGGGCGATTCAGTTTGGGATGTTCAGCGTGATAGTGGCTTGTGTTTATGCGTTTTGGCTGGCGGGGGCGGCGCGGGAGTATGCGGAGTCGCCGGAGCCGTTGACGCCGGAGGCGAAGAAGGCGGGGGAGGAGGCGATGGAGCGGTTGGTGGCGCGGAAGAAGAAGCGGTAGTCTGGGTAAATGGTTACTGAGGCGGAGTATTTGGCTTATCGGGGGAAGCCGAATTGTGAGTATGTCGATGGGGTGATGATTCCGAAGGCTTGGGGGACTTACAAGCATGGGTCGGTTCGTGCCCGACGTGGCGGTGCAACGGCGGGAGGCGATTCAGGATCCGAACGCGAAGTTGCCGATTTATCTGTGTGTCGAGATTCTTTCGCCGAGGGAACGGCTTGGCGAAATGCTGGCCAAGGGCGAGGCTTACTATAACTGGGGCGTGCCGTATTTCTGGGTTATGGACCCGGAGACGTGGATCGCTGGGAGCTATGCGAAGGGCGAGCATCCGAAAGAGGTTGCGGTGGATGGCGAATTGACGGCGGGCAAAATTTCGATTGCGATGGTTGAGATTGTTTCGGAGATTTAGTAAGGTAATCTTGGGATATGGCTACGCAGGAGACGTTGGTTTCAGAAGCGGAGTATTTGGCTTACAGCGGCAAGCCGAATTGCGAATATTTTGATGGGGTGATGGTTCCGAAGGCCATGGGGACACGAAAGCACGGGAAGGTTCAGTGGTGGCTTTGCCAGTTGCTGAGTCAGCGAGCGGCTGGGTTTGAGCCGTTAAGCGAGCAGACCGTTCGGCTGCGCGAGGGAAAGTTTTTAATGCCCGACGTGGCGGTGCAGCGGCTGGATGCGATTCAGGATCCGTACCCCGAACTGCCCATTCATTTGTGTGTCGAGATCCTTTCGCCGGGGGATCGATTGGGGGAGACGTTGGCGAAGGGCGAGGCTTACCATGACTGGGGTGTCCCGTACTTTTGGGTGGTGGACCCGGAGACGCGGCAGGCTTGGAACTATGCCAAGGGCGAGTTTCCGAGAGAAGTTTCGGCTGACGGGGAGTTGACGGCGGGCGAGATTTCGATTTCGATGGTCGAGATTTTTTCGGTGCTTTAGTGCGGTATTTGATTCTGTTCCCTGCCCTGCTGCTGGCGCAAGGTGACTTGTTTGAACAGGGCAACCAGCTTTTGCAACGGGGGCAACTGGCGGGGGCGGAGCAGGCGTATCGGACGCACTTGAAGACGCATCCGGGGCACGTGGAGGCGTTGGCGAATTTGGGGGCGGTGCTGAGTCGGCGGGAGGAGTTTGGCGAGGCAGTGGTGCAGTATCGGAAGGCGCTGCAATTGCGGCCTTCGCTGGGGCCGTTGCATTTGAATTTGGGGCTGGCTTACTTCAAGACGCAGCAGTGGGGGCCGGCGGTGGGGGAGTTCGACGCGTTTCTGAAGGTGCAAGCGGGGCATCGGCAGACGATGCAGCTACGGGCATTGGCTTTGCTGGAGCTGGAACGGTACCCGGAGGCGGCGGTGGCGTTTGAAGGACTTATGCCGAGCGCGGACCCCACGATTCCGCTGGGGCTGGCTACGGCCTATTTGCGGAGCAATCGAGCGGCAGAGGCGCAGAAGCTTTTGGTGCCGTTGATGGAGCAGGCCAAGAGCCCGGAGTTGCTGCTGGCGATGGGGCAGGCGCTGCTTGTCGAAGAGCGGTTCGACGAGGCGTTGGAGACGCTGCTGCAAGCGCGGGCTTTGCAGCCGAAGCTGCCGACATTGGCTTTGCATTTGGGGGCGGTGTACTGGCGGAAGAAGGACGTTGACAAGGCGTTGGCGGAGTGGCGGACGGAATTGGAGACGGTGCCGGAGAGCGTGCAGGGGCTGTTTACGTTGGGGGCGGCGTTGGCGATGGCGAATCGAGACAAGGTGGAAGCGGAGAGTTTGCTGCGGGAGGCGGTGCGGCGGAAGCCGAAACACGCGCGGGCGAACTACCAGTTGGCTAAACTGGTGTGGCAGAAGAACAAGAACCCGGAGGCGGTGGTTTGTCTGGAGCGAGCGATTGGAGCGGATGGGGATTATCGCGAGGCGCATTATCTGTTGGCGACTGTTTACCAGGCGCTAGGTCGGAAGGCGGAGGCCGCGCGGGAGTTCGCCGCGGTGAAGCGGCTTTCGGCCAAGGAGCTCGCTACGCAGCAGGATTTATTTTCGGAGTCGCAGTAGCGTTCGGGTGCGCGCCTTGTCATAAAGACAAGACGGGGGGGCTGCATCCGCAGGCGCTGCGGGCGTACGACGGGGTGGGATTTGCGGGGAAGACGCTGCGGGAGAAGGGCGGGGTGACGTATGCGTATACGGACAAGGGCGTGACGATTACGGAGGGCGGGCAGAAGACGGAGGCGGTGATTCAGTGGATGTTCGGGGCCGGGCACCAGGCGAAGACGCCGGTGTTGGAGGTGAATGGGGAGTGGGTGGAACACCGCGTGAGTTGGTACGCGGGGCCGAATAAGCTGAGCTTGACGCCGGGGCATTCGTTTGGGACGCCGGCGGATGGAGAAGCGGCTCTGGGGGTGGTGCAGTCGAAGGTGAACGCGGAACGGTGTTTTGGGTGCCACCGGACGGGAGAGACGCCGGGGGTGCAATGCGGGGCGTGCCATGACCCGAAGGCGGCGCATCCGGCGAAGGCGAGCAAGGAGGTTGAGCTGTGCGCGGGATGCCATCGGGCTCCAAACCCGACGGCGGTATCGGCGACGCCGGAGATGGACGACCCGATGAGCGTGCGGTTTGCGCCGGTGGGGTTACAGGCGAGTCAGTGTTTTAAGTCGGGGACACTTACTTGTGTTAGCTGTCATGATCCTCATCAGCCGGTTAAGGCGAACGTGGACGTGGTTTGTAAGAGTTGCCACGCGAAGGCCGAGCCCGCTGGGTGTGCGGGGTGCCACATGCCGAAGGCGAGCCCGACGCCGTTTTTAACGTTTACCGACCACCGGATTCGTTAGGAGGTCGTAGCGGAGGTCGACTTTGTCGAAGCCGTGGCGGTAGCCTTGGGGCCAGTAGGCGATACGCTCAAAGCCGCAGTGTTCGAAGAACGGGGCGATGTGAGGGGTGGTATCGACGGTGACGTAGCGGGGGGCGTTTTTGGCGGCGGCGATTTTGGCGAGGCGGTATTCGAGCAGACGGCGGCCGAATCCTCGACCATGATGGTCTCGATGGACCATGCCGAAGACGAGATAGGCGATGTTATGGAAGTCGTCGATTTCGAAGCCGCCGAAGCCGAGGACGGCGTCGTGGTCGGTGAGGACGTAGAGGGGGCAGGAGAGATCGTGAAGAGTTTGTTTGAGCCAGGCTTCTTCGGCGGGGGCGAAGTATTCGGGGACATTACTGCGGAAGACCGTGAGGACGGCGGAAAGATGGGAGGGGCGATAGCGACGGAATCGAATCACCCCTCCATGTTAGTTGAAGTTAGAAGTAGAACTTCGCCGCGAGTTGGATGAACCGGGGGTCGCGAGCGCCGGTGACGGCACCGAAACCGAACCGGCCACCACCGCCGCCCAGCGCCGTGGGCAGATTGGTGATCGCCCCCGAGGTTGGGTTGAATTGAGCGTTGCGGTTGAAGTCCGTGAACTGGGTATGATTCGGGGCGTTAAACATTTCGACCCGAAGTTGGAGGAAACGTCTTTCGTTGCCCATGGGGAAGTTTTTGAAGACCGAGAGGTCGAGGTTGTTGACCCCGGGCCGACGGACGATGCGTTGGGCGGATTCGAGACCCTGGCTGCCGACTTGAGGAGCGGCGAAGACGGATGTGTCGACGTAGCGAAGATCGGTACGGTCACCGATGGGCAGGATGGGGTTGCCCGTGACCCGGACGCGAGGGCCGACCGATTCCGAGCCGGTATAGACGCGGTTGAGTTCGCCGCCGATGCCGGAGAAGGAGACGCCGATGTTGGCCGGTTGGCCGCCGATCAGGGACATGAGGCCGGAGACTTGCCAGCCGCCGAAAACGCCGCGACCCACCGGATTATTGAGCGGAGTCAAGCTTTTGGCGAGGTTGGGCACATCGTAGATGAAGTTGATGACGGCCATTTGAGCGACGTCGAAATCGAGGTAGCTATAGTTGGCAGAACGGTAGTTGGTGGGGTGGAGGCGGTCGCCGTCTCCGGAGGAGATGCCGAGGGCTTTCGACCAGGTGTAAGCAACGCCGTATTGGAGGCCCTTGCCGGCGTTTTTGTTGAGGCTGACTTGGAGCGAATGATAGTTCGAGAAGCCACCGAATGAGGTGACGACCGCTTCCCCATGGCCGAGGTAGGGCCGATAGAGATTGACGGGGAGGGCGGTTCGGCCATCGAACGAGGTCGCCGCCAAGTTAGCCGATTGGGGGTTCTGATTCTGACGTTGCCAGGCAGAGCCAAAGGGCATGGCGTTGAAGTCGTAAGTCGACAGCAAGTGGTTCGCGGTGTTGGCGACGTAGCCGACTTCGAGAGCAACGGTTTGGCCGAGTTGGCGTTGGACGGTGAGGTTCCACTGGTAGGTGGAAGGAACATTGCCGTTTTGGTCGAAGCCGCGGACGTTGTTCGGGAAGAAGGTTCCGGACAGGTTGGCCACCTGAGCCAAGTTACCGAAGAAGTAAGTAGGCCGAATGGTGGAGGGTGGGTTCGGCAACATGTCGAAGACAGGGTTGCCTTGGAAGCGGTCGTAGAAGATGCCGAAGCCGGCCCGGACGACGGTTTTCTCGTTGAGTTGATACGCGACGCCGAGGCGGGGGGCAAAGTGGATACCGCGGTTATTGATGAGGCCCCTGGGATAGGAGCCGGAGCCGGAGAGGCCCATGCCGTTGGCGTAGAGGCCGTTGACGAAGGACTTGCCGTTGTTGATGATGGAGCCGGAGAGAGCGTTCGGGACGATGGCTCCGGTGACGGGGTTACGCCCAACATTGACGCCGTCAACGCGGTCCGGTTGGATGAGCAGAGCACGGCTGCCGTTGTCGTAGAGGCCGGGGTTAAAGGACGAGGTGTTGAGGCCGGCGTCGTACTGCGGCTGGATCCAGTAGAAACGCATCCCGAAATCGAGGGTGAGTTTCTTGTTGATGCGCCAGTTATCCTGGGCGAACCATTCGACGTTCCAGGAACGGTATTGGCCGTTGAGGACTTTGTCGGATTGGGCTAGACGATCGAAGTTGCCGAGGAGGGCGTTCGAGAAGGCCCAGTTCGTATCGCCGGGGTTTTGGGAGTTGCGATCGAACCAGACATCGCCGTTGACGGAGGTGAAGGCGGTTTGGTCTTTACGGCTTTTGTGGAGGTAGATGCCGAACTTCATGGTGTGGGCGCCTTTGACTTTCGTGACGTTGTCGGTGATGTCAAAGGTGTTGTTGAAGTTGCGGAAGGGGGTTCCGTTGAAGGTGGTGACGGGAGCGTTGGGAACGCCGCCGTAGCGCCAGTTTTGGATAAGCCCGAGGGTATCGCCGTTGAAGGGCATTTTGTATTCGAGGCCGAGCTTGGCGCGGTCGAAGGTCTTGTCGACAGGGTCGATGTTTAAGACGTTTTTCGAAGAGCCGAAGATGAACTCGTTGGTGAGGGTGGGGTTGATGGTGGTGGTGAGATTGTTGACCCAGCTCCAACCGGGGTTGCCGAAGTTCATGGGGGCGAAGGGAATGTTGTAGTCCGCGTTCCATTGGCCGTAGGCGCGATCCTGCTCGGACCTGGTTTTGATGAAGCGGGAGTAGAAGCGCCATTTGTCGTTGATGTTGTAGTCGCCGCGATAGATGTTTTCGCGACGGGGGAAGGTGTCCGAGACCTGGGTCAAGTAGTTGAACTGGGGGTCGATGGGGACGTTGGGTTGGGGATAGAAGTTGAGGATTTTCTGACCATCGCGGCTGATGCGGGAGGCCGGAATGATGTTGCCGGGGAAGCAGCCGCCGCCGCCGGCATTGGTGGCGCAGGGGAGATTGCTGAGGGGATCGCGGATGAAGACGGGGCGGCCGTCGCCTTCGGTGGTGCGGGAGAAGTCGCCGCTGCGTTGGGCGGCGGTGGGGACGGTGACGCTGCGTAGATTGTTGGGCGATAGGCGGTTCTGCCACTCGATGCCGATGAAGAAGAAGAGTTTGTCGCGGTTGGCGTTGATCTTCGGGATGTAGGCGGGGCCACCGATGTTGAAGCCGGCGGTGTTGTCGCGGAACAGTTGGCGGGAACGGCCTTCGACGTTGTTGCGCCAGTTGTTGGCGTTGAGGCCTTCGTGACGGTGGAAGATGTAGCCGGTGCCGTGGAGATCGCGGGAGCCGGATTTGGTGACTACGCTGATGGAGGCACCGGAGGAGCGGCCGTATTCGGCGGGCTGGGAGTTCGTGAGCATTTTGAACTCGGCGATTTGGTCGATGTTCATGGTGGCGAGTTGACCGCCGTTGGAACCGGTGTCGATGTTGGTGACGCCGTCGACCATGAGGTTGTTCTGGTTGTTGCGATTTCCGTTGACGGAGCCGCCGATGCCGCCGGTGGGGACAACGCCGGGGACGGTGCGGGTAAGGTCAAGGAAGGATCGACCGTTGAGGGCGAGATTGATGACCTGATTGCCGGTAAGGACGCCGCCTTTTTCGGCACTGCGGGTTTGGAGGATGACGCCGGAGGCTTCGACGGTGATGGACTCGGTCATGGCTCCCACGGCGAGGGTGAAGTCAGGGAGGTCGAGGCGATCGTTCGCGGAGACGCGGATTTCGGTGCGTTCGACTTTGCGGAAGCCGGTGGCTTCGATGGAGACCTTATAGACGGACGGTTTGAGCGGATTGAAGAAGAAGAGGCCTTCCTGGTTCGTCTTCACTTCGCGATTGTCGCCTTGCGCGACATCAGTGAGCGTGACTTTTGCGCCGACGACGACAGCGCCTTGGCTGTCTTTGACGGTGCCGCGGACAGATCCCGACGACTGTTGACCCAGTGCGATAGCGCTGAGCGAGACCAGAGCGAGAAGCGAGCGCAGTACGGAGCTGCGGAGCGCACGTTGTTGCTTCATAGATTTGAACCCCTTGGTTTCAGTTTTTCTCTTTATTAACAAGATTTTACCTTCTTAACAGAGAGATTAGGGATACTGTATCGATGCTGCAAGAGGATGTCAAACGGATGACTCGTCGAGGACTTTTCGGTCTCGCGGGGGGGGTTATGGGGGCGGTGCCGAAGGTTGCAATCAAAGATTTCACGCTGTGGCCGGTGCGGGCGACGGCCCGGACGGTGTGGCTGGTGGTAGAGGTGCGGACTTTGCAGGGGATATCGGGGTTAGGGGAGGCATCGGACGCGTTTGGATTTGCGGCGACGACGGCGGCGCAGGGGCGGGAGATGGAGGCGATGCTGGGGCGGTTTGTGGGGTTGATGGTCGGTCGGTCGCCGTTGGAAATTTCTTTTTACAGGAAGGCGGGGGAGCCGTTGGCGCGGAGCGGGGGGTTGGTGGCGGCGACGGCGTATAGCGCGGTGGAGCAGGCGTTGTGGGATTTGGCGGGGCAGGCATTGGGGGTGCCGACAGCGACGCTGTTTGGTGGTGCGTTGCAGGGGAGGATGCCGGTGTACGCGAATATAAACCGGGCGACGACGGAGAGGACGCCGGCGGGGTTTGCGGCGACGGCGAAGCGGGCGGTGGGAGAGGGGTTTCGGGCGGTAAAGGCGGCGCCGTGGGACGGGTATCCGAAAGTGACGGCGGAGGAGGGGATTGCGTGCACGGAGGCGATTCGGATGGCGGTGGGGGCGGGGGTGGACGTGATGGTGGACTGCCATAGCTTGTTCAGCGTGGCGGAGGCGGTGGGGGTGGCTCGGCGGTTGGAGGGGGTGAAGCTGCGGTGGTACGAGGAGCCGGTGGCACCAGAGAAGGTGGCGGAGACGGTGGCGATTGGGAAGCAGATCCGGCAACCGATGGCGGGTGGCGAGATGCTGTTTGGGGTGGATGGATTTACGCCGTTATGCCGGGAGCATTCGGTGGCGGTGATTATGCCGGACGTGAAGCACTGCGGGGGGATGTTGGCGTTGACGCACATTGCGGCGATGGCGGCTGGATATGGGGTGGCGGTGGCCCCGCATAATCCGAGCGGGCCGGTTTCGACGGCGGCGACGGGGCAGGCGGCGGCGGGGTTGGGCAATTGCGAGATTTTGGAGATGCAGTGGGGGGAGGTAGGGTGGCGCGGAGAATTGGTGACGCCGACGGAGCGGTTTGTGAACGGGGAGATGGTTTTGGGAGATCGGGCTGGGTTGGGGATTGGTTGGAACGAGGCGTTGGCGCGGCGGAACCGATTGTAAGGGGGGCTCCGCCGCGGTGAGGGTTAGCGTTGAATGCGGGCTGAGCCACCGGCCGCGAGAGAGCGGACCTGTTCGACGGAGGCCATGGTGGTGTCTCCGGGGAAGGTGGTCAGCAAGGCGCCGTGAGCCCAGCCGAGCCGGACGCAGGTTTCGGGTTCTTCGCCGGTGAGCATGCCAAAGATAAGGCCGGCAGCGAAGCCGTCGCCGCCACCCACGCGGTCGACGACGTCGAGTTCGCAGGTGGGGGAGACGTAGGTTTTGCCGTCGATCCAGGCGACCGCGCCCCAGCTATGCCGGTTGGTGGAATGGACCTCGCGAAGGGTGGTGGCGACGACTTTTACCTGCGGATGTTGAGCGCGGACTTGATCAATCATGCCGAAGAAGGCGGAGGGATCGAGCTTGGAAGCGGCGGCGACTTCGGGGCCTGGGATGCCGAGACCGAGTTGGAGATCCTCTTCGTTGCCGATGATGACGTCAACGTTTTGGACGATGCGGCTGATGACTTCCAGGGCGCGTTCGTGGCCGCCGAGGATATTCCAGAGTTTGGCGCGGTAGTTGAGGTCCAGCGAGACGATAGCCCCGGCGGCTTTGGCCGCTTTCATGCCTTCGATGATGAGCTCGGGGGTGGATTTCGACAGGGCCGCGAAGATGCCGCCGCTGTGGAACCAGCGTACGCCGCCGCTGAAGATTTCGTCCCAGTTGAAATCGCCGGGTTTCAACTGTGCGGCGGCTTCATTGGAGCGGTTGTAGAAGACGACGGGGGCGCGCATGCCTTGGCCGCGGTCGCTGTAGACGGTGGCAATGTTGGGTCCGTGGACACCGTCATGTTTGAACCGCTTGTAGAACGGCTTGACGCCCATCGCTTTGACGCGTTCGCCGATGAGTTCGCCAATGGGGTAATCGACCATGGCGGAAACGACGCCTGTGCGCTGCCCGAAGCAGTCGGCGAGATTGGCCGCGACGTTGAATTCACCGCCGCTGACGTGAATGTGGCATTCCGTGGCTTTGCGGAAGGGGATGACACCGGGGTCGAGCCGGTGGATGAGGGCACCGAGCGCTACGAAGTCGAGGGCAGCGTCGGGAAGAATAGGGAGACCGTATTTCATAAACGTCCCCCTAGTGTATAACGACCGGACTTGCGGGGCCTGGATGAAGGGCTACCGGACGGCAATGGTGCATTGGATGGGAGTGCCGCCGCCGCGATTGGAGTTGCTCGGGATGCCGAGGTGGAGAATGGCGACGACGACGTTGTTGCCGGGCGGCACACTTTCTGGAATTTTCACGTTGATTTGCCAAACTCCAACGAAGCCGGGAGCGAGGCCGGAGAACTGGACTTCAGCATCGCCGGTGTTGACGATGACGCGGGGCCGAA
>JANXMS010000232.1 GCA_025354525.1 Acidobacteriota bacterium
ATCCGACGTTGGACAGCATAACAACCCAATAATCGGCTCCGATAACCAACCTCAACTGCAAACAGAGAATCGCACCGACGCAAATGCTTTGCTTTCAACGCCCCTAATCACGGTTTTTGGCTAATTTGGACAACAGTGAGCTGCTTCATGTTTCGACGTAACCACAACAAGCTATGAAAAGCTATGCCAAGCTAGTCAAAAACTTTAATTAAGTCACATTAAATCAACACGTTACTAATTAACTCGTCGGTTCCGCCATATGCCGTCAATGTCGCTATTGACGAGAAAACCGATTAAGTCACTCAATCGTATCCAGTTATCTGAAGATGCATCCCAACAGGGACCAGCTTGGATGATTAGCAACATTTAATCATCCAAGCGCCCGGAAATCTTCCGGAGAGGGGTCGCGGTTCGAGTGGGCGGCTTGGGACGGGCAACGCCGTTGCTCATGAGGCCTTTCTCCAGGTTTGCGAACCGCTCCCAAACCTCGCGACGCGCATGCTGACGAATCTGGGTGTCTCCGCCGGTTCCGCTTCTGATCTCGCGTTCCGCGTCGATTATCTCCTGCGCGATTACGATACTCCAGCTTGTGGCAAATTCAGTCTCATCCAACAGCACCCGGTGTGGTCGCTCCGAGTTGACGGCGCTACACACCTCTGACCACCATTTTCTGAGCCGCTCGAACTCTTCGCGGAGTGGACCTGGCGAGACCGACTTACCGTCGATTACTCCTCGGTGGAGGGCATCGACAGCATCGTCCTGACGCCGTCGCTTCAGGCGAAGTTCCTCAGCGTGGGCACGGCAGTACCACGCCGAATCTGGCAGGAAGTCGCATCCACTTTTCAGGCAAGTCTTTCGCTTGGCCATATGGGAATCATCGCATGTATCAGCCGGCTCGCTCGTACTGCCACGCATTCGGATAAACTCAACCCTATGAATGACTTCGAATTGCAGTACCGACTTGCTCAGGCCGCCGCCTCCGAGGGACAATTCTGGACTATAATTGCCGCTCTGTGCTTTGGAGCACTTACCGCGGCGATCGGTTCGCACCGCGGGGGATCGCCAGCCCTGTGGTTTGTTGTCGGTGCACTTCTCGGCCCATTCGCTCTTCCGATACCACTCTTATTGGCGGGTGAACTCTGCCGAAGTTGTAGGAAGTCAATCAGTCGAGAAGCGACAGTCTGCCCTTACTGCCGGGTCGAGCGTAATGTCGCGCGCAAAACTCAAAAAGCCGCCGCACCGACAAACTAGGAGGCTCGCCTTCTACTTCACAGCTAGAGACATTGATGGGTGGACGTGATCCCTTCTGCCGCTAAAGCACGGCGCATTTTTTCCTGCGCGGCGGTCCTGAGCTGTGCAACCCTCGCCTGGCTTACGTTGAGGCGCTTGGCGACCTCGCCCTTCGGCATCTCGTCGCGAAAAATCCACTTTAGAACGCTGCGGTCTCGGTCAGGTAGTTGCCGCATAACCATTTCCAGAAGTGCGGCGATTTCGAACCGGAGTACTCGGACGTCTCCACCAAGTTCACCGGACTCAACGTGGCGACCGAAATCTGCTGTAAGCGGTTCCGTGCGTTTGTATTCGCGGATGCGCTGTCGTCGCCGATTTTTGGCCCCCCAACCCGCTCGCCTGTACACCATCGTCTCACAGGGCGATCCGGCCTTACCTTCAAGAATGGCCACCATGGCATCCTGGGCTAGGTCTCTAGGATCGAGACCGTAGCCTGATCGCGCAATCGGCACAACTGCTTTCCTGATGACACTTCCAATCTGCTCGATATCCATAATTTGCCTGTAGTGGAAAACGTAGCGAATCTACGTTGTTCTGGAGTGTTCCGTTGTGTTCAGGGTGACGCTATTGATCCATTGTTTCCAACAATTTCGCACTGGATCTTACTATTTCCCACCGTAAGGCGCTTATTTTAAGTCCGTTGCGTCTGCCGATTTCGCCACCCGGGCACGTTGATAATAAACGACTTACCGCTGTTGCTTGGAACCCAAGTCGAGGCCTGTGCCTGAAACTGTGCCGACCTTGGTCTTGTTCAACTCCGTAAACCGCT
>JANXMS010000270.1 GCA_025354525.1 Acidobacteriota bacterium
GAGGGTGACGGCGATGAGGAGTTCGAGGAGGGTGACGCCGCGTTGGTTACGGCGTCTCATTGGGTGACGCCTCCGGCGGGGTTAGTGGCTTCGCCGGGCATCATGAGGCGTTTGCGGAAGCCTTCGAGCGGGTACGTACGCAGTTTTCCACCCTGATTCCACCAGATTTGGAGTTCGACGCGTTCGAGAATTTCGATGCCGGGACCAGCACCGGGCGGGGCTTCGAAGATTGCGGCGCGGGCTTTCCAACCGGCTTCGACGCCGCCGGACTGTGTCATGTCGAAACGGCCTTCGACGATCTGTTGGGCCGGGACAGGGGGGAGGAGCAGCATCTCGTCCATTTTGTGGCGGGCGAGGAGGACGGCGCGGTCGTATTCGGTGAGGCGGGCGGCGGTACGGAGCGAGATGGTTAGATTCGAAAGCAGACCGGTAATGGCGACGGCCATGATGACGCTGGCAACGAGGACTTCGAGGAGGGTGAAGCCGGCGGTAGAGCGTCTTTTCATCACATTGGAACACCTCATCGGGGCACGACCTGGGTTTGGGCGGTACCGGTGATGGGGTCGACGCTGACGAGGCGCTTGAAACCGCGGCGGTTGGTGACTTCGACGACGATGCGGGGGATTACGCCGCCGGGATGGAGGAGGAACGTACGAGGGGCGTTGGGGTCGAGGCCGGGGACTTCGGGAAGGATACCGGTGATGGTTACGCCTTCGGGCATGTCGAATTGTTTGCGATAACCGCCGTCGCCCGAGATGAAGCGCATGACGTTTTCCTGGCGAAAGATGCCGACTTCCATGGCGAGTTGCCGACGTTCGGCGCGGTTGAGGGCGGCGGTAAGGTGGCTGACGATTCCATCAGCAGCGGCGCGGAGGCGCAGCGAATCGATACCCGAGTTGATGGCGGGGAAGGTGACCCCGATCACGATCGCGATGAGGGCGGTGACGATCATCATCTCGAGTAGCGTAACGCCACGCTGCGCCCGCCGGTTCATTTGGTTTTCCAACTCACGACATCAGCGTTGATGTCGGTTCCACCGGGGACGCCGTCGGCACCGAGGCAGATAATGTCCGGCTCGTCGCCGTGCTCGCCGGGGAAGTTGTAGATGTAGGGCTTCTGCCAGGGGTCGGTCTGGATCTCTTGCATGTAGGGACCTTGCCAATTCATGGCGTTTTCCGGTCGGATCTTGAGGGCGGCGAGACCTTGTTCGGTGGTCGGATAGATACCGGTGTCGAGCTTGTAAGCACCGAGGGCGGTGCCGAAGGCGTTAATTTGCTGGCGGGCGGCGGTGATGCGGGCACCATCCGCTCGTTTGAGCATTTTGGGCCCGACGACGGCCACGAAGAGCGCAATGATCGTAACGACGACCAGCATTTCGATGAGCGTTACGCCGGACTGGGTTTTTCTTCTTCTCTGCATAGTTTTACTCCTAAACCGCGACATCGTTAATGCTGGTGATGGCGAGCAGCATGCTGAGCACGAGAGCGCCGATCAGGATACCCATCACCAGGATGATCATCGGTTCAAATAAGCTTGTGAAGCGCTTGATGGCGGATTTGGTTTCTTCTTCAAAGACGTCCGCGATGCGCAAGAACATCTGATCGAGTTTGCCAGTTTCTTCGCCAACGCTCAAAAGGTGGGCGGCTAGCGAAGGGAAGACCGCAGCGCGGCGGACGGGGACGGCCAGGCCTTCGCCGCGTTTGACGCCGAGGGCGATGGGCTCGATGGCGGCGGCGATGCGCTTGTTGTTGAGGATGGCGCCGGCGATATTCAAGGACTGCACGAGGGGGACCGAGTTCGCGATAAGTGTTCCCATGGCTCGGGCGAAGCGGGCGGTTTCGGCTTTGCGGAGGGCGTCGCCGAGGAGGGGGATGTTCAGCCGGAAGGTGTCCCACCACATGCGGCCGTTGGTGGTACGGATGAAGGCCTGGAGAAAGATGAGCCCGAGGGTGAGGGCGAGGCCGACCATCCACCCGTAAGTTTGTGTAAGCCGACTGGCTTCGAGCATGAGCTTAGTGGGCAGCGGCATCACCATGCGCCCTTCTTGAAAGACGCTGGCGAAGCGAGGAACGACGAAGTTCATCAATATGAAGATGGATCCGATGCCGACGGCGACGAGGAGGCAGGGGTAGACCATGGAGCTGATGATGTAGCTGCGGAGTTCGTCGCGGGTACGTTCGAATTCGCTGAGCCGTTCAAAGACGATGCCGAGGGAGCCGGAGGCTTCGCCGGCGCGGACCATGTTGACGTAGAGGTCGCCGAAGTGAAGGGGATGGGCGCCGAGGGAATCGGCGAAGGTACGCCCGCCTTTGAGGACGCGCATGACGTCGAGCACGACCATGCGAAAGGCCGGCTTGTCGGTGAGTTCGGTGGCGATTTGGAGGGCGCGGTCAACGGGGACGCCGGAGTTGAGCAGGGTGGACATCTCTTGGGTGAAGAAGAGGACGTCCTTGCGGCGGCTGCCGCCGAAGTCGGGGAGGGCGAGTTCAAAGCTCTTTTTCTGTTCCAGGCCGACGTAGACCGGCATAAGGCCTTGCTTGCGGAGTTCACGAGCGACGGACTTGTCGTTTTCACCGGTGATGGTGCCGGTGCGTGTTTTCCCGTCGGGGGTTACGGCTTTGAAATGGAACGAGGACGGCATTAGAAGTCCTGAGTGACGCGGAGCACTTCGTCAGGTGTCGTCACTCCGTGTTCGACCTTATCCCAACCGTCTTCGCGCAAGGTCCGCATGCCGAGGCGGCGAGCGGTGGCGGCGATGGCGATCGAGTCTTCATTGGCCATGATGTGTTTTCGAATGTCGTCGTGCATCTCCATGAGTTCGAAGATGCCAAGGCGACCGGAGTAGCCGGAGCCATTGCAGGCTTCGCAGCCACGGCCGCGGTAGCATTCGACTTCGTAGCCTTCGGGACGCATGGCGGTGCCGGAGACTTGGCGGCACTGAGGGCAGATGCGGCGGACGAGACGTTGGGCGAGGATACTGACTACTGAAGAGGAGATGAGGTAGTTTTCGACGCCCATGTCGACGAGCCGGGTGACGGCGCTGGGGGCGTCATTGGTATGGAGCGAGGAGAAGACGAAGTGGCCTGTTAGGGCGGAGCGGATGGCGACATCGGCGGTTTCGCGGTCGCGAACTTCGCCGACCATGATGACGTCAGGATCTTGCCGCATGATGTGGCGGAGGCCGCTGGCAAAAGTCAGGCCGATTTGGTTATTGACGTGGATCTGGTTGATCCCGTCCATTTGGTATTCGACGGGGTCTTCGATCGTGATGATCTTGCGCTCGCTGCCGTTGATGCGTTTGAGGGCGGAGTAAAGCGTGGTGGACTTGCCGCTACCGGTGGGGCCGGTGACGAACATGATGCCATGGGGGAGGCCGGTGTAGAACTCCATGCGGTCGAGCATTTGTTGCGAAAAGCCGAGCTTGCGGAGGTCGTAGAAGTTGTCGCCGGCGGAGCGGTCGAGCAGCCGCATGACGACGCATTCGCCGTAGAGCGTGGGCAGGGTGGAGACGCGGAGATCGACGTCGCGGCCGAGGGTTTTGACCTTGATGCGACCGTCCTGCGGCAGGCGGCGTTCAGCGATGTTCAGCCGGGCCATCAGCTTGAGGCGGCTGATGAGCGCGAATTTCATTTCTTTGGGCGGGGTTTCCTGCTCGTAGAGAATGCCGTCGACGCGGAAGCGGATGCGGAAGGATTTTTCGTAAGGCTCGATGTGAATATCGCTGGCGCGTTTTTCGACGGCGGAGGCGATGATGGCGTTGACGGTGCGGATGACCGGCGCTTCGCTAGCCATGTCGCGGAGTTGTTCGAGGTCGGCTTTGCCGTCTTCGTTGCCGAACTCGTCGCCCGCGTCCTGACGGGCGGCGGATTCGCCGTAGTGCTTATCGATGGCTTCGAGCAGTTCGTTTTCGGCGGCGAGGACGGGCTGGACCTTCATGCCGGTGAAGCCACGGACGGCGGCTATGGTTTCGAAGTCGAGCGGATCGGCCATGGCCAGGGTGAGGCCCTGGTCGGACATCCCGAAAGGAAAGCAACGGGACTGGCGGAGAAAGCGGGGAGAGAGGCCTTGGAGTTCGGGAGCGGAGAAGGGGGCACCTTCGATTGTGACCAAGGGCAGTTGGAGCTGTTCACTCAAGGCGGCGAGAATGTCGCGCTGGGCGATGAAGCCGAGGTCGACGAGGATCTTGCCGATTTTTTCACCGCGTTCGCGTTGGAGTTCAAGGGCCTTTTCGAGGTCTTCGAGGGAGAGCAACTGCTTAGCCAGGAGAATTTCGCCAAGGCGCATTAGTTCTCTCTCGTGCGGAAGGCGGCGAGGAACGCCGCGTTATCCTTGGGCGGGTTCACTTGCAAATTGACCAGGGTTAGACGGCTAGCCTGCATCACGATCTGGGAGGGGAGGCCGGCGGGATCTTCCCAGTGGTAGCGGGGGAGGGCGACGGAGACGACGACCTGTTCGTTGATGGGCACCGTGTCTAGCATTCCGGCGGAGACGACGAGGGCCTCGCGCATGACGTCGCGGAGTTTGGGGAGCCGGTCGAGTTTGCGTTTACGGAGGTCGGCGGTTTCCTTGGCGGAGATGGCCCCACGGAAAGGCGACACGGAGGGGCCTTCGACCAGACTGACGCTGGCGGTGAAGACGACTCCGTAGTTATCGAGATAGACACCGTTGGTTTCGACGAGGAGGAGGTAGGGTTCGCCGGGGACGATGGTCTTGAAACGACGGTTGAGCGTGTCCTCGACGGCAGCAATTGTGGTGCGGCTAACGGACGCGGCGTGGAGCAGGGTGCAGAGGGCGAGGGCGACGGCGAAACGAATCATTGCACACCGCCGTTGGCGAAGGTTCCGGCTTCGCGCATCTGGGAGACGTAGCGGGCCTTATGCTTCTGGTTATTGAGATTGAAGCTGGCTTCGAAGGTCATCAGGTCCTCCTGACGGAGGGCGGAGTAGCGTTTTTCCACTTGTTGGACGGTGGAGGCCAGGCGGGTTTGCTGTTGGGCTTCGAGATTGGAGACGGCCTGGGCGACGGCGACGGCGACGCGCTGGTCGATCAGGGCTTGGTCGACTTGGGCGGTGACTATGGTGGGAGAGGGAGCGGGCGAGACCGGGGCGGCGGGGCGTTCGATGAGGGCGTGGGCGAGGATCGCGAGCGACAGCATGGCGGCCGAGGCGAAGCCGAGACGCGGGGCGGAGTTCCACCAGGCGTGCCACCAGCGGGCTTCCCAGATGCGCGGGGTAATTACTTGATCGGAGACGAAGGCGATGCGACGGGGCATTTCTTCTTCGCGGAGGGAGAAGAGAGCCGTCTCGGTGATGCGCAGTCGAGCTAGTTCGTCGGCACACGAGGCGCATTGGCGGCCGTGCGTTTCGACCGAGCGGGCTTGGGCGGAATCGAGCTCTCCGAACACGTAATCACGTAGGTCAAACGGTGAACAACTCATAGGGTACTCCGATGGGAAATGGGGGCCAACGTCTCTTTAAGCAGGTCTAACGCGGTATAAAGGCGGGACTTCACGGTGGAAACTGGACACTCGAGGATTTCGGCCATCTCCTCAAACTTGAATCCTTGATAAACCTTCAATACAACCGCCTCGCGCTGATCCGGGGATAAGCGGCAGAGGGCGGCATCGACGGCCAGGGCCGTCTCCATGGGCAACATGCTGGGACCGGGCGGCAGCGTAGCCGCGATCTCGGAGGCGACAGGGTCAATATCGTCGTTCTCCGGACGTTTTTTGCGAAGGAGAGAATAGGCTTCGTTGTGGGCGATGCGGAAGAGCCAGGAGGCGAACCGGTCGACGTCTTCGAGCTTGCGGAGGTTTTGGTAGGCTTTGAGCAAGACATCCTGACAGAGATCCAGAGCATCTTCCCGATTGCGGACCAGTCGGAGCAGATAGTTGTAGACGCGCTTCTCCCATCGCGAGACCAGCATATTGTAGGCGTCGATGTTGCCCTGCTGAGCCTTACGAACTAGATCACGGTCTTCGGCTTCTCGGAAGATCAATCAAACGAGCGCTCCTCAGCACTTCTGATTGTAGAGACGTGGGGGCGGCAGAAAAAGTTGAGATTGGCCGAGTGCTGATATTCTGAAGGGGAGTGAGGATGCAAATGTTCAGAGTCGTTCCCTTGATTGTCCTCGCGTTGCTCGCGGGTTGCGCCGATGGTCCGAAGAAGGAGGCAACGAAGGAGCCGGCCCCCGAGGCCGTGACAGGCCAGTGGGCGTTTTTTCACATGTACGTGGGGGCGCGGGCTTGGGCGGCCGACGCCCAAGGGGTGAAGTTGACGAGTATCAACCTTGTGGATGTGAAAGGCACGCCGGGCAAGAGCGGCGCGTGGCAGGTGACGTTCGCGTCGGCCACTCGGCAGGCAACGAAGACGTTTACTTATTCGGCGGTGGATGCGCCGGGGAATATTCGGCAGGGTACTTTTAGTGACAAGGAAGACGGGTTGAGTCCGCGGATGAAGCCATTTCCGATGGCGGCTTTGAAGATCGACTCCGACGTGGCTTATAAGACCGCTGCGGCGAAGACGGAAGATTACCTGAAGCAGCACCCCAATCCTCCGGTGAGTTTTTTGCTTGAGGTGAGCGAGCGCCACAATACGGTGGCGTGGCGGGTGATCTACGGCGAGAGCATCGGAACGAGCGCGGAGAGCGTGTTCATCGACGCGACCTCCGGGCGTTATCTTGAGACTCGGCACTAGGACCCCCATGCTCGCCATTCAATTTTCGGATATTCAGACGGCGGCGGGCCGGATTGCGCCGTGGGCGCATCGTACCCCGGTTTTGACTTCCAGGACACTAGACCGGGAGACCGGGAAGCGGATTTATTTGAAGTGCGAGAACTTCCAGGTGGGCGGAGCGTTTAAGTTTCGCGGCGCGTGCAACTTCGTTTTTTCGTTAACCCCGGAGGAGTTAAGCCGGGGCGTGCTGGCGTATTCGTCGGGGAACCACGCGCAGGCGGTAGCGCTGGCGGCCGCTCGGGCGGGGACGAAGGCCACCGTGGTGATGCCGTCGGACGCGCCGCGCGCGAAGATGGCGGCGACGGCTGGCGCGGGAGCGACGATTGTTTCCTATGACCGGTTGAAAGAAGACCGCGAAGAGATTTGCCGCGATTTGGCGGAGAAGACGGGTTCGGCGGTGATCCCGCCGTATGACCATCCACTGACCATCGCGGGCCAAGGGACGACGGCGCTGGAGTTGTTGGCGGAAGTTCCGGGGTTGGATGCGATGGTCGCGTGCACGGGTGGCGGCGGCTTGTTGGGCGGTTGCTGTGTGGCAGCGAAAGGAATCAACCCGGCGATTCGCATGTTTGGCGCGGAGCCGGCGTTGGCGGACGACGTGTGGCAGTCGCTACAGAAGGGCGAACGCGTGAGCATTCCGCCTTCGCTAACGATCGCCGACGGGTTGCGGACACCGAGTCCGGGCAAGTTGACGTTTCCGATTCTGCAGCAGCATGTGGAGCAGATGGTCTTAATCTCGGAGGACGAGATTCGGGCTACTGTTCGATTTCTACTGGAACGGTTGAAGATCGTCGTAGAGCCGAGCGGAGCTGTTGGCGTGGCCGCAGCTTTGTTCGGCAAGTTGCCGACGGATGTGGCCAAGGTCGGGATTGTGATTTCGGGCGGGAACGTAGATCTCGACCAACTGGCCGAGATCTGCCGTTAGCTAGCGCTGGTTTGCCTTCAGGACCTTTTTCCGGAGGCGAATCGATTTCGGAGTGACCTCGACATATTCGTCTTCCTTGACGAACTCGATGGCCTGTTCGAGGTTGTGGATGCGGGGCGGGACGAGGCGGATGGCATCGTCAGCGGAGGAGGCGCGCATGTTGGTGAGCTTCTTTTCCTTGACGATGTTGACGTCGAGGTCGTGATTCCGCGAGTTTTCCCCGACGATCATGCCCTCGTACACTTCCGTGCCCGGGTCGATGAAGATGACGCCGCGTTCCTGGAGGTTGTTGATGGCGTAGCCGGTGGACTTGCCGCCGCGGTCGGAGATCAAGGAACCGGTCGGGCGCATTTCGATATCACCCTGCCATTCGACGTAGCCGTGGAAGAGCGAGTTCATGATGGCGGTGCCGCGCGTTTCGGTGAGCATTTCGCTGCGGATGCCGATTAAACCGCGGGAAGGAACTTCAAATTCGAGCCGAACGCGACCCGAGCCATGGTTGATCATTTTGGTCATGCGGCCCTTGCGCATGCCCATTTTTTCCATCACGACGCCGACGAACTGCTCTGGAGCGTCGATGACGAGGAGTTCAAGGGGTTCGTGGAGGACGCCGTCGATCTTCTTCGAGATGATTTCAGGTTTTCCAACCATCAATTCAAAGCCTTCGCGCCGCATCATTTCGATGAGGATGGCGAGTTGCAGTTCGCCGCGGCCCATGACCTTAAAGGCATCGGGACCGCCCGCTTCTTCGATGCGGATCGACACGTTGGTCAACAGTTCTTTATCGAAACGGTCGCGCATGTTGCGCGAGGTGACCAAGTGGCCTTCCTTACCAACGAAGGGCGACGTGTTGATCATGAACAACATGGCAATCGTCGGTTCGTCGATTTGGATGCGGGGGAGCGCTTCGGGGTTCTCGGCGCTGGAGACGGTTTCGCCGATGGTGATGCCTTCGACACCAGAGATGGCGAGAATGCTGCCCGGGCTGGCGATCGTCTCGTCGACGCGCTTTAGGCCTTCAAACGTGTACATCCGGGTGATGCGCGTTTTCTGAATTGTGCCGTCGAGCTTGCAGATTGAGACTTCGTCGCCGGTGCGGAGGGTGCCATTGAAAACGCGGCCAATGGCCAAGCGGCCGAGGTATTCGCTGTAGTCAAGATTGGCGACCATCAGTTGCAACGTGCCATCCGGATCGCCTTTGGGCGCGGGAATGGTTTTGATGACGGTTTCAAACAGGGGAACGAGATCGACGGCCGGGACGGCGAGATCGAGAGTGGCGATGCCGGCCTTACCGTTCGTGTAGACGATCGGGAACTCGAGTTGCTCTTCGGAGGCATCGAGATCGATGAAGAGGTCGAACACTTCGTTGAGAACTTCCTGAATACGCGCATCGGGACGATCGATCTTATTGATGACGACGATGGGTTTCAGGCCGGCTTCGAGCGCTTTCATCAAGACGTAGCGCGTCTGGGGCAGGGGGCCTTCGGACGCGTCGACGAGGAGAACGACGCCATCAACAATCTTCAACGCCCGCTCGACTTCGCCGCCGAAGTCGCTATGACCCGGGGTGTCGCAGATGTTGATCTTGTATTCCTTGTAGCGAACGCCAGTGGTTTTCGCAAGAATGGTGATCCCGCGCTCCCGTTCTAGCTCGTTCGAGTCCATCGCGCGATCTTCAGTCGCTTCGTTGGCTCGATAAATGCCGCTCTGCTTGAACATGGCGTCCACGA
The DNA here is from genome assembly GCA_025354525.1 of Acidobacteriota bacterium. Classification (GTDB taxonomy): domain Bacteria; phylum Acidobacteriota; class Terriglobia; order Bryobacterales; family Bryobacteraceae. The sequence continues at coordinate 9,390 of JANXMS010000270.1, forward strand.
GCGTCGTCTTGCCATGATCAACGTGGGCGATGATGGCGATGTTTCTGGTAAGTTCTTGCGACAACTCTTTTATTCTCGCACGTTACGCGCGATTTCTCATCTTTGTCGGCTGTAACTCCTTTGAAAACAAAGCATTTCCCATGAGATCCCGCAGTGTAACGGTCAAAACTCGGGTTTTGGCGGACACTTCGACGTCGCCGAAGAACTGCATTCCGGCGCTGGGGGGCAGGTTTCCCTCCCCTTTCGGTGGTGCTTTTGCGTAGACCACTTCGATGCCGAAGGTGTCGTCGGTTTGGCCTGGGCCGAAGGTTCCGGCGTTGAGGGGACCGGCGATAAACTCCCAGAACGGGAGAAAATTCTTGTATTGCGCGCGATCGGGATGATAGTGATGGGCGGCGGTGTAGTGGACGTCGGCAGTGATCCAGACCGTGTTCTGGATGCGGGCTTGCTTGATACCGGTGAGGAGGCGCGCCATTTCAATTTCGCGGCCGAGGGCGGGTCCGTTGCCGTTGGCGGTGGCTTCAAAGCGGGGCCGCTTCTGGTCATCATTGCCGTCGGGGACGAGAAGGCCGATGGGCATATCGGCTGCGATGATCTTCCAAACAGCTTTCGATTCGCGGAGGCCTTTAAGGAGCCAGTCGACTTGGGGGCGGCCAAGAAAGGCGGTTTCGGCTTCCTCTCGGTTCGCGGTATTCGGTCCGCGATAGCTTCTCATGTCGAGTACGAAGACGTCGACGAGGGGGCCGTAGGGGATATGGCGGTAGACCTTTGAGCCGGCACCGATGGGGGCGTATTCGCGGAAGGCGCGTTCGCCGCGGGCGACGAGAAGTGGGACGCTTTTTTCTTTGTACCGGGCGTCGTCGCGAATGTCTTTCGAGTCCGACCAGTTGTTCATGACCTCGTGGTCGTCCCATTGCCAGATCTGGGGGACCTCGCTGTGGAAGCGGCGGACGTTGGCGTCCATGAGGTTGTAGAGATGGGCTCCGCGGAACTCCGCGAGGGTTTCGGCCACCTTGCTCTTGGCTTCGGTCGTTACATTGCGCCAGAAGGTGCCGTCCTTAAGTTTGACTTCGGCGGTGACGGGGCCGTCGGCGTAGATGGTGTCGCCGGAGTGGATAAAAAAGTTGGGCTGCGTCTTGCGCATGGACTCGTAGATTTTCATGCCGCCGAATTCTGGATTGATGCCCCAGCCTTGGCCGACGGTGTCTCCGCTCCAGCAGAAGCGGACGTCGCCGCGACCGGGGGTGGAGAACGAACCGGTGATGGGGGCGCTGACGGCGCGGTTGGCGAGATCCTCAAACGTCACTTCATAAATTATTTTTTGTCCATCTGGGAGGCCTTCGAGGGGGATTCGACCGGTGAAGTCGGTGACATCGAGGCAATAGGGCCCGGGAACGACGGTGCGTTCGCCCCGGTCAGAGGTGGCCCAACTGACGCGCATTTTTGACGGCCGGTCGGCCCGACTCCAGACAAGGGCGGTTCCGGAGTGGACGTCGCCGACCGAGGCCCCTTGCTCAGCGAGCGGTCGGGCGTGTAAAAGGGCGGGGACTCCGAAGGCCAAAGGGAACAAATCGCGTCTTCTCATCATTTGCAGCATCTCACAGCGCCGGGACTGCGATAATGAAGTTATGGTTAAATCCCCAGGTCTTCCGATCATAGTTATTGTCGGACGGCCTAACGTCGGCAAGTCGACGTTTTTTAATGCCGTCACCGGTACCCGGCGCTCGATCGTTCACGATGAGCCGGGCATTACGCGCGACCGGATTAGTGGTATCACGACGCATCGTGGCCGCAAGTTCGAAATTATTGATACCGGCGGAATTATTCCGGATGATCACGACCTGATCCCATCCGAGATTCTGAAGCAGGCCAAGTTTGCGCTGGATGCGGCTTCGTGGGTCGTGTTTCTGATTGATGGGCGTACGGAGATTACGTCGGCGGACCGCGACTTGGCGAAGATGCTGAAGAAGCTGGGCAAGCCGGTGGTGCTGGCGGTAAATAAGATCGACACCGAAAAGAGCCACAAGCTGACGATGGGCTTTTACGAGCTGGGCATCGAGCCGTTGTTCGCCGTATCGTCGGAGCACAAAGTAGGCATCCACGAACTGCTTGATTACGTTACCGAGGACTTCCCGATTGAGCAGAAGCTCGAGGCGGGCGAAGAAGCGCCGCCGGAAGTGAAGAAGATCAAGGTGGCGATCATCGGACGGCCGAATGTGGGCAAGTCGACGTTGATCAACGCGGTTGTAGGATCGGAGCGGAGCATTGTGAGCCCGGTGGCGGGGACGACGCGGGATGCCGTAGATGAAACGGTTCACCACGGCGGGACGGATTTTGTATTCGTTGATACAGCAGGCATTCGGCGCAAGGGCAAGACAACGGCGGATGCTGAAAAGCTGAGCGTCGTGATGGCCCAGCGGAACATCCGGATGGCGAATGTGGCGCTGATCATCATCGATGCGAGCGAAGGGATTTTGAATCTGGACGCCCACATCGCGGGGTATGCCCACGAGGCGGGCCGCGCGATCATCATCGTCGTGAACAAGTGGGATATAGCGCCAAACAAGAAGATGGCCGATTTTGAGCAGAACCTGCGGGACGAGTTGAAGTTCCTGGAGTTTGCTCAGATCGCGTTCATTTCGGCAAAGAACAATCAGGGGATCACCCAGCTTTACGACATGATCGAAGTGGCTTACAAGTGGTCGAACCATCGTGTGACGACGGGCGAGTTGAACCGGTTCTGCGCGATGGTGGAGCTGAAGCCGGATACGAAGATCAAGTACGTGACGCAGGCGTCGCTTCGGCCGCCGACGTTTGTCGTGTTTACGGATCGTAGGGAGATGCATTTTTCGGCGGAACGGCAACTGGTGAACTTGTTCCGGAAACATTTCGGGTACATTGGAACGCCGATCGTGATTAAACATCGACCGGCCCCGAAGCGGAAGCCGAAGCCGTAGGGAATGGCTTACGAGCTGTAATCGCTGTTGGGTAACGGGACACCGCCTAGCGAGCCCTACGTTGCCCTACAGCGCACTCCGTAGCTATTGCCGACACCAGAGGCCAAGGAGCTGACGGAGCGGCTGGCAGCGTTGGGAGAAGAGCTGTCTCAGCGGCACTATGTTGCCTTTGTCGAAGCGGAGAACTTTGGCGGGAGCGGTAGCCAGAAGGCGACAGTTTAGCATCGGAGTGAGGCTCTGTTTGCTCGGTGTTACCCGAGCGGGCGATAAGGACGCGTTCTACGGTGCCGGTTTGGGTCGGCACCGTAGAACGGAATGTTGGTTAGAGGTTAGCTCTGGCCCGCGGCCAACGCCAGCTTCTCCGTAACCACTTTCGGCTGCAGGCCCGCTTTGGCCAACGCGGCATAGACGACGAAGCCGACGACGAAGCTGGCCAGGGCCAGGGGTTCGACGCCGAGGTTCAGGCCAAGCTTCGGGGAGATGCCGACGACGAAGCCAATGGCCCAAGCGCCGTAGCCAGCCCAGTTGATGCCTTCGCGAGGGCCCGCCCATTTCCCGCCGCTCAGGAGGTAGTCGGCGACCATTGCTCCGCAGATGGGTCCAAACGAGGCACCGACCAAGCCGAAGACTCCGGGAAGATCAGCGGCCACGCCCGTGCCCGCGAGGACGAGGGCGATGGTGACGCCGACGAGGGTCGACAACGAGCGGGAGACGCCCGGCAGCATGGTGGCGAAACTGTTGCCCGCGATGAAGGCGCAGAAGCAGGCCGGAACGATGGAGGCCAGGGCGAAGAGCAGGAACATTGAGGAGGCCATGGTGCCGCCCATGGAGCCGATGACGGCGTCGTAGCTATAGCTGGTGATATTGGGGTTCAAGGCCCTGGCTCCGGCCACGGAGAGCAACGGTAGGCCACCCGCGATGAGGATGGCTCCGGCGATGCCGACGAGGCCGCCCATGCGGACGTCTTTACCGCTGCGCGAGTTCATGCCGAAGTCCACGCCCGCCGCGCCGGCGGTGGCGAAGAAGCCGATGACGGTTTGCAGGATGGTGGCGACGGCGCCCCAGGTGTCGGTCTGAGTTACGACCTGGTGCTGGCTGATGCCGCCCTGGACGCGGAAGAAGACGACGAGAATCATGAGCAGGGGAATGGCGTTGAGGAACAGGGAGGCCCGGGCTACGTACTGGATACCCAGGATGCCAATCGTACCCATGAGGTAGGTCCAGACGGCGGCTACGATCCAGAAGGTCGGCGTGCCGGGTGTGGCGTCCATGCCGAGGCCCATGAGGATGAATCGAGTGGAGGTGAAAGTCCCGACGGCGAACCATCCGACTTGGAGGAGGCCCATGAACAGCCCGGGCAACGCATAGCCGCCGAGGGTTCCGAAGGTGGAACTACCGATGACGTAGAGTGGGTAGCCCGTCTTCATGCCCAGCATCCCGGGGACGTAGTAGAAGAGTGCGTAGCAGATTAAGCCTGCAGCGGCGAGGGCGGCGATGCAGGCCCCGAGGCTTGCCCGGTCGATCGTGCCTTGCGCCATGGTCTGATAGAACACGATCCAGAGGAACACCCCCGCGTAGGTAGGAGCGGTATTGGTGTACCACGGTGCCCGGTTCGAGACGGGGTTCGGTTTGGTTTGGCTAATGTATGCAGGAAGCATGGCCCGTTATTCTATTCTCTCTGGAGACAAAGAGCGAGTGCCCTCGTGGCACCCTGGAAATACGCATGAATATCGCACCGCTGCTTCGCGCTGAAATCGCCGCCCGTGGACCGCTGGCGTTTTCGAGGTTTATGGAGATTGCGCTGTACGATCCGATCTCGGGATACTACCGGCGGGACCGTTTCGGCAGGGACGGAGACTACTATACGGCCGAGCAATTGCAGCCTACCTTTGGGCTGTTGCTGCGGCGGTTTTGCGAACAGCATGGCATCTCGACCATCGTCCAGCCAGGAGCGGGCCGGGCGGCGCTGCGAGAATCGTTTGCGGGCTTGGAGTACGTCCCAATTGATCTTGCTTATGGGACTTGGCCGGAGTCCTTCCAGGGGCTGATTCTGGCTCATGAGTTTTTTGATGCCTTGGTGGTGGACGTCGCTCAGCGGGAGGGAGAAGCGTGGCGCGAGTTGCGAGTGGGTTGCGATGGTGACGGCTTTGCATGGGCACTCGGCGAGGGGTTGCTGATCGAGGGAATCGATGAACGCATTGAGCGCGTGGAACGTCCGATTGGACTTGAGAAAGAACTGGTCCGCATGGCCGCGAGTCTGAGGAGCGGTTACCTGCTCGTGCTCGACTATGGGTACACGCAACGCGAACAGATCCGCTTTCCGCAAGGGTCACTGACGGGGTATCGGCGGCATCAAACGGTGGAGGATGTACTGGCCAATCCGGGTGAACAGGACATCACAGCGCATGTGCCTTTCTCGACATTGGAGGAGACGGCCCATCGGTTGGGCTTCCGAACGGTGCATGTGGAATCGATGGGTTCGTTCCTGCTGCGGATCGGGGAGGCTGACCATTTTGCGTTCCTCGATTTAGAGGCTGATTCAGTGCGGCGACTCCAACTAAAGACACTGTTGTTCGACATAGGCGAGAACTTCCGCGCGTTGCTACTGGAGAAGCCGGAACACCCATAAACAGGCTCCTAAAATGATTTCGGCCCCGGTTAAAGCCGGGGCCGTCTGGATTGTACGAGGTTTACTAAGAGCCGAAAAGCTGACTACTTCTTAGCCGCTTTCTTCGCGGGCGCAGCGACCTTCTTGGCAGGAGCAGCGGCTTTCTTTGCAGGAGCAGCAGCGGCCTTAACCGGAGCAGCAGCCTTCTTGGCCGGAGCAGCAGCCTTAACCGGAGCAGCAGCCTTTTTGGCCGGAGGGGCGGCCTTCTTGGCTGCTTTCTTTGCGGTTGCGTTCTTCATTAAGTGATTCTCCCTAACATCGTTTCGGCGCTCTCCGAAGAGAACGCAGTTGTGACCATATATAAGGTTGTTCCATCCCAATGTCAAGAGAAAAAGAGTAGGCGATGTGACCAAGAGTGCCCAAAAGTCGAGTGTTTTCGCATAAAAACCGAAAATAGTGCAGAATGTTTTTATGCACATGACGGCGCGCACATCATTTTGGACCAATAAACATAGGGGTTTGCTGAAAGCGGGGTGCTCGCTGACGTTCCTCTTGGCGATTGGGTGCGGTGGCGCGAGGCAAACAAAAATTAGCAACCCAGTGGCCCGGGTTGGGGCGGTCGAAGAAGGGATTGCGAGTTGGTATGGCGAGCCGTATCATGGTCGTCGCACAGCCAATGGCGAGGTCTATGACATGGAGCAAATGACGGCGGCGCATCCGTCGCTTCCGTTTGAGACTTGGGTGCTCGTGCGTAACCTAGGCAACCGTCAAAGTGCTCAAGTTCGCATCACTGACCGGGGCCCTTTTGTGAAGGGACGGATCATTGATTTGTCGCGCGGGGCGGCGCGAGAAATTGATCTGATTCGGCTTGGCGTGACGAAGGTGAAGCTGACGGTGATCGAGCAGCCTCGCAGCTACGGAAGGGGCAAGGAGTTTACCGTGCAGGTGTCGTCGGCTCGCACTCGTCAGAACGCGGAGCAGCTCGAGCGGCAGTTGCGCAAAGGCTATGATCCGGTGGTGATTCGTTCTCGCCCTCCGATCACGAATGGCAATACACCAGAGTCTTGGCGGATTCTGGTTGGCCGAGTGAAAGACATCAAGCAGGCGCAGAAGATCTTGCTCGATGTACGGCCAAAGTTCCCAAATTCCTTCGTCGTGGGCTGGGATGTTAACTAGGCCAATCCACGCTTACGGGGGTTTTGGTCACCCCATGAAACCCCTAGAAAAGGCAGCTTGGGGCATTGTTCCAGAGGGCAAAGAAAAGTTAGAGTAATGGGTCCCAGTGAGCACTAGTTCATCTGAGCGGTCGTTGGCCGTTTTGTTGAGGTCCTTTCATGATTCCCACCGCACAAGCACAGGCGTTTGAACAACCACCCCTACTGGTCGGCCAGTCGCCCCGTCTACGTCACGTCCAGCGCATGGTGGAGAAGCTCGCCAATGGGCGCTGGCCGGCACTGATCCTGGGAGAGACTGGAACCGGCAAAGAGGTGGTGGCGCGTTCAATCCATTCGACGAACCCGGCTGGGACATTCGTGACGATCGATTGTTCGGCCTTCGTGGGCCCGCTGATGGAGAGCGAGTTGTTTGGTCATCGGCGCGGCGCCTTCACCGGTGCGGACCGGGACAAGATGGGCTTGATCGAGGCGGCGCACGGTGGGACGGCGTTTTTCGACGAAATTGGAGAGATGCCGCTCGACCTTCAGGCGAAGCTATTGCGGGTGCTGCAGGAGAAGGAGTTTCGGCCACTAGGTTCGACGGTAACGAAGCGCTCCGATTTTCGGATCATTGCCGCTACGAATCGGGATCTGGCGAAAGAGGTGGAGAGGGGTACTTTTCGGCAGGATCTTTACTATCGGCTGAATGTGGTGACGTTGCGATTGCCGCCGCTACGGGATCGGCGCGAGGATATACCGGCCCTGCTGCAGCACTTTCTGCGTAAGTATGGATCGAACCACAGCTTTACGCAGGAAGCCCTGGAGGCGGCGCTGGCATACGATTGGCCCGGGAACGTACGCGAGCTGGAGAACTCAGTGCAGCACATGGTGGCCATCAATACGGGCCCGCTGCTTCATCTCCGTGATTTGCCTTCGCCGCTGCAGAACTTCATCGCGACCAATCGTTTGCCGCAAGCTTCCTTGACGATGGTGGCGGCGGCGGGCTATGCGTTGGCAGGGATGCCAGCGGCAGGGGGCCAGCCGAGTTTTGTGTCGTCGCCGATTCTTCCGCTGGTGGAGATGGAACGGCGCGCCATTCTAAGTGCTCTTGAGTACACCAAGGGTGATCGCTTGATGGCGGCGCATTTGCTTGGGATTGGCCGAACGACGCTTTATCGCAAGCTCAAGGAATACCAGCTAGGAGATTGAGACTTTTCCGAGAGATGGGCCACTTTCCTTGCAATGAATTCGCCCTCTCCCGCCCGTATCCGCAGCAGGGTTTTGCTGGTTGAGTCAGACCCCTGGGATGCTGGCCTAGTTCAGGAAGCTCTCGACGAGCTCGAAGAGCAACAGTATAGAAAGCTATTGCCGTGGCAAATGGAGCTTTACCACGCAGAGACGCTGGGGGAAGCGGTAGCCGCTCTGGAGCAAGAGCCCTTCGACATCATCCTGCTCAACCTCGACCTCACCGATAGTAAGGCGCTCCACACGTTCTTGCGGGTGCATTCGATGAGTCGAACGGCCCCTATCGTGATCCTGTGCAGCGCCTCCGATGAGTACACTGCGTTGGCCGCGGTGCGGGA
>JANXMS010000314.1 GCA_025354525.1 Acidobacteriota bacterium
TTCACGATTTGGATGGCGGGGGGCGGGATCAAGGGCGGGTTGGCGGAAGGGACGACGGACGAGGTGGGGCTGTATGCGGTGGAGCGGCCGCACCATTTGCGGAACATCCATACGACGATTTTGCATCAGTTGGGGCTGGACCAGGACGCGCTGAACTATCTGCACCAAGGGCGGCGGGAAAGGTTGACCGAAATTCAGGGTGAGGTGATCAAGGGCATTGTATAGAGCGGCTCTAGTCTTGAGGTTGGCGCGGGAGGCGGTGAAGCTGCTAGAGGCGCGCTGCGTGGGTTGCCACAACGGGGCTACGAGGCAATCGGGGTTGGATTTGTCGCGGCGGACTACGGACGATGTGGGGCTGGACCAGGACGCGCTGAACTATCTGCACCAAGGGCGGCGGGAGCGGTTGACCGAAATTCAGGGTGAGGTGATCAAGGGCATTGTTTAAAGCGGCTATAGTCTTCGGGTTGGCGCTGGGGCTGCGGGCGGAGACACCGGAGGCGGTGAAGCTGCTAGAGGCGCGTTGCGTGGGTTGCCACAACGGGGCTACGAGGCAATCGGGGTTGGATTTATCGCGGCGGGAGACGGCGGTACGGGGCGGAGACCGGGGCGCGGGGATGGTGCCGGGGAAGGCGAAAGAGAGCTATCTGTACCAAGTGCTGGCGCATACGGCGAAGCCGGCGATGCCGAAGTTTGGGGCCAAGTTTAGCGAGGCCGAGTTGGCGGTGGTGGCGGCTTGGATTGAGGACGGCGCGCCTTGGGAGGAGCGGGTTGTCTCGGCCGTTTCGAAGGTGAAGCACTGGGCGTTTGAGAAGCCGGTGCGGGCGACGCCGCCGGGACCGGGCAATCCGATCGACGCATTTTTGGGAGCGGAGCGGGAGCGGCGGGGGTTGCGGGCGATGGCGGCGGCGGACCGAGGAACGGTGGTGCGGCGGGCGTATTTGGATGTAGTGGGGGTGCCTCCGACAGTGGACGAGATGGCGCGGTCGGCTACGCAGAGCTATGAGCAGGTCGTCGATGGGCTGCTGGCGGACGCTCGTTATGGGGAGCGGTGGGGTCGGCATTGGATGGACATTTGGCGCTATAGCGATTGGTATGGATACCGGAACGCGAGCGAGGTTCGGAATAGCCAAAAGTTCATGTGGCGGTGGCGGGATTGGATTGTGGAGGCGTTGAATCGGGACGAGCCTTACGACCGGATGATCGTGGAAATGCTGGCGGGCGACGAGGTGGCGCCGGAGGATCCGGATACAGTCCGGGCGACGGGCTTTTTGGCGCGGAACTATTCGAAGTTTGATCGGGACGGATGGATGCAGGACGCGGTGGACCATACGATGCTGGGCTTTATGGGTGTGACCGTAAAATGTGCCCGGTGCCATGACCATAAGTACGACCCGATTTCGCAGGAAGAGTACTACCGAATGCGGGCGATTTTTGAGCCGTATGAGGTTCGGGTGGACCGGGTGGCCGGGCAGGTGGATCCGGAGAAGGACGGGCTGGCTCGGGTGTACGACGCGGGCTTGGATAGGCCAACGCATTTGCTGATTCGGGGGAACATTCAGACGCCGGACAAATCGAAGGACCTGCTGCCGGGGACGCCGACGCATTTGGGTCCGGCGCTGGGGAAGGTTGCCGCGGTGGCGCTGCCTTTGGCGGCTTACTACCCGGACCAGCGGGGCTTTGTCCACGCGGATTTGTTGGCGGCGGCGAAGGCGGCAATTGGGAAAGCGGCCGGTGACCCGAAGGCGTTGGCGGCGGCCGAAGCGGAGTTGCCGGCGCTGGAGGCGCGGTTGGCGGCGGAGCGGGCGAAGTTCGCCGAGCCCCCGGATTTACGGTACGAAGAGTTGGCGGCCAAGGCTCGCGAGTTAGAGCGGAAGGCGGGATTGCTGCGCGGCCAGGAGCAGGCGCTGAAGGGTCAGGCGGAGTTGACTGAGGCGTTGTCGGGCGAGAAGCCGAACGAGAAGAAGCTTGGCGAGGCGAAGAAGAAATTGGCGGCGGCGACGGCGGCGTTGACGCAGCCCGCGACGGGGTATACGCCGATCGGCAAAGAGTACCCGACGAAGAGTTCGGGGCGGCGGACGGCGCTGGGGCAGTGGATCGGTTCGAAGGAGAATCCGCTGACAGCGAGGGTGGCGGTGAACCATATTTGGCTGCGCCACTTTGGGACAGCGCTCGTGCCGACGGTTTTTGATTTTGGGCTGAATGGAAAGGCTCCGACGCACCCGGCGCTGCTGGATTGGCTGGCGACGGAGTTGATGGAGAGCGGGTGGAGTATGAAGGCGTTGCATCGGCTGATCCTGACGAGCGAGGCTTACCAGATGCGATCGACCGCTGGCGCCGAGGGGCATCCGAACGCGGCGATTGACCCGGAGAACCAGTGGCTGTGGCGGATGAACCCACGGCGGTTGGAAGGCGAGGCGGTGCGGGATAGCATTCTTAGCGTAGCGGGGGAGTTGGATGGGACCATGAAAGGGCCCGACATTGACCCGACGAAGGGGTTTGAGTCGCGGCGGCGGAGCATCTACTTCAGCCATTCGGCAGACGCACAGATGGAGTTTTTGAGGGTGTTTGACGGGCCGAACCCGACCGAGTGCTACCAGCGCAATGAGAGCGTGGTGCCGCAGCAGGCGCTGGCGATGGCCAATAGCCAGTTGAGTCAAGAGTTGGCGCAGAAATTGGCTAAAAGGCTGGAAGGCCCGGCGTTTGTGAGCCGGGCGTTTCAAACGATTCTGGGTCGGCTGCCGAGCGCGGCGGAACGAACTCTGGCGGCGAGTGCCACGCCGGGGAACCTAGTTCACGCACTGTTCAACCATAATGACTTTGTGACGATTCGCTAACTGCCATGTCTACACGCCGCAACTTTCTCGCCGATATTGGAATGGGCTTTACGGGCCTGGCTTTGGGGTCGATGCTGCAGGCTGAGAAGCCGACCGGCATGCCGCACTTCGCGCCGAAGGCCAAGCGGGTGATCTGGCTGTTTATGATTGGCGGCGTGAGCCACATGGAGTCGTTTGACCCGAAGCCGGAGCTGAACAAGTACGCGGGACGGATGTTGGGGGATACGCCCTACCATGCGGCGCTGGACAATCCGCTGGTGAAGCAGAACCTGCGCGAGGTGATCGCCGGGCTGCATAAGGCGCAGCCGCGGCTGTATCCGCTGCAGGTGGGTTTTCAAAAGCGGGGGCAGAGCGGGATTGAAGTGAGCGATTGGTTTCCGCATGTGGGCGGGTGTGTCGATGATTTGGCGGTGGTGCGGTCGGTTTGGACGACCGACAACAACCATGGGGCGCAGATGCAGTTCCACACGGGGCGGCATGTGTTGGAGGGGCAGTTTCCGACGATTGGATCGTGGGTGCATTACGGGTTGGGATCGTTGAATGAGAACCTGCCGCAGTTCGTGGTGCTGGGGGAGCCGATCGACACTTGCTGCGGCGGGCCGGGGGCGCATGGGGCGTCGTATTTGGGGCCGGAGCATGGCGGGGTGCGACTGGAAGTGAAGCCGGAGAGTCCGCTGGCGTATGCGAAGCCGTTTGTGGCGACGACGGAGGAGGAGCAGCGGCGGCAGTTTGATTTGATTCGTGGGTTCAACCGGTTGGCCGAGGTGGAGTACCCGGACGATGCGGCGATGAAGGCTCGGATTAAGAGCTATGAGCTGGCGTTTCGGATGCAGACGGCGGTGCCGGAGGTGATGCGTTTTTCGAGTGAGAGCGCGTCGATGCAGAAGCTGTACGGGTTGGATCAGGCGGTGACGAAGCCGTTCGGCGAGACGTTGCTGGCGGCGCGGCGAATGGCCGAGTCGGGGGTTCGGTTTATTCAAGTGTTCCATGGGAACAATGGCGGGGCTGGGAAGTGGGATGCGCATAGTAACTTAAAGAAGACGCATGGGGAGTTGGCGGCGCAGGTGGATTTGCCGATTGCGGGGCTGTTGAAGGATTTGAAGCAGCGGGGGATGTTGGACGATACGTTGGTTGTGTTTGCGACGGAGTTTGGAAGGACGCCGGGGGCGGAGGGGACTAATGGGCGGGACCACCATCCGTACGGGTTTTCGGTGTGGATGGCGGGGGGAGGGATTAAGGGCGGGGTGGTGCACGGGGCGACGGACGAGATCGGGTTTCATGCGGTGGAGAATCGGCACTATGTGACGGACATCCATGCGACGGTGCTGCGGCAGATGGGGATTGACCCGAGGAAGTTAGAGGTGCCGGGGCATAAGCGGATTGATATTGATTTTGGGGAGCCGATTGCGGCGATTATTGCTTAACTTGGTATCTGATATAGAATGTCGATATAGGACTCCTATAACAGATGCCGGAACCTGCCGTGGAGCTTCTAAAGGGCACCCTCGACCTGCTGATATTGCGAACGCTGGCACCGCAGCCGATGCACGGCTTGGCTGTTGCAGAACGCATTTCTCAGATTACGCGTGGCGCATTCCAAGTGAGGGCGGGCTCCCTGTTTCCGGCGCTCCATCGCCTCGAACAAGCGGGCTGGATCGAAGGCGAATGGCAGAAATCCGCTGAGGGACGGCGAGTCCGCTCGTACAATCTGACGCGCACTGGCAGACGGCAACTTGCGGTGGAGAAGAAGACCTGGATGCGAATCGTTCAGGCCATGAATGCGCTGCTTGAGTCGGTCTAGCCATGGAAGCTCTCAATAAGATGAAGCGGCTCCTCCACAACCTGCTTCACAAAGATCGGGTAGAAGCTGCGCTCGACGCTGAATTGTGGGCATATGTGGAGGAGTTGACCGACCGCAACGTCTTAAGCGGCATGACTCGGGAAGAAGCACGGCGGCAAGCGCTTGTGGAGGTGGGCGGCATCGAGCAGGTTAAAGAGGAGGTCCGGCAAGAATGGTTGGGCCACGGAATTGAGACCGTAGCTCAGGACATTCGATTCGCGCTGCGGACGTTGCTGCGGGCACCTGGGTTTGCCGCCCTCGTCGTTATGACGCTGGCGCTTGGTATTGGTGCCAACCTGACGATGTTCAGTTTGGTGCGCGCGGTGCTGTGGCGTCCGTTGCCTTATCCGGACGCGGATCGGATTGTCACCATTCTGGTGGACGCGCGCAATCGCCCCAACACAGGCGCGACGCCGGGAGAGGTGCTCGATCTGAAAGAGCGCAGCCGCTCCTTCGAACAGGTATCGATGATCGAATCCACCGAAGCCAACCTTGAATACCAGGGCCAAATGGAGCATGTCACGGCGGCGAGCGTCTCCGACAATTTGCTTCCGTTGCTTGGCGTACGTCCCGCGCTGGGACGAGCGCTCGATTCGCGAGTCGACTGGGGCAAGCAGCAGGCGCTCGCTGTACTTATCAGTGATGAATTGTGGCGCCGACGGTCTGCCGCCGACCCTGGGGTCGTCGGCAAAGTCGTTGGGATCAATGACGTGAAAATGCAGATCGCTGGTGGGCTCCCGCAGGGCGTTCGGCTCCTTCTGCCGCCTTCGATGAGTGAATCCGAGTTGATCGATGTATGGCTCCCTTCTGCGATAAGCGCCACTCGCCAGTACCGTGGCGTCCCAATCGTAGCGCGGCTCCGGCCCGGCGTCACGCTTACTCAGGCGAACGCCGAACTGCAAACGCTGGCGGCGGAATTCGAGCGGGAGCATCCGGAGTTCTACTCGGGAGACAAAGGATGGCAGGCCTCCCCAGCCGACCGCGGACTAGGATCAAAAATCAGGTTCACCGCCCATCCGCTCCAAGAGGACATGACCGGCGATGCCCGTCCAGCGCTGTTTCTACTGTCGAGCGCCGTGGGGTTTGTACTTCTGATTGCCTGTGTGAACGTCGCCAGTCTCATGCTGGGGCGGGGGTTGGCGCGGCAGCGAGAGTTTGAGATTCGGCGAGCGTTGGGCGGGGGGAGGGCGCGAATCATCCGGCAACTCCTCACGGAAGGCATGATGCTCGCAGCGGCCGCGGCGACCATCGGACTGTTCTGCGCGCACTTCGGGCTCAACGCGATCATCAGTCTGGGTGCCTCTCGCATTCCGCTGCAATCGAGGGCCGAAATAGATGCGCCCGCCACGCTGTTCGCCCTGGTCCTATCGGTCGCCACAAGCGTTTTGTTCGGATTGTTACCCGCATCGGGGAAGGCCGGAATGGGCGCGCCGAGGTTGCAACGGACGCTGGTGGTGGCGGAAGTAGCGCTTTCGATTGTGCCGATGGTGTGCGGAGGGCTGATGCTGCGGACCTTCTTGAATCTGCTGAACGCGCCGCTCGGGTTCAATCCGGCTAACGTTTTGACCGTTGAGGTGCCGTTCAATCTCAAGCTTTACCCAGACCCGCCCCGGCAATGGGTGCTGCTGCGGGACCTGCTGGATCGAGTCCACGCGCTTCCTGGAGTCGAGTCAGTGAGTGCGGCGAATCCGCTACCGCTCGCGGCTAACCAAGAAAAGCGTCGGGTGGGGCGAGGCGATCAGTCTGAGGTGCCACCGATTCTTGCAACGCAGCAAGGCGCGATCCCCGGGTATCTGGGCTTGATCGGCACACCGCTGCTGGAGGGGCGCGATTTCACCGAAGACGATATTGTGGCGCAGCGCAAAGTGACGATTATCGATGAAGGCTTGGCCAAGCGGCTGTGGCCCGAGGGCGCGCTCGGCAAGCGCTTGCTTGTCTATCGGACCGGTTGGCGGAGCGATCTCGAGGTGATCGGCGTAACCGCCGCGGTGCGCGTTACGCGGGTACGGGACGAGAACATTCCCCATATCATGATGCCGTCAATTGAGATGACGTTGCTGATTAAGACGCGTGCGACGGCTTCGCAGATAGCGCCGGGGATTGCGTCCGCGGTGAATGCGGCGCACGGCGGTCGCGCCCCGTTTGACGTAATACCGATGAGCGAATACGTGGCCGATTCGATCGGCGATACCCGGTTCGTCCTCTTCTTGTTGGCTGCCTTTGCAGGGGGATCCGTGCTGCTGGCGACGGTGGGCGTCTATGGAACTTTGGCGTATCTGACCGCGCAGCGGACGCGGGAGTTCGGCATCCGGCTGGCTCTAGGTGCTAGCGCGAAGTCAATCGTTTCGATTGTCGTGCGAGAGAGTGTCTTGCTGGCGGTGACGGGGGTGGGGATCGGCCTGTTGGGGGCGATTGTCGCGACGAGGGCGATCCAGGGGATGCTTTATGGTGTCCAGCCGTTAGATGGCATGACGTTGCTTGGGGTGGTGGGGATAGTCGCGGTTGTCGCGTTAGTAGGCGCGGGCGTACCAGCATGGCGGGCTTCGCGGATCGATCCGCAGACGTCGCTGCGTAGCGAGCCCTAGCGGGACTTTCCCACCTTCGAGCGTCGAAACTATCTAAGTTGCTTCATTGCAACTAGATAGAAGCCACGTCTTGTATATACCACGCTGCCTGGTCAGTTCAGTTTCGGTAGGGCATTTAGCGCCTCGGCCAGTGCCAA
>JANXMS010000416.1 GCA_025354525.1 Acidobacteriota bacterium
GGCTTCCACCGCCACCTTAGCTTTCAAAGCCGGCGAGTGAGTCTTGCGTGTTCGAGGCATTGATTCTCCTTCATTTTCAATGCCCTCCTACACTTAAGCAATAACCATTTTTGTGTCTAGTTTTTGGGGTCCACCACAGCCACCCGTCGCCGCCTCACCGCCGGAGCCCAATCCGTCCATTGCCCCATCGCCAACTTCATCGCGGCGACCTCGCCCCGGCACCGTCCACACCCCTCCAAATGCCCTAGGAATTCGGTCCCAACCTCGTCCCCACCAGCCCACAAAGCAATCTCCTCGTCCCACTTCTCGCAAGTCATACCAACCTCCGCAGCTTCATCCGCGCCGCCGCAATCTGGCTCCGCACCGTGCCCTCTGTCGTACCCAAAAACGCCGCCACCTCCGCCGTCGTCAACCCTTCGATATCGCGCAGCGTAATCGCCGCCCGCTCCTGTGCCGGCAACTGCCCCAGCGCCATTTTAACCCGCTCCCACCGTTGTCGAACCTCCGCCAACTCCGCCGGCCCGGCCCGGCGATCCACCATCTCCACCATCGCCTCGCTCCGTCGCGGCACGCGCTTCCGATCTAAGCAAGTGTTAACCGCCGTCCGATACAGCCAAGGCCCCGCATCGCCTTCTATCTGCCCCCAGTGCCGATGTAGCTTCATAAAGGTATCCTGCGCCGCCTCTTCGGCCTCCCCTGTCTCTCCCAGCACTCGCCGACACACCGCCAGAACTCGGTCCTGTTGTGCCGCTACGACCTGCTCGAAGGTTTCCGCCAAAAGCGTTCTCATATCTCCTGCTAGTACTACGAGTCTCGCAGCGATTTCGTTGAGATATGTTTTCGCTACCGCGATACACATGTGAACGAGGCCCTTTCCGACGACCCGGTGCTTAGCTCTCGGCTCAGGCGCGGCGCGACTTTTTAAAATTGACCCCAACATATTCGCACGCTGGCCTCCTCGCCGAGGCTGAGTTAATCCAAGCGATTGCCGTTGAGTTCGGCACTCCGCTCTACATCATCGACATGTCGCAAATCGTGTGGACGATGGACGCGCTCCGTCGCAATTTGCTGATCCGTCCTTAAAGACCAATTACTTGGCCGCCATTGTGCGCCAAGTCTTATTCGCCGGCCACCGACTCGAAATCGTCTCCCGACGGATCTTCCTCCCCCTTTTGACCTGAAGTGAGTGTGCCTAAACGAGTTACTTTATTTTTGTCAGTTTATCTAGTCATGTAAGTATTTGAAGCAGCATTGACTGCATTGATGATTGACTATATTATTAGCTCCTGTCGGTCACGGAGGTCCCCAATCGAAACTCCCCTCCGGCCATCCTCCTTCGCGAGTCCTTCCGCCAGGACGGCAAGGTCAAAAACCGCACCCTCCTCAATATTTCCTCTTGGCCGGCTCCCCGCATCGCCGCCCTTCGCCGTCTCTTGCGGGGCGAACTCGATCAGGACCCCGCTTCCGAACCCACCTGCGGTCCGGTCTTCGGCCTCCTCCATGCGCTCTATCAGGTCGCCTCCGATCTCGGTATTAAGGCCGCGCTCGGCCACACCCGTCTCGGTAAGCTCGCCCTCTTCCTGGTCCTGGCTCGCATTGCCGATCAAGGCTCTCGCCTCTCCGCCGTCCGCTGGGCCCGCGATCACGCCGTCGCCGAAGTGCTCGGCCTATTGAAGACGATCTCTACGATGCGCTCGACGATCTTTGCGCTCGACAGGAAAAGATCGAGACCAAACTTTGGCGCAACTATCTGGCCCGCTGCGGAACGCCCCCCGCCCTATTCCTCTATGACGTCACCAGTTCCTACCTGGAAGGGGAGAAAAACGGTTCTTCGCTGTTGCACGTGGGTAGAAACAGCGGCTACGCTTCCCCGCCGATAGCGGAGCAAGTACATTCGGCCGTCGCGGTCGGCCGTGGAAATGGCGGGCCATGGAAAGCGAGGAAAACCGAAAGCAGGTTTTCACTCCCTTTCCCCTGCCCTTGGAAATCGCCATAAGATGCGATTTCCACATTCCCACCGCCGAGACGGCGACGGTATCGCTTTCCCGCACAAACCCAAAGAGAGCTCAGCACATTCCGAAGCCCCACTGATCGACTCCTGATCCATTCCAATGCGGCAACTCCAAGGACCCA
>JANXMS010000440.1 GCA_025354525.1 Acidobacteriota bacterium
CCGAAGCGGTCGGGCTTGTAATTCGGGTCGATGTTTTTGAGGAGACGGGAGAGGACGCTGCCGCCGACTTCTATCCGAGGGGTGACGCCCGCGGCGAGGAGGAGGCGGATGGAATTGGTCCAGCGGACGGTTGCACTGCGGGAGGCGAGTTAAGCGGTGCTGGGGCGGACAAGGCTGCACAAGCGGATCAGGCTGCTGGGGATTCAACGATAGTAGGCTTGGAGGGATTCGAGTTCGGCGGCTTCGCCGAAGCGGGCCGCCTTGTGGTTGGGGTCGATGTTTTTGAGGAGACGGGAGAGGACGCCGCCGCGGACTTCTATCCGAGGGGTGACTCCCGCGGCGAGGAGGAGGCGGATGGAATTGGTCCAGCGGACGGTTGCACTGCGAGAGGCGAGTGAAGCGGTACTGGGGCGGAGAAGCCTGCACAAGCGGATAAGGCTGCTGGGGATTCAGCGGTAGTAGGCTTGGACTGGTTCGAGTTCGGCGGCTTCGCCGAAGCGGGCGGCCTTGTGGTTGGGGTCGATGTTTTTAAGTAGCCCGGAGAGGACGCCGCCGGCACCGACTTCGACCCAGTGGGTGACGCCTTCGGCGATGAGGAGACGGATGGAGTCGGTCCAGCGGACGGTTCCGGGGACTTGGTCGATGAGGCCGGTGCGGGCGGTGTTGCCGCTGGAGGTGAGTTGGGCGGTCGAGTTTTGGACGAGGGGGATGGCGAGATCGGAAAACGCGGTGGCGGCGAGGTCGGCGGCGAGGCGGAGTTGGGCGGGTTTCATCAGGGCGCAGTGGAAGGGGGCGCTGACGGGGAGGGGGACGACGCGTTTAGCCCCGGCGGCTTTGGCGAGTTCCATGGCGCGGGCGACTGCACCGGCGTGGCCGGCGATGACGATTTGGTCTGGCGAATTGAGATTGGCGGCGGAGACAACTTCGCCGGCCGCGGCTTCTGCTAGGATGCCTTCGAGGGTTCCTTCCGGCAGTTTGAGGAGGGCGGCCATGGCGCCGACCCCTTGGGGAACCGCATCTTGCATATATCGCCCGCGTTGGCGGACGAGTTGGACGGCATCGGCAAACCGAAGCGAGCCAGCGGCGACGAGGGCGGAGTATTCGCCTAGGCTGTGGCCGGCGACGTAGTCGGCGTGAATGGCGTGTTCTTTGAGCACGGCGAGCGCGGCGATGGAAACGGTGAGTAACGCCGGCTGAGTATTTTCCGTCTTCTTTAGTTCTTCGTCCGGCCCTTCAAAGCAGAGTTTGCTGAGAGGGAAGCCGAGGGCGGCATCGGCCTCGGCGAAGATCGCTTGTGCGGAAGGGTAATGTTCGACAAGGCTCTTGCCCATCCCGGCGAACTGGGAGCCTTGGCCCGGGAAAAGAAACGCTGTTTTTACCATTAAACCATCAGTGTAGCGTGATGGACGTTAGAGTTTGCTAATCTGCGGGAGTAGTTAGGAGCCACTGTGAGTCTTTCCGAAATTTGTGTACGTCGTCCGGTATTCGCTTTCATGCTGATCATGTTTCTGGTCATGCTGGGCATATTCAGCTTTATGGACCTGGGGGTGGATCTGTTCCCG
This sequence comes from Acidobacteriota bacterium, assembly GCA_025354525.1. Classification (GTDB taxonomy): domain Bacteria; phylum Acidobacteriota; class Terriglobia; order Bryobacterales; family Bryobacteraceae. The sequence goes on from JANXMS010000440.1 coordinate 1,563, forward strand.
AAGACGGATCCGGCGACGGTAAACGTCCGGGTGCGGCTACCGGGCGCGAGTCCGGAAGAGGTGGTCTCGCAGGTGGTGCTGCCGCTGGAAGAGACGGTGGCGTCGGTGAGCGGGATTGAAGAGATGCGCGCGATGATTTCTGAAGGCAGCGCGTACCTGACGATTACGTTCGTATTGGAGCGAGATATTGGCGAGGCGGTGGAGGATGTTCGAGAGAAGGTATCGGCGGCGATGCGGAAGCTTCCTCCAAATGTGTTGCCACCGACCGTAACCAAGTCAGATCCGGATAGTGATCCGATTGTGACGCTGGCGGTGAGCGGGAATCGGACGCCTAGGGAGCTGACCGAGATCGCCGACAAGCAGATTCGGCGCGCTTTTGAAACGATTGACGGTGTCGGTTCGATTGATATTTCGGGTGGGCAGACACGGCAGATCAATGTCTTTCTCGACATTGACAAAATGAACGCTTACAACTTGAGCGCGCAAGAGGTGGAGCGGGCGCTGCGGAGTGAAAACGTCGAGACGCCGGGTGGACGGATTGTGCGGGGAACCTCGGAGATGGGCGTCCGCACGATGGGGCGGCTGGATAAGGTTTCCGAATTCGGCGACATTATCGTGAAAAATGTGGGCGGTTCAGCGATCCGGATTCGGGACGTGGCGAGTGTGGAGGATTCTAACAGCGAGCGCCGTTCGTTTGCCTACTATCAAGGTAAGCCCGCGGTGGTGTTGGAGGTCCGTCGGCAGATCGGCATGAACACCGTGAAGGTGGTGGATGCGGTGATGACGAAGATGAAGGCGATGAACCAGTCGTTGCCGGTGGGTGTGCAGATGTCGCTCGTGAAAGAGCAGGCTACCTATATTAAGAATTCGGTGGAGGCGCTGGAAGAACATTTGGTGATTGGTAGTTTGCTGGCGGGATTTGTGGTGTTTCTGTTCATCCGGGATTGGCGGACGGTGTTGATCAGCTTTATCGCAATTCCGACGTCGATTCTGGCTACGTTCACAGTAATGAAGGGGCTCGACTTTACGTTGAACTCGATGACGCTTCTGGGGCTAACGCTGGCGGTGGGTATTGTGATTGACGATGCGATTATCGTGATCGAAAACATCCATCGACATTTGGATGAATACGACCTACCCGTGATCGATGCGACGATACAGGCGACGCATGAGATTACGCTGGCTGTGATCGCGACGACAATCTCGCTGGTGATTGTGTTTGTGCCAATCGCGTTCATTTCGGGCTATGCCAAGAAGTATTTGAACCAGTTCGGTTGGACGATGTCGATTTCGATTCTGGTATCGATGTTGGTGGCGTTTACGGTGACCCCGGCGCTGGCGTCGCGACTGCTGAAACGAAAACCGCGAAGTCTCGAGCCGAAGAAGGCGATTGAACATCACTACTCGATGTTTGATCGTCCGTACACAAAGCTGCTGGAATGGTCGCTGCGGCATCGCTGGGCGGTAGGGTTGGCGGCGATGTTGGTGCTGGCGTCGACGTATCCGATCTATCAGTATATTGGCCGCGACTGGATGCCGCAGGAAGACCAGAGCGAGTTGGGCCTGTTTATTGAAATGCCCGAGGGTTCGTCGCTTGTGTTGACGGAGCGGACGGCGCTTGCGATTGCGAAGAAAATTGAAAAGGTTCCTGGGGTGATTGCGGTGATTCCGCAGAGTTCGACGATGATGGATCGGGTGACGATGGCGTTCATCACGGTTTTGCTGGATCCGCCGGATAAGCGAGGGCCGATTCTTGAAGTGGGGAATCAGGTGCGAGCGGCGGCGGCGGAGTACGCTTCGGCGCGGCCTCGGATCACGTACCCGAACGCACTGGGGGGTCGGGACACGTTTGCGCCGATTCGGGCGATGGTGTTAGGCCCGGACATTCGCAAATTGGTTGAGATTGGGAAGTCGGTCAACGCTGGCATGATGCAGGAGCCGACGATCACCGACGTCAAAGTGAATTTGAATTTGAACAATCCTGAGTTGCAGGTGAACATTGATCGCCAATTGGCTAGCGATTTGGGGGTCCGCGTGGCCGATATTGCGGGAGCGGTTCGGCTACTGATGTCCGGCGAGGATCAGATTTCGACGTTCAAAGAGGGGTCGGAACAGTATCCGGTGATGATGCGTTTGTTGCCGGCGCAACGGGACAATGCTGAGGTATTGGGGCGGCTGCTGGTGCCGAGCTCGCGGCAAGGGCTGATTCGCCTGGACTCGATCGCAAAGCTGGAGCATGGGCTCGGCCCGAGCCGGGTGGACCGCTATTCGCGTCAATTTGCGGTCTCGATGTACGGCAATGTCGCCAAGGGCGCGTCGCTGGGCCAAGCGGCGAGCGCGGCGCAGCGGGTGTTTGCCGAACAGGAGCTTCCGATGGGATACACCGTGAAGTTTTCGGGTCAGGTGAAGATTCTCGAAGAGACGACGAACAACATGTTGATGGCGATCGGTTTAGCAAGCATCTTCATGTACATGGTTCTGGCGGCGCAGTTTGAGAGTCTGATACACCCGTTCATCATTTTGACGACGCTGCCGCTTTCAATTCCGTTTGCGCTGTTGTCGTTGATCGCGACGGGGCGGACGCTGAACTTGTTTAGCGCGTTGGGCGTGTTGCTGTTGCTGGGCATTGTAAAGAAGAACGGCATTCTGCAGATCGATTACATGAACCGGTTGCGGGGGGAGGGCGAGGATCTGCGCCATGCGATCATTCAGGCGAATCGGGTTCGGTTGCGGCCGATTCTGATGACGACGTTTGCGATTGTGGCCGGGTTGCTGCCGACGGCTTTTGGGACGGGTTCGGGCGCATCGCAGCGGTCGGCAATCGCGATCACGATCATCGGGGGGCAGACGCTTTGCTTGCTGCTTACGCTGCTGGTGGTGCCGGTGGGCTACGACCTGGTGGAGGGTGCGCGAGCTTGGCTGAGCGGTCGAGGGTCGAAGAATGCCAATCTTCCGGCGGGCGCTACGGGAGACTAAATTTTTCGGTTCGCGAATCTTTTCCTGCTGTCGATACGTCTTTTTAGAAGACAGGAGGAAATGAGTATGAAATCGAAGAAAGATCTCCCGGTTGAAGTATTGCCGGGTCTGGTGCATTGTTATATGTGTACCCACAACGTGGAGGCCGTCGTTCTGAAACACGGTTCCGACCGGCAGACGAAGCCGGGACAGAGTTGCCCGCGCTGCAACGCTAGCCTGAATTCTGGCTACGCGCTGGAAGTGTATTCTGAGTTAGCCGCGGCGTAAGCCAAGTGAGCTATCCTGAACGGAGAGACATGAAACGCAAGACGCCCGTGAAAGAGACACCTGTGGTTGATCCCGAAATTTTGGAATCTGCCCATCGGAGCCTAGGTTTAGAGAAATCCAAACCGGCTCGGAAGTGTGAAGTGTGTGCGAGCGAAGTTACCCCGAATGCGGTGGAGCCGCTTTGCTGGGTCTGTCGGCGGCTGAAGATTAGCGCTTGGCGGGATTCCGATCTGCAGGCGTCAACGGGCGGCGAATAGCGGTAGCTGGTTGGTCAGGCCTTGTTCGAGGGCCTGTTCGTAGACCCATGCGCCGACGGCGACGTCTTCAAGGCCGATGCCGACGGATTTGAAGACGGTGATTTCGGCGGCGTTTTTTCTCTCTGGTTGATTGTGGAGTTGTTCGACAGTTTCCCAATCGGGAGGAGTGAGGCCTAGGATCAGGTCTCCTGCTTCGAGGCGCGCTTGTTCCAGCGAGTCGACGACGATGCGGTGAGCGGCTTGGAGAACCTGGGTAGATAACTCGCGTCGGTTGGGGGCATTGGAGCCAGCGGCGTTGATGTGGGTGCCGGGGCGGATCATGTCGACGGAGAAGAGGGGGTCCTTCGCTTGGGTGGCTGTGATGATGATGTCGGCGTCGACGAGAGCGGCTTCGACGGAGGGCATCGGGGCGGCGTTGGAATAGTTGCGGGCGAAGGCGGTGCGTTTTTCTGGGCTGCGGCTCCAGACGCTAACCGAGCGGATGGGGCGGACGGCGAGTACGGCTTCGAGTTGGCTGGCGGCTTGAAAGCCGCTGCCGAGGACGGCGACCGATTGGGAATCGGGGCGGGCAAGCCATTTGGTGGCTAGGCCGGAGGCGGCTCCGGTGCGGATTTGGCCGAGCCAATTGGCGTCCATGAGGGCTAAGGGTTGGGCGGTTTCGGCGTCGTAGAGAAGGAAAACGAACCATGCGCCGTGCTTGGGATGGGTCGAGTAGATTTTGGTGCCAAAGTAAGCACCGTGGGCACCGGTCATTTGATGAAGGACGGCACCGGTGGGGAGCGTGAGTCTGCGGCGGGGTTGGGATTGGGCTTGGCCGAGGCCGAGATCCCGGAAGGCGTGGGCGAGCAGGTCGATCGCCTTCGTCATGGGGAGAAGGCGGCGTACGGTTACTTCGTCGATATGCACCATTTCCTTTCATTGTCGCCGGGATTCGGTCGAGAAGTGCAACGTGGGCAAGCAATTGATACTCGTGGCGCTGTGTCTGGCGGTTTTGTTCTCTCAACGAGACGACTGGCCGACGGGATCGAAGTTGGGGCGTACGGCGGGTTGTTCGACGGCGGTGCTGCTGGTTGAACCTTCGCACGAGGACGCCGAGGTGGCCGTGGCGGCGTTTGCGGCGACACTGGGCGAGCGGCCCGGCATGCGAGGGCATGTGGTGGTACTGGAGGGCCAGGGGCACCTTTCGTCTCGTCTCTTGAGCGCTTTGGGGCGATTGGCGGAGACGGAGGTTCACTTCGTCCAGGACCAGCAAGAGGCGGAGGCGTTTGGGGTAGCCGACGGACTTGGATTATACGTGTTTGATGGGTGGGGGCGGCTGCAAGAACGAGCTGGCCGGAGCGGTGAGGCCGCGGCCGTCTTGGGTTCGTTTCGTTTGATTTAGGTGCGCGAGGGTTCGGGGCGACTGGGGTTTAGGTCGAGTTCTTGCATGGCGGGGGTGGATGGAGACGAAGGTTCACTTTCTGCTGGAGTAGCAGGAGTCGGGGGCGTTTGGAGTGGCCAACGATCTGGGTTCGCTACGTTTGATTTAGTTTCTGAGTGCCCGGTATAATCCCCCCGCCTTTCAGGCGGGCCGCTTTTAGCCTCGGCGCTGCAAAACAAGGAGATCGCGGAATGCCGGAAAAGCGCCCGCGCGGGTTTGGCCACCAAGTTTCGCGACGGGCGGGTGGCCAAGAATCGCTAGACCGTGTGGAATGTAGGCGACCGATCAGCTCGCGACCTAATGTGGCGAACTTGCGGGCCCTTAAGCGCGATCCTCATCCG
>JANXMS010000442.1 GCA_025354525.1 Acidobacteriota bacterium
TGCGCTTGTCGTCGATCTCGCCGAGGCTCTCTCCCCCTTCCTCTCTCCCGACATTGCTCCTGATCTATTCAGACGTCGCGGATATGCCCTCTGTTAAGTCAAGACTTGCTATAACCGAACCCGGCCCGCCGCCAGCACCGCGGCCGGCATCCTTTCTCGGTCTCCGAAGCGGCCCAACGTGGAATGGTGCAGGCGAAGAAACTCGTCATACACGAGTGTCGAAGCTAGACTCAAAACAGCTTCTGCTGGACATTGCCAGGTCCCGATTCACTGCGGGATCATCTCAGCCACTTCGACGCTTCATTCGCGATGAAAGTTGGCTCCGGGCCTCATCGCTCCATCCCTCCAACGTTGTTACGGACAGATTCCGCGAAGGGTAAGTGGAAGACGATCGAAACAAGGATGCAGCCAAACGCGGTTATTCACTTCCCCTTCTGTGCTCGGTCAGAGCGGCTCAGAAGCTCGAACAGTTCCGCAATCTTCGTCGCCGAAAGCCCGCTCTTCTCGATGGCGACCTCTCGGACGTTTCTCCCTGACTCATAGGCCTCCTTCGCAATAACGGCAGCCCGGTCGTAACCGATTTCAGGAACCAGCAACGTGGCCATGGCCAAAGACTGTTCGACCAGTGCCGATGCCCTTTCCCCGTTTGCCGATAGGTGCGCAATGCACAGGGTCCCGAAGTTGCGGGAACTAGTGGCCAACAACGCGATAGACTCCAGCAGATTAAATGCGATCAGCGGCATCATCGCATTGAGCTCGAAGTTCCCCGCCGCGCAGGCCCACGTCATCGCGGCGTCATGACCGATGATTTGAGCACAAACCATCAGCACGCTCTCTGGAACCACCGGGTTCACCTTTCCTGGCATGATACTGGAACCGGGCTGTAATGCCGGCAGCCGGATCTCGCCGAGACCGCCCCGAGGACCAGATCCCAGCCAGCGGACATCATTCGCAATCTTCGTAAGCGCAACCGCATAAGTCTTCAGCGCTCCGCTTAGGAACAATACGGCGTCTTTGGCCGCCTGGGCTTCAAAATGATTGCGAGCCTCTCGAAACGGCAGGCCCGTGCGCTCCGCCATCAAAGCAATGGTTCGAGCCGCAAAGCCCGCCGGTGCGTTCACCCCTGTGCCGATCGCAGTCCCGCCCAGAGGAAGTTCGTACACCCCCTCCATCGCTAACAATAACCGTTCGGCGCTTGCCCTTACCTGATGCGCGTAACCGCTGAACTCTTCACCCAACCTCATGGGAGTCGCATCCTGTAAATGCGTTCGTCCAATTTTGAAGACATCCCAGAATTCCAAGGATTTGTCCTCTAAACGGGCTCGCAGGAACTCCATACTGGGCAGCAGTTCATCCCGCATCGCTAGGGCCGCGGCGATGTGGATGGCCGAAGGAATCACATCGTTGCTCGATTGGCTGCAATTCACGTCGTCGTTCGGGTGAGCCCTTGACAGCTTTGCGATTACCTCGTTGGCGTTCATGTTGGTGGAGGTGCCGCTGCCCGTCTGAAACACATCAACTACGAACTGTTCAAAGTACATCCCATTCGCGATGCGCTCCGCGACCTCGGCAATCGTAGCGGCCACATCCGACGGAAGCACCCCAAGCTCTCCATTCGCTCTCGCCGCGCATGCCTTAATCAGCCCGATCACCTGAATAAAATTGCGCTGAAAACGGTAGTCGCTGATGCGGAAATTCTCGACCGCTCTTTGGGTCTGAGCGCCGTAGAGAGCATCGGAAGGCACGCCTACTTGGCCCATGGAGTCGCGCTCCAACCTGCAGTTGGGCTTTTCCACGCCGAGAGTCCACGGCGGAGCGTCGGAGGCGGGAAAAGACCCTTCGCCCGCGACGTCTACCTCATCAGGATCAGAAAGATTGGTCATTGGTTACTCCCACAAAAAAGTCCAGAGGGTTCAAAAAGGTGCTACCGAATCCATCGTCAAGGCATCCTCGGACGCCCTATCCGGTGGCCCGGTGGGGTTCAGCCCAGCCACCCGCGACCACGACAAGATTACTTTTTAATCTCGCCCCAGCTGCGGCATATCGGGTTGATTGGCTTGACATCATGGATTGGTCCATTCTACGTCCAGGCGAAAATTATGACAATCCCAGCCGGCCCGCTGCCGCTCCAGTCTTACCGGCGTCGAATACGACACATAGGACGAGCGCTGCCACCGCGACAAACTGGAGTCCAAAGCGAAGCGCATGGCCCAGTTCGCAGTTGTTACGCAGGTCGGCCCAGTGGCCGCACGAAAAGGCCTCTTCGCTGTTTGGTGTGGGTAAGGTCGGGCGTGCGGAAGGGGGCATTCGCTTTCCACCGCCCGCCATTTCCACGGCCGGTCTTGCGGGCCGAATGCTCCTGCCACTGTAGGCTACCCTCATCACTGGCGATCTTGCGCCGACTCTTCTACCCACACCAAACAGCGAAGAACCACGAAAAGCAGCATTCGCGGTCGCACAAACCAGCAAAAGAAATACCAAAGGAAAGGCGATAAGGAGAGCGACAAAGCCCGCCAGCGGAAACTGAAACGCAAGCTTCTGCTCCCAGAGTAAGGCTAACATTCCGGTCGCCCCGATCACTAGGGGTTCGAGAAAGCCTCCAATCTGCGCGGGTCCCCATTCCACATACAAGGAAGTTTGCAGCTCTATATATTGCGGCACCGGGTAACCCAATTTCGCTGGCACCTGCAGCACAGGAGCAAAAGCAAGGCCGCACGCTACGGCAACCAATAAGGGGGCACAAACGCGCAGAAGGTCTAGCGGCATCATCAAGGTTTCCGCTCGCAATACCCGCGTCTGTCACGGCTCGGGGCAAGGTCGTCTCGTTCCCCCAACCGGTTCCAATGCGCGAAAACTACGAAGTTCAATATCATGTCGTATATCCTGTCGTATAACGGTCAGCACGTGGACCGCCACTTGCCAGTTGGGCCGCCTAACATCCTTCGCCGATGCCGCTGCCAACTCAAATTGAATCGAAAGTGCTTCTGCCCAAGCGGCACTATCCGGGAAACCCCAAGGTTGACCAAATACGGTCGCCGGAGCACCGCTCTACCCCTTCCTCCACTAGAATGAGGGCTTATATGATTCGCTGCTGCATTGGTTTTGGAATCGCGCTGGCCCTGGCCGCGCAGACGCCCCCCCACGTTGCCCGCGCCAAAGAAATTGTCTATGCGGCACCGGACTCGCTCGACACTTCCATCGGACTACGCGCCCACATCGAACGCTATCGAACAGATCGCACCGCGCTGACCCGCTACTACAAAGTTGACGAAGCCCCCCAGCGCATCAAAGCCTTTCGCCGCTTCAACAACTCCTGGCTGAAGACGCTAGCCGTCCTCTCATTCTCCTCCCTCCCCCACGACGCCCAAGTCGATCACGTCCTCCTCACCAACATCATTCAACTCGACCTCCGTCGCCTCCAGCAAGTCGAAGAGCGGATGACCGAAGCGCTACCCCTCCTGCCGTTCGCTCCAGAAATTTTCGAGCTAATCGACAACCGCGTCCGAGTCGAACCCCCCGATTCCCCCAAAATCGCCGCCACCCTCTTTCGCCTGGAAAAACAGATCGCCGGTCTACGCAAAGAAATTCCTTCCCGCAAAAGCACCATCAAACCGACCACCGCAAACCGCGCCGCCCGGTTGGCCAGAGAGTTCTTAACCGCCTTGAAAGAATGGAACACCTTCTACAACGGCTACGACCCCAGCTTTTCCTGGTGGACCGCCGAACCCTTCGCGAAACTCGGCAAGGCCATGGAAACCTACGCCGACGATCTCCGCGAGAAGCTGGCCGGCGTACCGAAAACCGACCTCGACTCGATCCTCGGCGACCCCATCGGCGCCGCCGCCCTGCGGGACGAATTGCGCTTTGAACTCGTCCCCTACAGTCCCGAAGACTTAGTCAAAATCGCCGAAAAAGAGTTCGCCTGGTGCGACCGCGAAATGCTCAAAGCGTCCCGCGAACTCGGCTTCGGCGACGATTGGAAAAAGGCCCTCGAACACGTCAAAAACCTCTACGTCCCCCCAGGCCAGCAAGCCACTCTCGTGCGCGATCAAGTCTTCGAAGCCATCGATTTTCTCGAAAAACGAAACCTCGTCACCATCCCCGCCTACACGAAGGATATTTGGCGGATGCGCATGATGACCCCCGCCGAACAACGCATTAACCCCTTCTTCCTTGGCGGCGAACAAATCATCGTCAGCTTCCCCACAGCCGAAATGCCGCACGAAGTCAAACTCATGAGCCTCCGCGGCAACAATATTCATTTCTCCCGCGCCACCGTTCACCACGAAGTCATCCCCGGCCACCATCTCCAAACCTACATGACCCAGCGCTTCCGGCCCTATCGCCGCGCCTTCGAAACGCCATTCTGGATCGAAGGCTGGGCCCTCTACTGGGAAATGCGGCTCTGGGACCTCGGTTTTCCACAAACCCCGGAGAACCGCATCGGCATGCTCTTCTGGCGCATGCACCGCTGCGCCCGAATCCTCTTCAGCCTGAATTTTCATCTCGAAAAATGGACTGCCGCGCAATGCGTCGACTTCCTCGTCGACCGCGTCGGCCACGAACGCGAAAACGCCGCTGCCGAAGTCCGCCGCTCGTTTGAAGCTAACTACTCACCGCTCTATCAAGCCGCCTATATGCTCGGCGGATTGCAATTCCGCGCCCTGCACACCGAACTCGTAGCCTCCGGCAAGATGACCGAACGCGCCTTCCATGACGCAATCCTGCAATCCGGAAGCATGCCTGTCGAAATGGTGCGCGCCAGCCTCTTGAAACAGCCGCTCACCCCTGTTTTCCAATCCAGTTGGCGATTCTACGGACAACCCTAACCCCTCACTGCACGTGAAACACATACAGCGAGTTGCCCATCGTCATGGCCACATACTGCTTGCCATCGCTCAGGTAGCTCATCGGGTTGGACCGCACGGTGCCGCCCCCCTGGAAACGCCAGAGCGGCTTTCCATCGGTGGCATTCAAGGCGAAAATCTGGCCCTCGGCCGTGGCGCCAAACACCAGGTTCCCCGCCGTCGAAAGCACGCCGGAGTACGGCGGCGTGAATAACTTATACTCCCAAGCCACCTCGCCCGTCGTCGGTTTGAACGCCCGAATGGCACCCCATTCAGTTTCCCCGGGAATGCTCCGGAACCCCCCGCCATTGAACTGTTCCCCCGCTTTGAACTCAGCGTTGCCGAAGTAGTAAATAGACCCGGATTCGCGCGTCGCCACATACAGATATTTCGTGGCCGGGCTGTAACTCGGGCTATACCAGTTGTTGGCGCCGGCCACACTCGGCCATACCTTGGTCCCCTCCACCGTCGGAAAGGTGCCTGGCAGCCGCACCGGCCGGCCGCTATCATCCAGACCCTTGGCCCACGTCTGTTTCGCGTACGGCTTGCCCAAAAGAAACTGTCCCGTCGTGCGGTCCAACACGTAATAGAACGCGTTGCGATTCGGGAAAAGCAACAGCTTCCGCGGCTTGCCGCTAAACTCGGCGTCGATCAGCACCGGCACCTCCGTCGCGTCCCAATCGTGGACGTCGTGCGGAGTGAACTGAAAATGCCATTTCAGCTTGCCCGTGTCCAAGTCCAAGGCAATCAGACAGTCCGAATAAAGGTTGTCGCCCGCCCGAACCTCCCCGTTCCAATCAGGCCCCGGATTCCCGGTCCCCCAGTACAGCAGGTTCGTATCCGGGTCATACGCCCCGGTCACCCAAGTCGCCGCCGACCCCCGCTTATAGCTATCGCCCGCCCAGGTCTTGGCCTCCGGATCACCAGCGGCCGGGACGGTCCAGAAGCGCCAGGCCAGCTTGCCCGTCTTGGCTTCGTAAGCATCCAAAAACCCGCGAATGCCATACTCGCCACCGGCGATCCCAATGATGATCTTGTCCTTCACCGCCAGCGGAGCCACGGTAATCGAGTGGCCGGTCTTGTTGTCGGCCACGGTGACGTCCCAGCGCACCGCCCCGGTCTTGGCGTCCAGAGCGACCAGATGGGCGTCCACCGTGCCCACATAAACTAAATCACCCAGAATCGCGACCCCGCGATTGACCTGGCCACAACACACGCGAACGTCGTCCGGCAGCGTGCGTCGATAGCGCCACAACACCCGGCCCGTCCTCGTATCGAGCGCCGTAACGTGGCTCGGCGCCTCCGAAATATACATCACCCCATCGACAACCAACGGGGTCGTTTCAAACTTCTGCAGCGAGTTCGATTGATACACCCAAGCTGGCTCCAGCTTCGAGGCGTTTTGATCGTTGATCTGCTGCAGCGGCGAATAGCGGTGACCGGCGAAGTTGCCCGAATACGTCAGCCAATTGCCCGGCTCCTTCTCGGCGTTCAGCAGCCGCTGGTGCGTCACTTGCCCCCACAGCGGCAGGGTCAGGAACAAGGCGAGAAGTCTCATCGGGCCCCCTTTTCACTGGCCAAAAACGCAACCAGATCATTCAATTCCGTCTCGCTCAGCTTGTTGCGATAGCTCGGCATATTGGTCTTTTTTTCACTCGTCATCGCGGCGATGTCCGCCTTCCAAAACGATTGCAAGTTCCCGTTGAAGTCGCGGATCTGAATCGAATAAGTGTCTTCATTCAACCGAATGCCACGCACTGCTTTGCCGGCGTTCGTCGTAAGTTGAACCATCCGAAACGGGTCGGGCACGTCGCTCGCCGGGTCCTCGATCTTCGCCCGTAAATGGGTCGCCCCGCGTCGCGCTCCGATGCCGCTCAGCGACGGTCCAATGCGACCGCCTTCATTCCCCAGCGCGTGGCAACTCAGGCAGGCACCTTTGGTCCGGAACACCTGTGCCCCGGCTTCGGCATTACCGGTCACCGGCGTCGCGGCAACCTGCCCAAGAGAGCGGACGAAGGCCACGGTTTGCCACAGTTCGCGAGAGTCCATGAGCGATCCGGGCATCTCCGTATCCGGGATCCCGTAGCGAATGATGCGGTAGAGCGACCGATCAGCGGCGGCGCGCGGAAGCACCGCAACGGCAAGGTTAGCGCCCTTGCCGCCGTCTCCGGAAGGTCCATGGCAACCGCCGCAGCGGCCCAGGTAGAGGCGCTTGCCCATCTCCACATCCGCGACGGTCGTGTGCGGATTCTTTTCCGGAATATCGAGCGGCTGTTGCAGTTGAAACAGCAAAAACGGAACCCACCAGATCATGGTAACGATCTCCTACAAGGAATCGGCTCAAAGTATATCCTGTTTCGGTCAGCGCGACGTTGACCTATTCTCCGACGCCGCGCAACGAGGTATTAATCCCGATCTCCCACTCCCGCACCATCCGCTCCCCAATCTCGGTAAACTCCCGGTGCGCCTTCCCATAAGCTTTCACCTCGTGCGCGGTCTCCGCAATCGCTCCCGCGATCCGTTCCAGCACCTGCCTAACCTTCGCCGCCGTCAAGCCGCATCGAGTCTCTCCCAATCTCCGCAACTCCTTAGCCGTCGGCCAGCGCGTCGAGCCATTCAGGGTCAACGCCAACCCGTCTTGCGGCAGGTACACCGACGTCGTCACCAGATCGTAGACCGGTGCCAATCGGGCTTCTCCCAGCACCTCGTCATACACAATCCCAAAATTCTTCAGATGAGCATCGCCATTGCGAATTGCGCAATTCAACGCCAGCAGAGTGAACAGCTTCTCCCGGTCGTCGTCCGCGTGGGGAGAGTCCGCGAACTGCGCGAATCGTTTCATCACCTGGGTCTCGTAACTGCCGCGATACTTCTCATCGCTCCTCCGCGCGTTCAGCACGCAGAAATCCTCGAATCCCCGCTGCATCCCGTCCTTGCGCAGATCGAAGCGATCAATCACCAACGCCGTGCCGTCTTCCGCTAAACGAAAGGAGGGCACCTCCAGCCCACATTTCCGCGCCGCCGTCAGGCAGAAATACTCATTCGCGGCCAGTTGCGGATACTCGTTCGGGTCCCACAGTTTCACGATATGGGTCGCGCCCCGGTAACTCTGCGAGAGCCGTTGTGCTGCGGGGTCCATCGCGGCGAACGCGGTCTCGTCGCGAACCAGAATCTTCGGTTGCACCCCGCTGATACCCGAGTGCCGCGCGAACCTCTCCAGCAAGTAGCCGTAAAGTTCGCCGCCGCTCTGGTGGGCGAGGATCTCATCGACCGACTGAAACGGCACATCTTCTTCCAGCTGCTCTTTGTCGCCGGTGAAGCGAATGCGCCCAACCTGTGACCGGCCGACGATTGAAAGCAAGTCGAATTCGTCAAAGGTGCCTGTGGCCTTCGCAAACGCCAGCCGCAGCCGCTCCCGCAGAAACCCCTCCGGCAGATTCATATCGAATATCGGCAGTAGCCCAAAAGGCACGCTCCAACTCGGCAAGCGAACCGGCATCGTGACGGACGCCGCGCACGTGGCGGGCCTGTCGGGCAGGTAGGCGAACGTACTGCCGCGCTCGCCATAGCGGTCGAGCAGCCCCGCTTCAGCTCCGTCTGACCAAATCTTGATCATTGCGATTTTCCTGCATGAGCTCGTCCAGCGTCGGCCGCCGCGAGCGTGCCGTTTCCAGCCGCAGCTCCATACCGAGCACGGTGAGCAATCTGGTTACTTTCGAAAACCCCAGTTCGCCAATCCGTGCATTCTCCAGCCCATCGATCGTAGCCCGGCTCACCCGTGCCCGACGCGAAAGCTCGGTCTGGCTAAGTTTCAGCGCCTTGCGACGCCTCACGACCTCGTCGCCAATCGAGATCAGGTCAAGCATATATGCCTATCATACTAGGCATATGTCTGAATGTCAATCATTATGCCTTGTATATCAGTCAATTTATCCACTGTGCTAGCGGCTCATCGTCCGCCATCAAGTGAGCCGCCTCGCCTTGACGCGACGTTTTTTCGGACTCCCCCGCGGCGACCGCCTTCGGATATCTGGCGCGATCTGCTTCAAAATTTCCAGCGCCGGGTTCCGAATCTCCGGAGCGACGTCCAGCAGGGCATCGGAGGTCCCGACGGCTGCGGCGTTGACCGCCTCTCGGAGCGGACGCCATCTGTCGCCGTACGCGACGCCTTCCCAGGACGTCTCATCAAGCAGCGCGACCAGATCCGCCGCATGATTCGCGGCAATACAGATCTGAGCGAAATCAAGAACGCCTTGCCAATCCAGTTCATGGAACTCCGGCGGGGTACCGGCAAGAAAGCGTTGCAGGCTCGCCGCAGCTTGCAGGAAGCCTTTGGAATCGAGAGTCCGCCGGAGGAACTCATATTGGTTGTCGCTAATGGTGGTGCCATGCTCCGATCCCGCCGCGTGCCGGCCGGCCTGGAGCCAAGCTTGCTCCTCTTCCTCCTGGCCATGAAGTAGCACTGCCAAATTGTTCCACGATGCGGCGTATTGAGGATCGAGTTCGATAGACGTACGATAGGCGCGCTCTGCCTCTTCGGCCTTGCCCGGGAGGTCGGCGAGCAGATTCCCGAGGTTGTTCCACGGCAGGGCGTACTCAGGATCGAGCTCGATCGACTTACGATAAGCGCGCTCTGCCTTTTCGGTCTTGCCCGGGAGCTTGGCGAGCAGATTCCCTAGGTTGGTCCACGACCGGGCATTTTTAGGATCGAGCTCGATAGACGAACGAAAGGCGCGCTCTGCCTCTTCGGCCTTGCCCGGGAGCGTGGCGAGCAGAATCCCGAGGTTGTTCCAGATCAGGGCGTCTTTAGGATCGAGCTTGCTCGACGTACGGAGGGCGCGCTCTGCCTCTTCGGCTTTGCCCGGGAGATTGGCGAGCAGACTCCCGAGGTTGTTCCAGGGCCCGGCACCTTGAGGATCGAGCTCGATCGACGTCCGATAGGCGCGCTCTGCCTCTTCGGCCCTGCCCGGGAGCCTGGCGAGCAGAATCCCGAGGACGTTCCACGACCGGGCGTCTTTAGGATCGAGCTCGATAGACGTACGGAAGGCGCGCTCTGCCTCTTCCGTCTTGCCCGGGAGCTTGGCGAGCAGAATCCCGAGGTTGTTCCACGGCAGGGCGTCTTTAGGATCGATCTCGATAGACGTACGATAGACGCGTTCTGCCTCTTCGGCCTTGCCCGGGAGATTGCCGAGCAGAGTCCCGAGACAGTTCCACGGTCGGGTGTATCGGGGTTCGAGCTCGATTGACTTACGATACGCGCGCTCTGCCTCTTCGGCTTTGGCCGGAATCTCGGCGAGCAGATCCCCGAGGTTTTGCCACAGCCAGGCGTCTTCGGCATCGAGTTCGATGGAAGTACGGTAGGCGCGCTCCGCTTCTTCTGCCTTGCCCGGCTGCTGGGCGAGTAGATTCCCAAGGCCGCACCAAGCCCGTGCGAACCCCGGATCAAGCCGGATCGCCTCGTCAAAGTGGAGCCTTGCCTCTTCTGCCTTACCCGGCATGTGCTTCCCGAGCAGTCGCCCCAAATCACAATGCAAGCCCGCATCGTTCGGACGACAAACAAGTTCGCTGTCCAAACACTCCCGGGCGGCCTCATATCGCTTCGCTCGGATCAGCATATCCGCCCGCAACTCGGCAGAACGAAGTCGTAGTGCCGCAGCGAGCCCGTCTTCCGCGTTTTCGAGACCGAAAACTAACCCCCCACGAATCGCCACACACCACGCCTGTGCCGTCTTGGGGTTATAAAACTGCCGCCCGAACCGCTCCCGCTCTTCCCGCAGCCGCTCCAAAACCTCTGGCTTTCCCACAATCGACTGCGCCAACTCCAACTTTTCCGCGGGACTCATCGACAACGACCCACCCACCAGATCCCACCACTCGCCCGCCGCGCCGCTAGCCTCCAACGCACAGCGCACCTGTTCCATAATCTCGATCCGCTCTTGCGCCGGCAACAGATCTTTGCCATCGCCCCGCAGATCCAGCAACTCCGCCAACTCCCGGCGAACGCTCGTCGACACCCTCCCCTCTTCCATCAGCCGATATTGCAGCGCCAGCCGATGCTCAGGCGAATCCACGCTCCGCGCGTACGCCGCCACCAATCCCCGGTCCGCCGCCGGACCCGCTCTCAAATACTGCTCCACCCGCTCGCGCAACTCCGGCTGCGAGTAAAAGATCTGCAAAAAACGCACGAGCCAACTCACCCGCTGCTTCACGCGGCGAGTGCTATACCGCATGATGTACCAGATGTTGAAAAACCGCTCCGCCACCTGAAAACCGGCCCTCACCGAGTCAAACAGATCCACTTTCTCCGCCACGCCCTGCTTCACCAACCGCGCCAGCAGCGCCGACGACGTGTTCACGTCGTAACGAGTCAACTTAGCAATCTCCGCCGCCGTCGCCGGATCCCAATGCGTCGCCAGCGCATCCAACACCCGCTGCGACTGCACCGAGTGCTCGTCGAAACGGGCCTTATACAGCGGCGTGTTAAGGTCAAGCAGCGTTTCCAGTCCGGCTTCCGCCGAAATCGCCGCGTCCCGCGCCAGCAGCCCGTACAGCAACACCGTCGTCCGCGGATTGCCCCCCGTCAATACCCGCAGCGTCCGCAGCCGCGTCGGATGCTCTTCCGTCCAACGCTTCACCTGCGGATGCCCCATCACCTCCGAAAGTCCGGTCAGCACCGCCCGCGTCTCCTCGTCCGTCAACCCTCCCATCTCGTGCTCGTGGAAAAACTCGTAAAACGCCCGATCATGTTGAAACGTCGCGTCCACCGGTTGGGTCGAAGCGCCGATCAGCACCAGCGGCTCTTCCATCAACAAGCCACGGAAATCCCAGGCCTGTTCGTCCGGCAGATCTTCAATAATCCGTTCGATGTTGTCCACCGGCAGAACCAACCCGCGCCCCAGCGCCTTCACTTCGCGAACGAACCCCTCGCGAGCATCCTGGCGCAGGTTCGGCGAGCCCTTTACACTATCGACCAAGCGATCAATGCGCGAACTTTGGCCCGCTTCGCCGCGCTTCTCATACCAGTCGGCCAGAGCGTCCAGGCAGTTCAAATAGAAATCCGCGATGTCAGAAACGTTGTTCTGCTCTTCTGGAAACTGGATCGCTACATACCGGGCGTTCAATGCCGGATCGTCTTCTATCGCATAGCGCAGCCGGTGTAGCAACGTGGTCTTTCCCATCCCGCGCGTCGCCACGATCAAATGATGCCTTGGCTCCTTCTGTCCCAGCTCCCGCAAAATCTCGTCGAGCAACGGACGCCGGGCGATGAACTGCGCCAGCAGTTCCCTCTTGTCCAGATTTCCAGGGTTGTTAGCAAGCAGTCTCATGTTTTAGCGGGCCTTGAAGCGCAACCAATAATCGCGCACGAGGGAGGATAGGAAAAAATACCGGATCGACCGGGGCCCGGGTTCCCTGCGAAGATAGCCGTCGGAAACCAGCGCGTCCAGTAGGTCGTCTACCAACCGGTCGTGCTCCGCCGCGTCCGCGCCCACCGCATGATCCTTCCAGGTTGCTCGGCGCAAAGTCTGGAACGTTGCTCCCTCGTCGCCCGACCTTGCCGCCGTCCGCAGCATCGTCCGCGCGTGCCGGTCCGCCTGCTCACCGTATAGTTCGCTCAGCCGCTCGTCCCACCAGTTCAAATGCGGAGCGCGGTCGTTGATCAGCTTCTCGTACGCGATGTCCAGCGTAGCGATGGTCGCGGGCAACTCGTGTACGGTGCAGTAGCTTCGATGGCGGTCGAAAAGCAGCCGGATATGGTAGGGGATAAGCCAGCCGACCTTCTCGATCAGGTGCTCGCGGACCTCATCCGCCAGCATCTCGCCGTAGTGGATACCCAACTGGTCAATGAAAGCCTGCGCGATGGGCAGCGAGTACGGACCGAAGTCGTTCACGGGGAGTAAGTCGTTGATCGTATCGCTCATCCGCCCGTCGCGGGCCACCTTATCGAGTCCAATGGAGCCCGACAGAAGCCAGCGGACCTTCGGGGCGGCGTGGCGAAGGGTCCGAAACCACTCAAGGAAATCGCGAGCGCGTCCGGCCTCCGGCTTGCGGAGCTGATTGACGAAGATAGGGAACTCGTCCACCAGAAACAGCCAAGGCGTCTCGCCCGCCGCGAGAATCTGCGCGGCGCGTTCACCAATCGTCCGCCAGTCCTCGCCGTCGAAGGAGCCGAACTCGATCGAGTTCCCTGCGACGGTAAGCTTCTTAATGGACGGAAAAAGGGGCGATTTGATAATCCTCTGGAGAGCGTTTGGATCTTCAATGCTCTGCAACAGCTTGCGCACAAACTCGCCTTCCGACGCCACCGATCCAACATCAAGGAAGGCGGCGTGGTATCCCTTGACCCGAGCCTGTTCTCTCATTGCCTTCATCAGGGACGACTTGCCGACTCGCCGCGGAGCCAGCAGCAGAACGTTATTGCATTCGCCGAGCAGGCACCACATACGGAGAAGGTCCTGTTCCCGTCCGAAGAAGTTTGACGATGTGCTAGGAAGTCCTGACGTGCTCATAACAAAACTATATCGTAAAACACAAACAATGTACAACTAAAAAGTTGTAAGGCAAATTTCGAGCAAACAGTCTTCCGGCTCCTTGAGAAATTACCGCCTCTAACCCTCGATAGTGCTATCACTTAGCTCAATCACCGTCGGGCCGTTCCGGTGCTGTATCCGCTCGAAGGGACGAGAAGGCGGGGCATCGAGCCCCCCCTTCTCGCTGGTACGAACCCACAAATCGCCCGCAATCCCATCAAACGCCGCCAGAATCGCCCGGGAATCGAGCCATTTTCATCCTTCGCTTGTGCTGCGCCATAAGCCCAACAGGAAGATTCAATCGAAAAAGTACCGACTCAAGCCCTCGATAGCGCCATCACTTAACTCCATCACCGTCGGGCGTCTCCGAGGCCCAACCTACGCCAGTGGAGGGCAGTCATTAAAACAATTTGTTAAAAACACCAACTATCACAAGCCGGGTTCCTCCGGTCGTCCCTTTCAGCCCGGATCATGCTTTGCCAGACAATGGAAAGTTTCCAAAACTCGACATGGAGCCCTTTTCCCGTCTCCACTAGAGCGATACCCGCCTTAATGGAGACGTTCTGGAAACCCGAACTACCGGCCCCGTATTGGGCGGACGGCAACCTACGTTTGTCCCAGCTCAGGGCCCCGTCCATGTACGCGCTTGTCGTCGATCTCGCCGAGGCTCTCTCCCCCTTCCTCTCTCCCGACATTGCTCCTGATCTCGTCAGACGTCGCGAATTTGCCCTCTGTTAAGTCAAGACTTGCTATAGCCCTCGTCAGGCCGGATGATCGCGAGGCCGGGGAATCCGTGGGGCTGGAAGTGCCTAAGGTTCCAGGTGACGAGTTCGCTGATACCGGCTTGGTGGGCGGCGAATGCGATGGAGCGGTCGTAGGTCTGGCCGCCGCCGAGGCCAGGTTCGGCGAGGCCTTCCAGGAGTTGCCAAGGGTTGGCGGGCACCGGGAGGAGCGGAAAGTCGGCGAAGTTATGGCGAAGCAGGCCCAGCACCGTGGCGTGTGGTTTGCGGAAAGGGTCTGGCATGCGGGTCATGACCGAGTAACTCTCGAGGAGTGTATGCGGAATGAGATGCAGCTGCTGGCCCCGTTCGAGGCGGCGTTCGAGGTCAGCAATCGTGGCGGCATGGTGGGTATTCCAGCTTTGCAGCACGCAGATGAGGTAGTTGGAGTCGACGGAAAACTTTAACGAACTCGGCCCTCGCGGAGTTCATTAAGGTAATCATCGACTGCCGCGGGTTCGACGGGTGTCGTGCCAGGCGGCGCGACGGCGACCAAGAAGCGGCCACGCTTTTCGAAGGTGATGGTCGCAACAGGTTCAATTTCGAGATGCCCGTTGCGGAGCTGAATTTCGATTTCGGTGCCCGGGAAAAGTCCGGCTTGGTCGCGAAGTGCTTTGGGGATGACAATCCGCCCGGCATTATCAATGGTGGTTGTCATGGAAGTCAGGTTACCATTTGAATGGCACGCCTTTGCCACTAGCAGGCTGTCGAAAATAAAGTCTTCCGCCCGCATCTACTACGAATCGGCCCCCTCGGCCGAGACCCACCCTCAGATCGTTTGGTCGCCAACTCTCAGTCGCCACGCGTGCGACGGTTTGTTTCGATAACTTGTCAAGAAGAATCCGATCACGCTCTCCCCGCCCCATTGCCGTTCCCACCCATCTCAAAATCGTCGCCAGACCGCCCTACAGCGCTCGTTTCTAACTCGCACACGCCGCCACGCGGCAACCATCCCGAACGGAATAGCTTCCCCAACCCATTCACATTTATATTTCCCGCGATGAAACACCCGCCGCCATCCCGTCAGTGGTTCACCGCTACTCCGCCGCGCGGGCAACATAACGTCGTTAACTCATTAACCACGAACGTTGACAGCGCACTGCGTAAGACGATATCTTACAATGATGAAGACCGTCGTCTCCTCGAAGGGCCAGATTGTTCTACCGGCAGAACTTCGTCAGATGGACGAAGTCGAAAAGGGCCAGGAGTTCGACGTCGAGCGTCTCGACCGAGGGGACTATCGCCTCGTCCGGCGGCCGATTCCGCAGAACCAAGGCGCCATCGACTGGCTGCTCGCCTGTCCGCGAAAAGACTACTTCGTCCCAATCGATTCTGACTCGACCGATACCTTATGAAATACTTGGTCGACTCTAACATCCTCAGCGAGCCGACCAAACCATCTCCCGACCCGCGTGTTATGGCTTGGCTACGCGCCCACGAACGAATCATCGTCGTCGATCCAGTCATTGTCGGGGAACTTCGATTCGGTATTCTCATCCTGCCTAGTGGAAAGAGGAGAGCCGCCCTGGAGCGGTGGTTCGACGAGGGAATTCACCGGCTCCATTGTCTACCCTGGGACGCGGACACCGGATTGAAATGGGCGGAACTACTCGCGCGCCTTCGCAATGCTGGAAAGGCCATGCCGATCAAGGATAGCCTCATCGCGGCCACCGCGATCACTTACCGCCTGACAATCGCCACCCGGAACCGCGCCGATTTCTTCCACGCTGGCGTACCCATCGTAGATCCGTTCGTAATTGATTAGCGGCCTCCGGTTTAATAGAATCAATCGTTTCCGTAGCGTCGCGCGACGCCTGTGGCATGATTGTGAGGGGCTCGTTGCGGCACAAACTCCAAAAACGCCAGGAAACTGACCCAAAGCGGGAGGCGAAT
>JANXMS010000450.1 GCA_025354525.1 Acidobacteriota bacterium
CCCACTGCCGGAATTCCATTACGCCGTCAGTGACCCCGCATTCAAAACGAAAATGGGCTTCCAGGTGCCCCCGTTCACCCCCGTTTACAGCTTCCGCTCCTGATCTGGCTTCGTTCCGTAGAACCCCGCCGCCTTCGAACCCGTTTCTGCTCTTTGAAAACTCAACCCCTTACCCGGTGCGCTCGATTACGCCAACTAACGGAAAGAACCCGACGCGCGTTACCCGTTCCGCCCGCGCCGTGGCCTCGTCCCTACTGCCGGAATTCCATTACGCCGTCAGTGACCCCGCGTTCAAAGCAAAAATGGGCTTCCAGGTGCCCCCGTTTACACCTTCCGCTCCTGATCTGGCTTCGTTTCGCAGAACCCCGCTGCCTTCGAACCCGTTTCTGCTCTTTGAAAACCCAACCCCTTACCCGGTGCGCTCGATTACTCCAACTAACGCAAAAAAGCCCGACGCGCGTTACCCGTTCCGCCCGCGCCGTGGCCTCGTCCCCACTGCCGGAATTCAATTACGCCGTCAGTGACCCCGCGTTCAAAGCGAAAACGGGCTTCCATGTGCCCCCGTTTACACCTTCCGCTCCTGATCTGGCTTCGTTTCGCAGAACCCCGCTGTCTTCGAACCCGTTTCTGCTCTTTGAAACCCCAACCCCTTACCCGGTGCGCTCGATTACTCCAACTAACGCAAAAAAGCCCGACGCGCGTTACCTGTTCCGCCCGCGCCGTGGCCTCGTTCCTACTGCCGGAATTCCATTACGCCGTCAGTGACCCCGCATTCAAAGCGAAAATGGGCTTCCAGGTGCCCCCGTTTACACCTTCCGCTCCTGATCTGGCTTCGTTTCGTAGAACCCCGCTGTCTTCGAACCCGTTTCTGCTCTTTGAAAACCCAACCCCTTACCCGGTTCACTCGAAGTGTGCCTACTCGCCGTGCCGTATCCGTACGGTAAACTCAGGTCATGAGCCACCGTCGTCTAGGCCTGCTCGCCGCCCTGAGCATCTCCCTGGCCCACCCCGCCGATTGGCCCCAATTCCGTGGCCCCAACGGCTCCGGAGTCGCCGATGCCAAAGGCCTACCCGTCACCTTCGGACCCACCAAAACGTCGCCTGGAAAGTCAAAGTCTTCTTCGGCCAATCCTCGCGCATCGTCTTCGGTAACCGCGTCTTCCTCTCCGCCACCGGGAATGGTTCCCTCCTCACCCTCGCCTATGACCTCACCACCGGTCGCGAACTCTAACGCCGCGTCGCCCACCCCCGTCGCCGACTCCAAAAACGTCTCCGTCTTCTTCGGATCATACTCCTGCGCGCAAGCACTCATCGCCAAAACGAACCCAACAACCAGCACTCGAATCATCCCGGTATTCTATCCCCGGCCTAGACCAACAGTTTCTTTCTCGCCGCATACAGCACCACCTCAGCCGCCGAATGCAGATTCAGTTTCTGCATTAAGTTCGTCCGATGCGTCTCCACCGTATGCGGGCTCAGGCCCAGATGCCCCGCAATCTCCTTACTCGTCTTCGCGTAAGCAAGCAGTTGCAGCACCTCCTTCTCCCGCTCTGTCAGCGCATCGTAAGGGTCCTGCAACCCGTCCGCCTGAATCTTCCGTACATAATCGGCCACCAACGCCGCGCTCAATATCGAGCTGAAAAACGGCTTCCCTGCCGCTACCGTCCGCACCGCTTTCACTAAATCCGGCTCCGCCGAATCCTTCAGCAAATACCCCTTCGCGCCCGCCGAGATCGCCCGCATCAAATACTCCTCATCCGAGTACATGCTCAGCATGATCATCCCGATTCCCGGCTCGGCTTTCGCGATCCGAGTCGCCGCCTGAATCCCGTTCCGCTTCGGCATCGCAACGTCCAGAATCATCACGTCCGGCTTCAGCTCCGAAGCCATCCCCACCGCCTCCTCCCCATCGCAAGCCTCGCCGACAATCTCAATCTCCGGTGCCTCACTCAGTACGAGGCGCACCCCCTTCCGCACCACACCGTGATCGTCCGCCACCACCACTCGAATCATGCTGGCAACTCCGCTCGTAACACTGTCCCCTCGCCCGGCGCTGATTCCACCACCAATCGCCCCCCCAACTCCCGCACCCGTTCCTCCATGCCTATCAACCCAAACCCGCGGCGCCTCGTCGCATCAAACCCCACCCCATCGTCCACCACCGTCAACACGATCCCGTCCCCTTCCGCCACCAAGCCAATGCGCACCACCTTCGCCCGCGCATGGCGGGCACAGTTCGTCAACCCCTCTTGCACCAATCGGTACAAGCATGTCCGCTGTTCCTCGTTCAAATCTCCCGTCGCTCCCACCATTTCCAACGTCGCCTGCCCACCCCATCGCCGGTTGAAATCCCTCACCTGCGCCTGCAGTGCCGGCCCCAATCCCAGGTCATCCAACAACGAAGGCCGCAGCCCCACCGCCAAATCCCTCACCATCCGCATCGTCCGCTCCGCCAACTCCTTAGCCTCTCCATGGTGCGTTCGAAACTGCGCCTCATCCTTCCGGAACCGGTCAAGCGCCCCCAACTCCATCCGCAACCCCGTCAACATCTGCCCCACCTCGTCATGCAACTCCCGCGATAACCTCCGTCGCTCCTCCTCCTGCGTCCGGATCACCCGCGCCGATAGCTCCCGTAGCTGTTCCTCGTACTCCAACCGCGCCCCCTCCAAATGCCGGATCCGCCACACCGCCCCAATGCTGATCACTATCCCGATCGCCAGCGCCAACCCCACCATCGCCCGCACCTCCGCTCGAAACGTCTCCTGCTCTTCTCCTAACGCCTGCAACTGCCGCTGATGCACCGCCTCGCTCAACCCCGCCACCTCCCGCGATATCGCCAGCAAACCCTCCCGCCGCGGCCGATTCTGCATCCGCAGAAAATACGTCGCCTGCGCTTGCTTCTCCTCCGCCGTCCATCCAAATACCGGCATCACCATCTCAAAATGCAGCCGAAACTGCTCTTGCAATCGCTGCAAAGGCCCCGCTCCGCTCGCCGACATCGTCTGTCGCAGCCCTTCAAGCAACCGCCCCACCTCCTCCCGGTTCGCCACCATCTCCTTCCGATACCGCGGCCCGGCCCCCGGCCCGGCATCCAGTAAATTGTCCCGAATTACTATCGACGAATTCTGAATTCGCTCGTTGACCGCGTGGATCATGCCCTGCCGCTCCGCAAACCGCCGCTGGATTCTGGCCGTTTCGGAAAATAACCGCTGCGTCCGCTGCAGCATGGCCCAGCCTGGCCAAGCGATCAGCACGAGCAAACAGCAAAGGCCCAACAACACCACTGGCCACGTCCGTTTCTTCATACCCTACAGTCTAGACCCCGCCAAAGATACCGGACAGACCGTATTCCCCCAGACCCCTCTTGTGCGAAACACTGGAAGCTCCATGCGCTTTCTCGTCCCCCTCCTTCTCCTCCTCGGCGCATCCTGCCGCCCACCCGCCACCGAGTCCCTTAAGGTCGCTCCCACCTCTGTCTCGGTCGCCCCCGTACTCCGTGTCGATCTCGCCCGCGACCTCGAACTCGCCGCCGAGTTCCGCCCTTGGCAGGAGATCGACGTCCACTCTAAAATCTCCGGCTACATCAAATCGCTCCCCGTCGAAGTCGGCGACCGCCTCCGCGAAGGCCAGTTGATTGGCCTTCTCGAAGTCCCCGAACTGCAACAGGAACTCGCCCAAGCCCAAGCCGCTGAAAAACGCAGCGAGCTCGAAGTCATCCGCTCCCGCAGCGAAGTAACCCGCTCGGAATCAGCCCTCCAAATTCGCAAACTGTCCTACGACCGTCTCGCCTCCGTCGCCAAGCAGCGCCCTAACCTTATCGCGCAGCAGGAACTCGACGACGTCGCCGCCCGCTTCGCCGAAGCCACCGCCCAACTCTCAACCGCCCGCGCCTCGCTCGCCTCGGTCGAAGAGCAGGTCCACGTCACCCAAGCCGCCCGCGCTCGCGTCACCGCCATGACCCAGTACACCCGCGTCACCGCCCCCTTCCCCGGGGTCGTCTCGCAACGGTACGAAGCCCCCGGCGCGATGGTCCAAAGCGGCTCCAAACCGCTCATCCACCTCTCCCAAGTCGACCGCCTCCGCCTCGTCCTCCCGGTGCCGGAATCCATCGTCCCCCGCGTCAAGCTCGGCGCCGCCGTCGAAGTCCGCGTCGACGCCGTATCCAGCGTCGTCCAGGGCAAAGTCATGCGCTTCACCGGCATGCTCAACTCGAACACCCGCACCATGCAAACCGAAGTCGACGTGCCCAATTCTTCCTACTCGCTCAAGCCCGGCATGTACGCCTACGCCACCATTACCCTCGACTCCAAAGACGACGTCCTCGCCATCCCCATCCAAGCCATTCGCGGTGACGCCAAACAACAGATCGCCATCGTCAACTCCCAAAACCGAATCGAACTCCGCGAAGTTCGCCTCGGTCTCGAAACCCCCGAACGCGTCGAAGTCCTCAGCGGACTCAACGAAGGTGACCGCGTCGTCATCGGCAACCGCGGCGACCTCAAACCCGGACAGACCGTTGAACCCCGCCCCATGGGCAAATAGGATCCCTAACCCATGGCCAGCTTCGCAATTCGAAACCCCTATTTCATCATCGTACTCTGCCTCATCTGCGCCCTTGTCGGCACGGTCAGCGTCATCCGCATGCCCGTCGACCTCTTCCCCCCCATCAAAATCCCCGTCGTCGTCGTCGCCACTTTCTATTCCGGCATGCCGCCCGAACAGATCGAATCCAACATAACCGGCCGCTTCGAACGCTTCTTCACCCTCGCCTCCAGCGTCGACCACGTCGAATCCCGCTCCCTCGCCGGCGTCTCGCTCATCAAGGTCTACTTCCAACCAGGCACCGACCCCGACGCCGCCGCCTCTAACATCTCCAACCTCGCCATGGCGAACCTTCGCCGACTCCCCCCGGGCACCCTTCCACCCATTGTTCTCAAGTTCGACGCCTCCTCTCTCCCCGTCTGCCTCATCGCCCTGAAAAGCTCCGGCGGCGTCACCGAAACCCAACTTCGCGACATCGGCCAATACAGCATCCGCACCCAACTCGCCACCGTTCCCGGCGCCTCCCTACCCATGCCCTTCGGCGGCAAATACCGCCAGGTCATGATCTACGTCGATCCCCTGAAACTAGAAGCCCATCAACTCAGCCCCATGGACGTCGTGCGCTCCGTCAACGAAGCCAACCTCATCCTCCCCGCCGGCGAAGTCCGCATCGGCCCCCTCAACTACCCCCTCTATACCAACGCTCAGGTCGACGCCATGAGCGAAATCGACGCCATCCCCCTCAAAACCGGCCGCGACCAAGCCACCGTCACCATCGCCGAAATCGGCAAAGCCAAAGATGCCGAACAGATCCAGCTCAACGTCGTCCGCGTCGATGGCCAACGCAGCGTCTATCTCCCCGTCCTCAAGCAGGGCGGCGATTCCAACACCATCGCCGTCGTCGATAACACCCGCGCCGCCCTCACCAAGCTCACCGACATCCCCCCCGGCATCTCCTCCTCGGTCGTCTTCGATCAGTCCGTCTTCGTCAAAACAGCCATCGAAAACCTCCTCCACGAAGGCGGCCTCGGCCTTTTCCTCACCTCCCTGATGATCCTCGTCTTCCTCGGCAACCTCCGCGCTACCGCCGCCGTCATGCTCTCCATTCCCCTCTCCGCCCTTGCCACCTTCCTCGTTCTCGGCCTCAGCGGCAGCACCGTCAATACAATGATCCTCGGCGGCCTTGCTCTCGCCTTCTCCCGCCTCATCGATAATTCCGTCGTCGTCCTCGAAAACATCTTTCGCTACCTCGAAATGGGCAAAAGCCCCCAGGAAGCTGCGGAGATCGGCGGCAATGAAGTCGCCCTCCCCGTCCTAGCCTCCACCCTCACCACGGCCATCGTCTTCTTCCCCGTCGTCTTCCTCTATGGCGTAAGCCGCTATCTGTTCACGGCGCTCGCCCTCGCCGTCGTCATCTCCCTATTTGCCTCCTATTTCGTCGCCCTCACCGTCGTCCCCCTCTTCTGCTCCCGCCTCCTCAAAGCCCATCACCACGGCCAACGCCGCAGCCTCTTCGGCCGCTTCGTCCAGTGGTTCGATGGCCGCTTTGAAGCCCTCCTCCGGGGCTACGCCATCGCCGTATCCCGCACGGCCCTAGCCCGCCCCGCCCTTACCCTGTTCGGCATCCTCCTTGCTTGCGGTCTCAGCTACGCCCTCTTCCCGCTCCTCAGCGTCAGCTACTTTCCCCGTACCGACGCCGGCCAGTTCGTCATCTCCATCAAAACCCCCGCCGGCACCAACCTCGATGTCACCGAACGCGAAACCGAGCGGATCGAAAATATCATCCGTAGCGAAGTCCCCCCGGCCGAACTCAACCTCCTCGTCTCCAACCTCGGCAACGTCCCCGACTTCGCCGCTATATACTCTCCCAACGCCGGCCAAAACACAGGCTTCGTCCAAGTCAGTTTGAAGGAGGGGCACAAGACAAGTAGCTTCGAATACATGCGCCGCGTCCGCGCCCGCCTCTCCCGCGAACTCCCCCACATCGCCACGTACTTCCAATCTGGCGGTCTCGTCGATTCCATCGTCAACCTCGGCCTGCCCGCCCCCATCGACGTCCAGGTCTCCGGCTCCAATCTCCGCCTCGATTACTCCATCGCACGCGGCCTAGCCAACAAAATCCGCCTCATCCCTGGAGTCAGCGACGCCTTCATCCCGCAGGACATCGACGCCCCCGCCCTCCGCCTCGATTTCAACCGCCAGAAAGTAGCCCAACTCGGCCTCACGCAACGCGAAGTCGTCTCCAATGTCATCACCGCTTTGACCTCTTCCCAAATGATTGCCCCCAGCTTTTGGACCGACCGCCGCTCTGGCCTCGACTACCTCCTCACCGTCCAATACAACGAGGACCGCATCAAATCCCTCTACGACCTTCGCTCCATCCCCCTCCACAGCCCCCGCTCCACAGAACCCGTCCGCCTCGATGCCATTACCGAAATGAAAAAGATTGAAGCCCCCACCGAAATCGATCGCTACCAACTCCGCCGCGTCGTCGACATCTACGTCAACCTCGAAAACGAAGATCTTGGCCGCGTCGCCTCCGCCATTGACGGGCTCATCGCCCAGGAAAAACTTCCCGCCAACGTCAAAATCGATCTCCGCGGCGTCGTCCAGGGCATGCGCCAAAGCTTTTCCAGCTTTGGCAATGGCCTCCTCCTCGCCGTCGCCCTTCTTTACCTCGTCCTCGTCGCCCAGTTCCGCTCCTTCCTCGATCCCATCATCATCCTCCTCGCCGTTCCTCCTGGCCTCTCCGGCGTGCTCTTCATGCTCTACTCCGCCAACACCACCCTCAACGTCATGTCACTCATGGGTATCGTCATGATGGTCGGCATCGTAGTCTCCAACTCCATCCTCCTCCTCGATTTCGCCCACAAACTCCGCGCCGACGGCCTCAATGCCCAGGACGCGATCGCCTCCGCCGCCCGCACCCGACTCCGCCCCATTCTCATGACCTCCCTCGCCACTATCTTCGGACTGCTTCCTATGGCCGCCAAGCTCGGCGCCGGCAGTGAAAGCTACGCCCCTCTGGCCCAAGCCATAATCGGCGGCCTCATTGTTTCCCTTGTCGTCACCCTCTTCCTGGTCCCCGCCGCCTACCTGCTCGCCTACCGCGAGAAGCCGGAGGTCGCCGCATGAGACTCCTCTGCCTCCTCCCCCTCGCCGCCCTCGGTTTCGCCCAACCGCAGCCCCTAACCCTCGCCGACGCCGAAGCGCTTGCCCTCCGCAACCACCCCGCCGTCGCCGCCGCCCGCCTGTCCGCCGAAGCCCAAGCGCAAGTCCCCCAACAGGTCCGCAGCGCCCTCGCTCCCCAACTGGGCGTCGCTGTCTCCGGGGCCGCCTCCACGGAACGCGCCCGAATCGCCGCCGGTCAGTTTTCCAATCCTCTTATCCTCAGCCGCGTTGGCCTCGGCACCAACTTCTCGCAACTCCTCTATGACGGCGGTCGCACCAAACTGCTCACCGACGGGGCCACCGCCCGCGCCAAAGGCGAGGCTGAACTGGCCAAAGCCACCCGCGCCCAAGTTCTCCTGCAAGTCCGGCAATCCTATCTCCTAGCCCTCCGCACCCAAGCCATCCTC
>JANXMS010000460.1 GCA_025354525.1 Acidobacteriota bacterium
GCGGTGCTGGCGGCGGGCCGGGTTCGGTTATAGCAAGTCTTGACTTAACAGAGGGCATATCCGCGACGTCTGAATAGATCAGGAGCAATGTCGGGAGAGAGGAAGGGGGAGAGAGCCTCGGCGAGATCGACGACAAGCGCATGCATTGACGGGGCCCTGAGCTGGGACAAACGTAGTTTGCAGTCCGCTTAATACGGGGCCGGTAGTTCGGGTTTCCAGAACGCCTCCATTAAGGCGGGTATCGCTCTAGAACTCGCGACGGGGCAGGCTTTCGAGAGCGGGCAGCTTCTTATTCTCGAGTTCTTTGCCGATTTCGGTCGAACGTTCGTTCAAAAAGGCTTTGGCTTTCGCAGCGTAGTCCTTTGAATCGGTGACTCGGACTCCGTAGATGGCCATGTAGGCGTTTTTCGGGCCCAGGGCGGCCTTGACGAAGTTGAGTTCGAAGCGCTTCTGGGCGGGTTGGTCAAAGGCTACCACCATGTAGTTGTAGGGCGTTCCGGTGGCATCGTTCATGGTTTTGGCGAGGAGGACCGTTCCTCCTTTCGCCTTGTAGGCGTTGAGAATGCCTTGGGCTAGGCGGTCCAGATCTGGACGGGTGCGGGCGTCGGGTCGGTCGACGATGGTGAACAGAGTGGTCCAGTTGGCGACGGTTTCGTTGGGGGCGGCGAACTCCCACATGGCGTTAGCCTTTTGATTGTACGAGGCGAGGCGGTAAGGGCGGCCGAAGAGATTGACGGGCTCCACGGTGGAGGCAGCGGTGAGGAAGAGCGAGCCAAGTAGG
This sequence comes from Acidobacteriota bacterium, assembly GCA_025354525.1. Classification (GTDB taxonomy): domain Bacteria; phylum Acidobacteriota; class Terriglobia; order Bryobacterales; family Bryobacteraceae. The sequence goes on from JANXMS010000460.1 coordinate 782, forward strand.
GCACAGACGGGAAGGATTTGAGATGTCTTCATACTCGGAAGGGCGTAAAGTTCGCGGGAAACTGCTCATGGTTATTCCGAACGAATTGCCCGAACCAAGTCCATCCGCGTGATCCGCAGCGCGGGAATAAGGCTGGCCACAGCGGCGGTGAGACTGAGGAGCGCGGAGGCGACGACGAAGGTGGCGGGGTCAGTCGGCTTGACGTCGAAGACGAGGGCGGCAAGCAGTTTGGAGAAGGCCAGCGCGCCGGCGACTCCCAGCGCAACGCCGACGAGGGTGACCAGGAGCCCTTGCCGGACTACCATGGCGACCATGGAAGCGCCCGTTGCGCCGAGCGCCATGCGGATGCCGATTTCGCTCGTCCGTTGGGCGACCGTGTAGGACATGACGCCGTAGATGCCAGCGGCGGCGAGCAAGAGGGCTATGAACGCAAAGCCGCTCAGAAAGAACATCATTGACTGGTCCTTGGCCAAGGCCGAGTCGCGCAGGCTGGCGAGGGGTTGAAAGCCGGAGAACGGTTGCATAGGATCGATCGCTTTCAATTGCGCTTCCAGATCGTGGCCGGGGATGCTCGCCTTCGTTCGCACCACCCAACCGGCGGGGAAGTAGGAGACGGCGAGCTTTAATAGTCCGTCGGGGGCTTGCGCCAGCGGGACGTAAACGGTGGGCTGACCGGCGACGCGGAAGTTCTCTGATTTCACGTCGCCGACGACGCCGATGATGACGCGGGGACGATCGGGATCCGGTGTATCGCGCCTGATGTGAATCGGCTGACCGATAGGATCCTGATCTTTAAAGTAGCGCCGGGCGAACTCGCGGCTGATGATGGCGACGCCAGCGGTGGCTGCACCGTCGGTTTCGGCAAACGATCGCCCGTTGAGCAGGGGTATGCGGAGGGTTTCGAAATAGGAGGCGGAAACGAAGCGCCAGTCGGTGAGTTTGGGTTCTTCAGCTTTCTCGGTGGTGGGGAGCCAGGCGACGAGATTGAGGCCTGGCTCCATGGGGAGATTGTTGGCGATGGCGGCGGATTCGACCATCGGGTTTTCGAGGAGCCGTTCGAGGCCTCGGCGGAACAGGGCAGCAGTTTTGGCGGTCGTGTCGTAGCTCTTTCCCTTTAGGGGCATTTTCCCGACGAGAACGTTGGTGGGGTCGACGCCGGGTTCGGTGCGAATGAGGTTGACGAGGGTGCGCACGAAGAGACCGGCTCCGATTAGCAGCACGAGGCTAATGGCGACTTCGCCCGCTACGAGCGCCCACCGGAGCCATCCCGTGCTTCGGCGGGCGGTGCTGCCGGTGGCTGTTTCCTTGAGCGCGGCATTGGCGTCCTGCCGGGTGGCGGCGAGGGCGGGATAGAGCCCAAAGAGCAGGGCGGTGAGGAAGGCGAGGAGCGTCGCGAAGCCGACGACTACGGAATCGATCGAGACCGGGGTGAGCGTGGCGATGGGCAGCGGATTCAGTCGGATGAGAAGAGGGAGACTGGCGTAGGCGAGAGCTAACCCGAGGGCCGAGCCGAGCAACGAGATGAGGAGACTTTCGGCGAGCAGTTGACGGACCAGACGGCCGCGCCCGGCACCCATGCTGATGCGAATGGCGATTTCTCGGACGCGGGCCGTGGCGCGTGATAGGAGCAGGTTAGCGATGTTGCCGCAGGCGACGAGTAGCATGAGCCCGACGGCGGCGGAGAGGATCCAGACGGGCGTGGCGGATTGACGAACGGTGCTGCCGAAGGGTGCGGCGCGAACGGTTGCATCGGGATGGAACTCTCGATTCGGCCCAGCGGGAAAGTCGCGTTTGTAGGCTTGCATGAGATGGTGGAGTTCCGACGAACTTTGTTCGAGCGTGACGCCGGGGCGAAGAAGGCCGGCGACGACGGTATTCATTCCATCAGCGAGGGGCCGGGCCTGGAGGGGGACGAAGAGACCGGCGCGGACTGTGGGGTCGGGAGGCGCGACTCCGACGATAGTCAGAGCTTCGCCTCCGACTTCGATGGATTGATTCAAGACGTCGGGACTGCTGCCAAAGCGGCGTTGCCAGAGGCCGAAGCCGAGGACGACTACCTTGGCTGCACCGACAGCGTCTTCTTCGGGCAGGAAGAACCGGCCCGCTCGCGGGGCGATGCCGAAGGTTCGGAAGTAGTTGCTGGAGACGCGGCGCATATCGACTTGCTCGGCTTCTCCTTGCACGACCATGGTGGAGGCGCCGCCGCCTTTCCAACCGGCGACTTCTTCGAAGAGTTGCGTTCGCTCCTTGAAATAGAGATAGCGTCGGCTGGTGTGACTTGGGCCATTCCAGTAACCGCGGACTTCGTTGACGACATCGACGAGGCGGGCGGCGTTGGGATAGGGGGCCGGGCGGAGATAGACGGCGTTGACGAAGCTGAAGATGGAGGCGGTGGCACCGATGCCGATCGCCATCGTGAGAACCGCGATGGTGGAGAAGCCGCGATTGCGCTTCATTAAGCGGAGACCGTGGCGGAGATCGGCGAAGAGGTCGGCGAGCCACGGGACGCCTTGTTGGTCACGATAGACTTCGCGGACTGATTGGAGCGAGCCGAATTGGCGGCGTGCTTCGCGGAGCGCTTGATGGCGGGTGATTCCGGAGTTCATCAGTTGTGCGGCGAGTTGGTCGAGGTGGAACTCGAACTCCTCGTCCATTTGGCGGTCGAGGCGTTTTTTGCGAAAGAGATTGAAGAAGCGAGACATGCGTTCAGACCTCCAGAAACTTTTCCATGAGTGCGACCGAGGCCCGCCAGGCGGCCACTTCGGAACTGAGTTGTTTGCGGCCAGCTTTGGTAATGGAGTAGAAGCGGGCGCGGCGGTTGTTGTCGGAGGTGCCCCATTCGGAGCTGATGAGGCCGCGCTGTTCGAGACGCAAGAGAGCCGGATAGAGCGAACCTTGATTGAGAAAGAGAATGTCGCTGGAGACCTGCTGGATCCGCATGGCGATTCCGTAGCCGTGCATGGCCCCCAAGGCGGTGAGCGTTTTGAGGACGATTAGGTCGAGTGTGCCTTGGAGTAGTTCGGGTTTCGGCGGCAAGCGAGTTTCTCCTGTTGACGCTCTACAGGAGCGTGTTCCTATAGTACGTCAACAGGAGCGATGGTGGGGACTCGGCCGGTTATCGTTCCTGCGCCCGGATGACGGCGGCGTGGATGGCGGCGCGGTCGGGCTGTCCGGCTTGGGTCCAGGCGCGGATGAGGAGGTAGTGGATGGCGGGGTCGGGGGCGGTACCGGCGGAGAGGGTGAGGGCGAGTTCGGCTTCGGCGGCGGCTTGGGCGGGTTCGCCTTTTTTGAGCAGCAGGCGGGCTAGTTCGAAGTGGGCGTCGCGGAGGGTGGGGGAAAGTTTGACGGCTTGGCGGATCCAGGTTTCGCATTCTTCGAGACGGCCGAGTAGGAGGAGGAGCCGGGCACCGGGGAGGAGGGTATCGGCTTGCGGATGGCCGACGGCTCGTTCGAGGCGGATGGCTTCCTCGTAGAGGGCGAGGGCGTCGGCGGGGGTGCCGACGCTTTCGGTGGAGAGGCCGAGATAGAGGGCGACGCGGGGGTCTTTCGGCGCGAGCTCGCGGGCGCGGCGGAAGCGGGTGAGGGCTTCCTTCATCTCGTTGTTCATGTAGGCGGTCATGCCGTAGAGGAACTGGGCGTAGGGGGCTTTGGGGTCAATGCTGAGGGCGCGTTCGAGGCTGCGGTTGGCGAGGTCGAACCGATTGGCGGCCATGGCGAGTTTGGCTTGGAGGGTGAGGGCGGGGATGAGTTTAGGATCGAGGCGGAGGGCTTCTTCGACGGCGGCGAGGGAGGCGTCGAACTGCTTGGCGACGAAGAGGGCGTTGGCCTTTTCGTAGCTGTTTTGGCCGGGGGAGGGGGGCGCGGCGTGGAGGAGGGTCGCGGTTATGGCGATGAGGAGAAGCTTCATGGTTGGCCGCCGTCCTCGGTAACGTCGAGGATGCGGTTGGCGGCGACGTTGGTTAACTTTTGGAGGCGGCCACTGGGCCATTGGATTTCGATTTCAGCGGCGGCCGGTTGGGTGCCGAGGCCGAAGCGGACTAGAGGTTCGCTGGAGCTGGCGTAGCCGACAGCGGTGGTCGCGTGATTGTAGAGATGGCGGCCGTCGGGGAGATGGACGTGGACTTTGGCCCCGAGGCCTTGGCGGTTGGAGCGGACGCCGCGGAGGCGGAGGGCGAGCCAATTAGAAGAGCTGGCAGTGACGTTGCGGAAGAGTTTGGCGGGGCTGTTGACGGCGGTGACGACGACGTCCATACGGCCGTCGTTATCGAAATCGGCAAAGGCGGCACCGCGGTGGGCGGCGGCGGTTTGGAAGGAGGGGCCGGCGGTGGGGGAGACGTCTTCGAGGCGCTGGCCGGCGAGGTTGCGATAGACGCGATTGGGGAGGGCGGATTCTCGACCGAGATAGCGGTCGAGTTGCATGAGATGGGCGAGGGCGAAGAAGAGGTCTTTCCATCCGTCGTTGTCAAAGTCGAACATGCCGAGGCTCCAGCCGGTGAGTTGGCGGGTGCTCATGAGGAGTCCTGAGCGTTGGGCGTAGTCTTCGAAGCCATTTTTGCCGCCGAGATTGCGGAAGAGGAGGAAGGAATCGTTGAGGATTCCGGAGACGAGGAGATCGGGTTTGCCATCGTTATCGAGATCGCGGAAGTCGGCTCCCATGCCGGCGATGGCGTAGCCGTCGTCGCGGAGGGCGACTCCGGCTTCGAGGCCGATTTCCTTGAACTTGCCGTGACCTTGATTGTGGAAGAGGAGACCGCGGACGGAATCGTTGGCGACGAAGATGTCGGTGAGGCCGTCGCCGTCGAAGTCGGCGAAGGAGACGCCCATGCCTTTGCCGATTTGGCGGCCGATGCCGGAGGCGGCGGAGACGTCCGAGAAGGTGCCGTCGTGGTTGTTATGGAAAAGTTGGTTGGGGAGGCCTTGGTAGGCGTTGGGATGGCAGTAATATTGGCGTTGGGGGGTGCCGCAGCGGGGTTCCGTGGCGGCGTCCCAGACGACGTAATTGGCGACGAAGAGATCGAGCCAGCCGTCGTTATCGTAATCGAACCAACCGGCGGAGACGGCCCATTTTGAGGCGGCATCGGAGTTGGGGAGGGGGGCATCGGCGAAGCGGCCGTTACCGAGGTTTCGGTAGAGCGTGTTGCCTTTGACGCCGGCGACGAAGAGGTCGGCCCAGCCATCGTTATCGTAGTCGGCGGTGGCGACGGCCATGGAGTAGCCTTGTCCGGCGAGGTTGGCTTCCGCGGTGACGTCGGTGAAGGTGAGGTTGCAGTTGTTGCGGAAGAGACGGTTGGAGAACTTGGGGCTGGTTTTGCGAAGGGACGGGATGGCGGCACCGTTTGTGAAAAAGATGTCGGTGCAGCCGTCGTTGTTGTAATCGAAGGCGGCGACTCCGCCGAGGGTGAGTTCGATTTGATGGAAGCCGCCGGCTTCGCCATTTTGGAGTTCGAAGTGGAGGCCGGATTGAGCGGCGATGTCTTCGAAACGAATGGGGGGGGGCGCGGCGGGGGCGACTCCGGTAACGGTGATGAGAAGGAGGAGAGAGCGGAACACGCTGACTCCAATGCTACCTAGAACTCAAAGCGAAGAACCAGTTGGCCCGTGCGCGGGGTGGGGAGCGAGGAGTTGACGCTATTGGAGGCGATGTTGTTGTAGTTGAGGAAGCCGAAGCCGCCGGTGAGGACACCGTTTGAGCGGGTGGGAGGAAGGGCGGGGCTGCCGGTGCTGGGATCGGCGATGGACAGATTCTGGTTGAGGAGATTGAAGAACTCGGCGCGGAGGCTCATCGTTACCTTTTCCTGGATGCGGAATTCCTTGCCGAGGCCGCCAGAGATGATGGGACGGCGTTGACCGCGGAAATCATTAAAGTAGGCGATATTGCTGCCGGGGACGCCGGGTGCCTGATCCTGCCACGCAGCGGGGTTGAGGACGGTCTCCTGAGAAGGATCGATGCAGCCGCAGTTGATGTCCTTTAAGTAAAGCGGAACGCCGGGGACGCGCGTTTGGCGGGTGTAGCCGGTAGCGAGGAAGCCACCGATGGAGTTGTTCGACCCTGGGGTGTTCAGCAGAGTGCCGCTTTGCCAGGTGCTGATGGTGCCGAGTTTCCAACCGCTGAGGAGAGCCTTGGCCACTCTGTTTTGCTTGACGAAACCGTAGGCGGGAACGGTGTAGTTGACGCTGAGACTGGTGACGTGGGGCAGGTAATTGGGCGAGAGCCCCTTGAAGCTTTTGCGGTCGTAGATGCTGCCAGCGTTGGTGGCGTTGTCGAGTGTTTTCGAGAAGGCGTAGGCGAGGGTGGCGGTGAGGCCGTAGGAGAAGCGTTTGGTGGCTTTGATCTGGAGCGCGTCATACCAGGAGGCGCCGAGCGGGGCCCACAACTGGCCGACGCCGCTGAATTGGGGGTAAGGCCGGAGGGTCTGAAGCACAGTGCCGTTGGTGGGGAAGCCGGGGTAGGGCAATTTGAACCCAGCGGCGACGGCACCGGCGGAGGTGATGGTGGAGTTGAGCAGGTTGCGGGAGGCCAAGTCAGTAAGATCGCCGAGGCCGAAGCGGGCGAGGGTGGCGGGGTCGACGGCGTTGTAGTTGACGAGGTTGCCGACCGGATAAGCGCCGTTGCCGCCGCCGCCAGCGTTCTGCCAAACGGTACGATTGCCGAGGTAGGAGGCTTCGACGACGATGTCTTTCACGATTTCGCGCTGAATGGATAAATTCCACTGGTTGACGCGGGAGGGGCGGCCGCCATTGCGGTCGACGAGGGCGGGGGCGCCTTGAACGGCCGCGCCGGGGATGACGTTGAGGCCGGCGTCGTAGGCGGCTCCGTAGAGGAGGTTTTGATCGAGGACCAAGGGGCGGGAGAGGGTGCCGGCGGCGACGCCGTTGCCAGGCGAGGGGATGTTCACTACGTTGAAGCCCATGCTGGCGGTGGAGGGGGCGACGGCGGTGGGGGACAAGGGGCCGTAGACTAAGCCCCAGCCGGCGCGGAGAACGGTTTTGGGATTGAGTTGATAGGCGGCACCGAAGCGCGGAGCGAAGGCCTTTCGATAGGCCGGGACGAGGACGCAGTTGCAGCGGCCCTTCCCTTCCCCGGCGTAGATCACAGCGCCGAGCAGTCCGTTGGCGTTGGGGTTGGGCGTGGTGGGACTGAAGGTGGACTGACGGTTCCAGAGTTCGCCGAGGGGTCCTTGGTAGTCCCAGCGGACACCGTAGTCGAGGGTTAGTTTGCGGGTGAACTTCCAGCTATCCTGGGCGTACAGGGCGAGCGATTTGCGGCGATTTTGGGGGGTGGAGGCGTTTCCGGCGGAGGCGTTGTCGTAGAGGCCGAGCAGGAAACTGGCCCAGGCGGAGCCGGTGCCAGTGCCGTTGGGGAGGACCTGGCCATAGAGGGGCTGGGCGGTTTGCGCACCGCTGAAGTTGAAGGTAGGGGTGAGGTTGTTGTAGGTGAGCGGGCTGGTGGTTTCGAGTTTCCAATCGCCGCCGAACTTGGAGGTGTGGTTGCCGTGGACCCAGGAGACGCTGGCGACGCCGGTGGCCTTTTGGTCGAACAGCAGGGTGCGGTTGCCGGTTCCGAACGGGAGTGCCATGCCGCCGAGGATGCTATCGCCGATGGGCCCGAGGCGAGGGAATCCGGTTCCGGGGGCTCCAGTGATGCCGACCTTGGTGGGGTCAAACTCGAAGCTGATGGGGGGAACGGTGTCGGGGTTCCGATAGCGAATGAAGCCGGCGCCGAGGTGGAGGAGGAGGGTGGGCGCGAGGGTATGGTCGTAATTGACGCGGCTGGTCATGCTCCAGATGTTCTGGATGCGGACGCGGGAGAGGACGTCGGGCAGGCCGTCGACGCCGTTGGATTTGTCGGTGTTCTGGGTGCCGACGTAACCGGAGAGTTTGCTACGGTCGTTGAAGTTGTGGTCGATTTTGAGGGAGGGGATTTGTTGGAGCTTGAAGAAGGCGCCGGATTGGGTGAAGTTATTGACGTAGGCGTCGTTGCCGAGGTTGGGTTTGGGGAGGAAGGCAAGGATCTTCTGGGCTGCGGGGTCGATGCGGCTGGGCGGGATGAGGTTGTTGGGGAAGGTGTTGAGAACGCGGCGGCCGGTGGGATCGATGACTAGGGTGGCTGGGTCGTAGATGGCGTTTTGAATTATGGGGCGGCCGGCGAAGTCGTTGCCGAGGTTGCGGTTGGAGGTGACGGCGAGGTTGTTGCTTAGGTTGCCGGCGAGGTAGGCGGTGTTGGGGACGGTAGAGGTGCCGGCGTAGAGGCTTTCGCGATCGCGGTACTTCTCGATGTTAAAGAAGAAGAACGTTTTGTTTTTTCCGCTGTAGAGTTTCGGGATGAGGACGGGTCCGCCTATGGAACCGCCGTAGTCGGCTAAGTGCTTGACGACTTTGATGTGGCCACCTTTGCCGTCGTTCGTGAAGGGGATGCCGGCGTTAAGGAAGGTGTTTTCGAAGTAGAGGTAGGCGCTACCGTGGAAGGAGTTGGTGCCGCTTTTGGAGGTGAAGTTATAGACGCCGCCGTTGCCGACGCGTCCGAATTCGGCGGAGAAGTTGGAGGTTTGGAGAGTGAACTGCTCGATGGCTTCGACGGAGGGCTGGAGTTCGTCGGAGACGCGGGTTTGGCGGGCGCTGTCGGATTCCTGGCCTTCGAACATGATCTTGAAGTTGTTGGATCCGCCGTTGATGGAGATGTTGTTCCAGCCATTGAAGGTGGCGCCGGGGGTCATTTGGGCGAAGGAGAGCGGGTTACGGATGGCCCCGGCACCGATGCCGAAATTGATGGGCAGTTCATTGATTTGTCTGCCGGTGATGGTGGTGGACTGTTCTGCGCTTTCGGTTTTGAGCTGGGTGGATTCGGAGTTGACGCGGATGGTTTCGGCGGCAGAGCCGATGGCGAGGACGATTTCGACGCGGGTGGTGACGGCGACCTGGACCTGGATTTTTGTTTGCTCATAGACGCCGAAGCCGGGGTGGGCGACTTTGAGGGAGTAGGTTCCGGCGGAGAGAGAAAGAAGCGTGTAGTTGCCGGTTCCAGTGGTGACGGTGTCTGAATTGGCACCCGTGTTGGTGTTCGTGAGAACGATGCGAGCGCCGGGGATCAGGGCTCCGGTGGAATCGGAGACGGTGCCGGTGATGACGCCTCGATCGCTTTGGGCGAATAGGGCAGCCAAGGAACCGAGCAGCGAGGCAAGCAGAACACGAGTTTTCATAGATCCTTCGGAAAGGCCGGAGGGCCGAGACCGGAAGGATCATATCAGGAAGTTTTGCGGGAAGCCAGGGGCGATTATTGGGATTTGGGCAGCTCGGCCAGTCGGCTGAGTGCCTTTCGGGAGACGGGGTTGATTTCGAGATATTTTTGGAGGAGGAGGCGCGAGTCTTTGGGAGGGCGGATTTGAGTGAGGTTGAGGACGGCTTCTTCGAGTGCTGGGTTGGTGAGCAGGGCGCGGTCCCACAGGCGGCCGGCTTCCAGGGTTCGGCCTTGGCGGGCCAAATGAGTGCCGAGGTTGACGAGGGCGGCTGGTTCGTAGGGGTTGGCCCGGAGGACCGATTCGTAGAGTTGGGCGGCGCGGACGGGATCGGGCTGCAGGACGGCGAGGCGGAGTTGGACGGGCCAATCTTGGGGGACGGCGCGGGATAGGTATTCGGCGGCCCGTTTGTCGCCGAGTTCGGCGTAGGCGAGGCCGAGAGCGCGGTCGTCGCCGGAGCCGAGAAATGGGGTGAGGGATTCCAACGTGGGTTGCGATTCGCGACTTGGTTTTTTGGGAATGCTGTGGTCGGTCATGACGCCGTGGTTGGCATCGACGGCTTGCGAGCGGGGCATGTGGCAGGTGACGCATCGATCCTGCTGGTGATGCGCGGTGGCATGGCAGCCGAGACAGGCTGGTTGGGACTTGTCGGCGTTCGAGTGCGGGTCGTGGCAGGTTCCGCACCAGAGCGCGTCGCCGGCTGCGGTTTTGCAGGCGCTGGCGGCTAGTTTTTCGACGTGACTCGTGACCTTTAAGTCGCGTCGGCCCATTTTTGAGACGAAGTAGGTGGCGTAGTCCGAGAGGCGATCGCCGGGGCGGTATTCGGCGAACTTGCGGCCGGGACGTTCGATGCGCGCTTCACCCGTGAGATGGCACTGGCTGCAAACGGCGTCGCGACGTTCGGGGTCGAGTCGCGCCGGGTTGACCATGGGGCTCTTGGAAGGGTCTTTGACGTGTTCGCTGCCAGGTCCGTGGCACCGTTCACAGGCGACGCCGTTTTCGAGGAACGGTGGATTGCCGAAGCGGTTCTGGGTGCCGAGGACGGGGCGAACGCGGCTGGCGTGGCACTGGAGGCAACTGGCTTCGACGGCGCGGGTGAGGTGGACGTCCTTGTGGTCCTCGTAGCCGGGGGAGGCGTCCCAGGATTGCTTCTGGGCGTACCAAGTGACGGGCAGTTCGAAGAGATAGCCTTCGCGTTCGCGGATGAAAGAGCGACCGGCGGCGTTGGAGCCGATGAAGTAGTCCATCGGGGCGGAGCCACCGTCGAAGATCAGCCGGTTGTTGGCGATTTGGTAGCGGTGGCCGGCGGCGGTGAAGCTAGCGGGGGCGATGGATTCGGCCCGACCGCTGGACTGCGCCATGGGGGTTTTCGCATAGGCGTCGAAGACCGTTTCGTGGCAGGGGCGGCACTGTTGGCTGCCGATGAAGGCCGCAGCGGCGAGTAGGAGCATAAACCCCTCTCGAGTTTATCACTGGGTGTTTTTGGTTATGGAGGCGAGGCCGAGTTGGCCGCCGAGGCCCATGGTTTCGACGGCGGAGGAGGGGACGACGACCATGGCACCTTTTTCTTTCATCGCTTCGTAGAGCATGTTCATGGCGCGAAGGTGGAGGGCCGCAGGGTGGCCGTCGTAGATCTTCGCGGCGGCGACGAACTTTTCGGCGGCTTCTGTTTCGGCCTGACCGTAGATAACGCGGGCGCGACGTTCGCGTTCGGCTTGGGCTTCGCGGGACATCGCATCTTCAAGGGCTTGAGGGATCTGCACGTCGCGGACTTCGACGGACTGGATTGTAATGCCCCAGGGGTTCGTTTTTTCGTCGAGGGTGCGTTGGAGTTCGACGCCGATGGACTCGCGTTCGGTGATCATCTGGGCGAGTTCGTGGCGACCGATGGACTCTCGCAGGGCCGTCTGGGCGGCCATGGCGATGGCTTCGCCGAAGTCCTCGACTTCGAGGATGGCCTTTTCGGCGTTCCAGACGACCCAGAAGTAGACGGCGTCGACAGCGACCGGGACGGTGTCTTTAGTTAGGGTGGATTCGGCTTTGACGTTGCCGACGCGGACCCGTTGGTCGACTGCCGTGCTGACGGAATCAATGACGGGGATGATCCAGAACATGCCGGGGCCGCGCATGCCTTGGAAGCGGCCGAGGCGGAGGACGGCGACTCGCTCCCATTGGTCGGCGACGCGGGCGGCGAGGAGGAGATAGATGCCAAGGGGAAGGAAGAGTGCGAGCGGCCAAGGGGAGCGGGACAGGAAGGCGGTGGCGGCACCCAGGACGAGGCATGCGGCAAAGAGCACCGTGCCGAAGGGGCTGATGGTGGAGTTCAATTGCGTGATTTTCATTGGGATATTCTCTCTTGGAGACAGGTGAGGATGTCTTCGATTTTGAAGCCGGAGGCACCGGCGCGGGCGACGAATTCGCTGACGATTTGATCGAGTTGGCGCTGGCGTTCGAGGTGGTCGCGCTCCACCTTTTGGGAGCTGACGAAGGTGCCGGTGCCTTGGTGAGTTTCGATGACGCCGAGGATTTCGAGTTCGCGGTAGGCTCGGACGACGGTGTTGGGATTGATGGCGAGATCGACCGCGGTTTGGCGGACGGTGGGGAGTTGGGCACCGGGGCGGAGCGAGCGGAAGACGATGCCGTTGCGGACTTGGTCGATGAGTTGGCGGTAGACGGGGACGCCGCTCGAGAGATCGAGGCGGAAGTGGAAGGGGACGGACTTGGGGGCCGCTGACATCTAGAATTATTGTGTACTAGTTATCTAGTACAGTAAAGATAAATTTTAGGCGTACTGGATTGGGCGGGCGCTATTCGTTCAGAGCTTGGTAGACGAGGGTTTGGAACTTGGGCGAGATGTCGGTGCCGTTGGGCATGAGTTGGAGCATGAGCACGAGGACGAGGCCACTTTTTCGGTCGACGAGATAGGTGGTGCCGTACGCTCCGCCCCAACCGAAGGAGCCGACGCTGGCCATGCCGTTGGCCCCGTAGCGGTCGATGGTTTGGAAGCCGAGGCCGAAGCCGAGACCGGGTCCGGAGAACTTGGCATGGAGGTCGCCGGATTGGTTGGTGGTCATGAGTTCGACACTGCGCGGGGAGAGAATGCGAGCGCTACCGAGTGCTCCACCTTTTCGTATCATTTCGAGGAAGCGGGCGTAGTCGCGGGCGGTGGAGGTGAGGCCGGCACCGCCCGCGAAGCTGACGCGGGGACCATCGACATAATCACCCTGGCCTTTCGAACCTTCGGGGGCGCGAACGATGACGCCTTCTGGGCCAGTCGAATAGACGGCGGCGAGGCGGTCGCGGTCGGCGGCGGGAACGAAGAAGCGGGTGTCTTTGAGGGCGAGGGGGGCGGTGATGCGGGTGCGGACGAATTCGGCGAGGGTCATGCCGGAGGCCTTTTCGACGACGCAGCCGAGGATATCGGTGTTGTAGCCATAGACGAACGCCTCGCCGGGTTGGGCGATGAAGGGGAGGGTGCCGAGGCGTTCCATGGTTTGGCAGATTGGCTCGTCTTTATCGGCGGTGTACCAGCCATTGCCAGCGGCGGGACCGAGTCCTTTGGCTTGGTAGAGGGTGGAGACGTGGGGGTCGACGCCGTAGGAGATGCCGGCGGTGTGGGTGAGCAAGTCTTGGATGGTGATGGCGCGCTTGGCGGGGACGAGACTGATGCCGGTGTCAGTTTTTACGGCGACGGTGGTTTTGGTGAAGGAGGGGATGAAGTGTCCGATGGGTTCTTTGAGACCGATTTTGCCTTCTTCAACGAGGGCGAGGATGGCGGCGCTGGTGATGGCTTTGGTTTGGGAGGCGATACGGAAGAGGGTGTTGGGGGTCATGCGCCGGCCGGCTTCTTTATCGCTCCAGCCGACGGCGCGTTCATAGACGGGTTTGCCGTTGTGGAGGACGAGGGCGACGGCTCCGGCGATCTTATTTTGGTCGACGGACTGTTGGAGGAACGCGCCGATGCGGGCGAGGCGTTCGGGAGAGAAGGCGGGGTCGGGGGCGGGTTGAGCGGAGCAGAGACTGGCGAGGAGAGAGAGGAGGACGGTTTTTCGCAACATTAGTTCGACCATGATATCGTGAGGGCGCGAGGAGGACGAAGGGGGCGGTCTCGGCAGCGTGAAAACGGCCGAAGAAGTGGCGGGCGATTTTGTAGTTTTCGGCGAGGACGAGTTTGGATTGCACTCCCAGCGCCCGGACCACTTTGGCGCGACCGGGTGCCGATTTCCACTCGGTTCTGTCTTTGGACGCTTGGGAGAAGGTGGAGGACCGGTTGCTGGCGTCGCCGTCGTACGGAGAGCGGCGGGCGTAGCATTGGCTTGACATGGAGCGCGGCGGTTTCGCAACTCTGTGATTCAGTCGCTGAACGCGGATAAGCCCTGCGAAAAGTTTGTGTTGGAACAGTTGGCGGGGGATGCGATTGCGCCGGGAGTGGAGGCGATGCGGGCGAGGCGTTCGGGAGAGAAAGCGGGAACGGGGGCGGCCTGACCAAAGGAGGGGCTAGCGAGGAAGGTGGCGTCAGCCATGTTTAGTTCGACGATGATATCCATTTCGCTGGGGCACCGGATTGGAGACCGACCGAGTGAGGTCAGGTGACCGAGCGCGGTCGAAGGTGGGGTACGTTGTCGGGGTCCGCCACTTGCAAGTTGCGGTTTGCAGATGGCCATCAAAATGCAGTCGTCAGAGTGTAATTTGATGTGTGCTGCAATGCGGCAAATGCAGAGGAGACTAAAAATGAAGAAACAGAGCTTTATTAGGATCGGCGCGATGTTGGCGTTGATCTTGTTGAATGCCATCGGTGCAACGGCACAACCAGGGCCCAAGGGGGAGACAAAGCCGAATCCCACGAAGGGGATGGAGATGGCGAAAGGGAAGATGATGGAAGGCTGCCAGGAGATGAAGGCGGCTAAGCAGAGCTTGAAGCAGGACGTGCAAAGTCAAAACGATGCCCTAACTGAGCAGTTAGCGGCAATGAACCGGGCACCAGCAAGCGAGAAAATGGGGTTGATGGCCGCGGTGGTGACGAAGATGGCAGAGCAGCGGATGACGATGGAGGCGCGGAAGGCAACGATGGAGGAAGAGATGATGAAGCACATGATGCAGCATATGCAGATGGGTAAGGAATCGATGTCGCAATGTCCGATGATGAAGGATATGGGCGACAAACCGACGGGCGCTCACCACAAATAGCGCGGAGAAAGAGACAATGCTGATTGAAGTAACGACGGATAAGTCCGTTGCCGAAGCGGCAGCGGCGTTGCAGGCGGCGGTGTTAGCCAATCATTTCGGGGTAATGCAGGTTCACAACCTCAGGGAAACGATGGAGAAAAAGGGGGTGGCGTTTGAACGGGAATGCCTAATCTTTGAGGTCTGTCAGCCTCAGCAGGCAAAGAAAGTATTGGAGCAAAACATGAAGGTCTCGACGGCGTTGCCCTGCCGGATCTCGATTTATGCGCAGGGTGGCAAGACGACGCTGGCGACATTGAAACCGACTACGCTGTTGGCCCTGTTTGACACGCCCGAATTGGCAGAAGTGGCTCGCGAGGTGGAGGAGACGATTGTCAAAATCATGAAGGCAGCAGCTTCCTCTTAGATCAAGTTGACGAGGGCGGCCCATTGCATCCGGCGGTGGGCACATGTACTATTCCTAATATCTATGCGATCTCCCCGGTTAGCCGCGTTGCTGACAGCCACGCTTGTATTTCAGTTGGCGGCAGAGGAAACGATTGCCCCGTTGGGCACGTACACGGCAATCGAACGGCGGCACTGGGCGTTTCAGAAGCGGACGACTCCAGAGGTTCCAACGTTTACGGAGGCGGTCGATTTAGCTTGGGCGAAGGTGCCGGTGGACGCGTTTGTGCTGAGTCGGCTGAAGAAAGCGGGATTGCGGCCGGCACCGGAGGCGGACCGGCGTACGTTGATTCGGCGGGCTTCGTTTAGTTTGCTCGGGTTGCCGCCGACGCCGGAGGCGGTGGCGGCGTTCGTCGAAGACAAGGCACCGGACGCTTGGGAGAAGGTGGTGGACCGGTTGCTGGCGTCGCCGTCCTATGGAGAGCGGTGGGGGCAGCATTGGTTGGACGTGGTTCGTTATGCCGAGACGGATGGCTTTGAATATGATACGCATCGGAACGGGGCGTGGCGGTTTCGTGACTATGTGATTCAGTCTCTGAATGCTGACAAGCCTTACGATAAGTTCGTGCTGGAGCAGTTGGCCGGGGACGAGATCGCACCGGAAGCAGAGGCGATGCGGGTGGCGGCGGGTTTGCAGCGGATGGGTCCGTTGCGGAAGAACGCGGGCAACCAGGAAGTGGCGAGTTCGCGGAATGAAGTATTGACGGAGATGACGAACGTGGTCGGCGCGGCGTTTTTAGGCGTCACGCTGGGCTGCGCCCGGTGTCACGACCATAAGTTCGACCCGTTTCGGCAGTCAGACTATTACCGAATCCAGTCGTATTTTTCGGCGACTCATGAGAAGGACATAACGCTCGCCACGGCAGCGGAGCAGGAGGCTTGGCAGGAGAAAGCCAAGGGTGCCGAAGCCGAGATCAAGGCGTTGAAAGCGGAGCTGAAGGATAAGACTAAGGCCGAGGAAGTGAAGGCGGCACTGGAGAGAAGGCTGGAAGCCGCGACGGACAAGCTGCCGCCGCCTTTGTCGGCTTTGTATAGTGTGGCGAACGATTTCAGTAAGGTTTCGCCGATGAATTTGCTCGAACGGGGTGAGCACGACCGGCGGAAGGACAAAGTAGGGGCGCGGCCGTTGGGGATTCTGCTGCCGGAAGGCACGCCGGAACGGGCAACGCTGCCGGAGAATCCGCGGACCAAGCTGGGCGAATGGGTGATCGACCCGGAGAATCCGTTGACGGCGCGGGTGATGGCGAATCGGATTTGGAGTTGGCAGTTTGGCCGGGGGTTGGTGACTACGCCAAACGATTTCGGAAAGATGGGCTTGCGGCCGAGTCATCCGGAGTTGCTGGATTACTTGGCGAATCAGTTTGTGGCGGGTGGTTGGCGGATGAAGCCGATGCACCGGATGTTGCTGCTGTCGAATACGTGGAAGCAGGGGTTTGATTCCCCGATGGCAAAAGAGGCCGAAGCGCAGGACCCGGAGAATAAGCTGCTGTGGCACTGGGGTCGGCGGCGGCTGGAAGCCGAGGAGTTGCGGGACAGTTTGTTGCAAGTGGCGGGGCAACTGAACCCGAAGGCGGGCGGGCCGAGTGTGATTGTGCCGGTGGATCCGGAACTGGTGAAGTTCCTTTATAAGCCTTCGCAGTGGGCGATTACGCCGGACCCGGCTGAGCACAATCGGCGGAGCGTTTATCTGATGGCGAAGCGCAATTTGCGGCTGCCGATGATGGAGACGTTTGATGCGCCGGACTTGCAGATCAGCTGTGCGCGGCGGGAATCTTCGACGCATGCTCCGCAGGCGCTCGAGTTGACCAACGGGGACTTGGCGTCGCGGATGGCGACGGCGTTTGCGGCGCGGTTGGAAGCAGAAGCGAAGGGTGACCGGAACAAGATGATCGAACGGGCTTGGCTATTGACGACGAGCCGTTTGCCTTCGGCCAAGGAGCGGGCGATTGCTGGGCAGTATTTGACCGAGGGGCAGCCGTTGCGCGAATTTGCACTGGCCGTTTTGAATTTGAACGCATTTCTTTACGTGGACTAACGAACGATGTCTGAACATATCCGCTGGACTCGCAATCGCCGTGAATTCGTGACTGACGCCTTCTGCGGCTTTGGTTCACTCGCCCTGGCGCAGATGTTGGCGCAAGCGGCGGCGAAGAATCCGCTGGCCCCGAAGACGCCGCACATGCCGGACAAGGCGAAGGCCAAGTCGGTGATTTTCCTATTCCAGGCCGGAGGCCCGAGCCACATCGAAACGTTTGACCCGAAGCCGTTGTTGAACCAACTGGACGGGCAGGTGAGGCCGAAGGAGTTTGGCGAGGCGAAGTATCAGTTTGTGGCCAAGGACGCTCGGCTGTTGGGGACGAAGCGAACGTTTCAACGGTATGGCAAGAGCGGGATTGAAGTCTCGGATTTGTTTCCGCATCAGGCGCAAGTGATCGACGAGTTGGCGGTGATCCGTTCGTGCCATGGGGACATGGTGGTGCACTCGGCGGCGCAGTATCAATTAATGAGCGGGCGCATTTTGCCGGGGTTCCCGAACATGGGTTCTTGGGTGGCTTACGGGCTAGGGACCGAAAGCGAATCATTGCCGGCGTACTGTGTTTTGCCGGACCCGAAGGGGGCGCTGGAAGGCGGGCAGCCGATGTACACGCAAGGGTTTTTGCCGGCGGTTTATCAGCCGACGATGTTACGGGCGGGGTCGCGGCCGGTGTTGAATTTGGATTTGCCGAGTGGGATTACGACGCCGCAGCGGCGGCGGACTTTGGACCTGTTGCGAAGCCTGAATGAGGCGGAGATGACACCGGGTGATGCGGAGTTGGAGGCGCGGATTTCGGCCTACGATTTAGCATTCAAGATGCAGACGGAGGCCCCGGCGGCGTTTGACATTTCGAAGGAGCCGGACGCGATTCGGGAGTTGTACGGGATTGGGAAGAAGGAGACGGATGACTACGGCCGTCGTTGTCTGTTGGCTCGGCGGTTGGTGGAGCGGGGAGTCCGATTCGTGACCGTGGTGGCGGGCGGTGGGCCGGGAGATATGCAGTGGGATGCGCACGCCAACATTGAAGAGAACCACTTGCGAATGGCGATGCATACGGATCAGCCGGTGGCGGCGCTGATCAAAGATTTGAAGCAGCGGGGGCTGCTGGATTCGACATTGGTGGTGTGGGGTGGTGAGTTTGGCCGGTCGCCGGAGTCGCAAGGGGCGAAGGGCCGGGACCATCATAATTTGGGTTTTTCGATGTGGATGGCGGGCGGCGGAGTGAAGGGCGGACAGGTGGTGGGTGCGACGGATGCAATTGGACTAAGGGCGGTGGAGAAGCCGTACCACTTCCGGGATATTCACACGACGATTTTGAATCAACTGGGGCTGCAACAGGATGCGTTGAGCTTTTTGCATCTGGGTCGCCGGGAGCGATTGACTGAAGTGCACGGGCAGGTGATCAGCGAGATTGTTTAACTGGCTGGTTTAACTGGAAGAGATGGGGCCTTCGCGTTGGGAGGCGGTGAGAGTAGTGATCATTTGTTCCTTGCGGAGTTCGGCTGCCTCAATGGCGGAGTCGGTGGCGACCCAGTAGACGGTAGCGGCGATGGCGAGGTCGACGGTGAGGACGGCGAAGAAGGCCGACTCCGAGTCAAGGGCCCAGCGAGCGACGTAGGCGAGGGAGATGGGGATGGATATGAGGGGGTAAACGAGGAGCATGAAGACCTGCGTTTTGCCGGCGGAGGCGTTGCGCCAAGCTTGGGTGGGGTCGACGGCGCGGGGGAAATAAACGCTGCCGAGGTTGCCGACGGCGATGAGCATGGTAGCCATGACGGAGAGGACAGCGAGGGATTCGGCGAACTGGAGGAGGGTGAACTGTACGGGGAGGACGATGACGACGAGGGTGACGAAGGCGAGGCAGAGGAGCAGGAAGAACGCGGCGACGAGATTTTTGGCTTGGAAAACGACGCGGAGACCGACGGGGGTAACGAACCAGGCCTGGGCGGCGCCGCGTTCAAACCCGAAGACATTCCAGAGGAGAATGTCGCTGAGGACGAGGAGGGCGTAGGACATGGAGAGGGTGAGGTAGTTGTTTGAAACGAAGCCATCTTCGGCGCCACGGCGGAGGCCGATGGGGAGCCAGAGGAGTTGGCCCATAGAGCAGGCCATGAGGAGCACGAGGCGGAAGCGGGGAGCGCGGACGAGGGCGCGGAGTTCCTTTTCCATGAGGGCGGCGAGGGGATCGGCGAAGAGGCGGGCCGGGAAGCGGTAGAAGGCCTCCAGGCGAGCGTTGGCGGAGCGGGGGGCCGAGTTGGCGGGGGCGGCGGAGAATTCTTCGAGGCGGAGCGAACGGGCGAACTGGGAGCGGGCGAACCAGTAGGCGGCGGCGGTCCAGGCGAGAAGGACAAAGACGGGCCCCCAGGCGGGGTGGCCGGTACCGAGATGGCCGGCGGCTTTCCACGGAAAGAGCCAGGAGAGAGCGGCGAGTTTTTCGAGTTGGGCGACGGCTGGTTTGGGAATGCCCATGAGAGCGACAAGTTGGGGCAATACGAGGATGCCGAGGAAGGCGAAGACGAGGACTTCGCGGATCCATTTGCGCTGCATGAGCCGTTCGAGCACGGTTTTGATGCCGCTTGAGACGAACAGGTTGAAGGCACCGAAGAGGAGGAGTGGGAGAACCGTCCAGAGGGGGGTGAGCGGATTGATGATGAGCCCGACACAGGCACCGAGGAGGACGAGGAACATTTCGAGGCCGGTGGAGAGGCGGAGGGCGACTTCGAGGGCGAAGAGTTGGGATGGAGGGATGGGGTAAACGAGGAGTCGGCGAACGTCGAGGAAGGCGCCGCTGGAGGCGAGCATGACAGGGAAGAGTTGCCAGAAGAAGAAGACGAAGAAGAGAGCGGAGACGAGAGCGGGTTCGAGAATATCTGGTCGGACGGCACCGCTCGTGAGCAGAGCGGCCCCGGTGCCGACGGCAACCCAGAGGCTGTACCAAAGGAATCCGCTGAACCAGGAGAGGAAGATCCCGGCTTTGTGGGCGCGGAGGTAGTAGTTTCGCTGGGCGCGGAACTGGGCCCAGAGGATGGCGCGGAGCTGGGCGAAGTTGGGCGAACCGGGCATGGTTAAAGCCACTCGAGGGCGTTGGGCGATCGGGGTACTCCGCCGACGACGCGTACGAAGATCTCTTCGAGCGTTTCGGCCCCGGAGCGGAGATTGGCCATGGGTTCGTCGATGACGAGTTTGCCGTCGTGGATGATGGCGACGCGGTCGCAGAGGCGTTCGACGACTTCGAGGACGTGGGAGGTGAGGAACATGGTGGCACCGCGACGGACGCGGTCGAGGAGAATGTCTTTCATCAGCCGGGCACCGACGGCGTCGACGCCTTCGAAGGGTTCATCGAGAAGGAAGAGTTGGGGGGAGTGGATGAGCGCGGCGGCCATGGCGACCCGTTTCCGCATTCCTTTCGAGTATTCGGCGATGAGTTTTTGGTCGTGGCCGTCCATTTCGAAAAGAGCGAGGAGTTCGCGGGTGCGTTCGCGGGCGAGAGAGGGATCGAGGCCATAGAGGCGACCGATGAATTCGAGGAATTCGGGACCGGTGAGGTGATCGAAGAGGAGGGTATCGTCAGGGACGAGGCCGATTTGTTGTTTGATGGCGAGGGCGTCGGCGGGCATCCGGAGGCCGAGCATCTCGATTTCGCCGGAGGTTGGCGTGGCCAGCCCCATGAGCATCTTGATGGTGGTGGTTTTGCCGGCACCGTTGGGGCCGAGGAAGCCGAAAAAGCAGCCGCGAGGGACCGAGAAGGTGAGGCCGTCCACGGCCGCTTTGGTTCCATAAACTTTCCGGAGGTCGCAAACGGCCACGGCCGGCGCGGGGACAAGCGGAGGAGGCTCAATCACACTCAACAGTTTAAGACTTTTCGAAGCGCCGCCGAAAAGAAATAGGAGACGACGCTGCAATGAACGCCATCCTTACCCCCTCCGCCGCCCGTGAGAAAGCTCTTCAGGCCCTCGGCCAACTGCCCCCGTTCAGCCCTGTGCTTGCCAAGTTGATGGCAAGCCTGGCGCGGGAAGAGGTGAGGTTGACGGAGCTAGCCGACTGGATTGAGAAAGACGCCGTGCTAGCCGGGAACGTGCTGCGAATCGTGAATTCTGCGGCGTATGGACGTTCAGCTCCAGTGAGCAGCGTCCGGCAGGCGATCGCGATCCTTGGCACGGTGAAATTGCGGAACATCGTGTTAGCCATGCAGGTGGCCCGGATGTTGACACATTTGAAGCTGCCCAAGGGATGGTCCGATTCGCGATTCAACCTTCACGCCACGGCTACGGCATTGATGGCGGATTTGTTGGCGCAGTATTTGCCAATCGATTATGCCGAGGGCGCGTTTATTGCCGGGCTCATGCACGACATTGGCAAGTTGATGTTCGCCGTAGGACTTCCGGACGCGTACGCCGAAGTGTGCGAGATGCAGAAGCGGACTGGCCGTGTAGCGGTGGAATGCGAGTATGAGTTGCTGGGGATTACGCATCCGGAGCTATCGCTGGCGGTACTGGAGAAATGGCGGTTGCCAATTCCAGTTCGATCGGCGGTTCGTTATCACCATAATCCCGACGCCGATTCCTCGGCTCCAGGTTTGATGGCACTGAGCCGGGCGATTCAACTGGCCGACTATGCGGTAAACAAGTTCGGAATCAGTCTATTCCCGCCCGATGGCGAGCTTGAAGATCCTGCGCCGTTGCTCGAAGCTTGCGGACTCGGTGACCGTGCGGGAAGGGTGATTGAGACTTTCAAGAGAGACTTCGACGCCATAAAATCTGGCTATTAATTGAAGGGAATATCCGCGACGTAAACCTGGGCGGAGCCGGTCCGGTCACTCGTGAAGACGACACTGCGCTCATCGCGGGAAAAAGACGGATGAGGATGGGTCCACTGTGGGCCGTAAACGGTATCGATACCCATTTCCATCCAACTCAGCGACCTTCGCTGGCTGGTACCTGAATTTTGCGCCGCTGCAAAATCCGCGGCCAACGCATACCGACTTTTCGTCCACTGCGATCCGCCGTTGGTGGCTTCTGAGAGACAGACGAGCCGACGCGTGCCGCTGGCAACATCGACAATAAAGATGCCGTCGTCCGGGTGGTTGGTATCGCAGAGTACGGCGGTGCCCGCGCGATTCGGCGTGATGTGCCAGGCGTTGAAGGCGGCGATGGTCCGGTGCTCGCGGGTTTCCCAGTTCATGGTGCGCAGGGCTTGGGGCCAGACGGTGTAGAGCAGTTGGCCGGTTTGGCCCAGGAACGTTTCATGGACTACGAACTGGTCGTTGTCATGTTGATAGAGGCACTCGAGCTCGGTACCGTCTCTCCGGACGCGGTGCATGCGCGGTGCGGGATCTCCGGCAAACTCGATCCAACTGCGATCGAGTGGATGAAACTGCGGGTGGATGACGGTACGAGGAAACGGAATCACGTGCCAGCCGGTTCCATCGGTGCGCCCGACGGCCAGGCCCGACTGCCCATCCCTGTTCGCGGCGGCCTTCACGGCGGCGACCAGCCATTCGCCACTCGCGTCGAAGGAACATTCCCCCATCGACCCGCCGCCGAAATCGATGACGCACCCTTCTTCGAGCGTGTCGAGCCGCAGCCAACAGATGCTGCATCCACGGACGAAAAACACCCGATCACCAGAGGGATGAAAGGCGGGCGAGAAGGGATGGATCGCCGGACCGTCCGTCAACTGGCGAATATCCCCGGTTGGGAAGCCGGTAACAGCGAATAGTTGCCAGGAGCCGGTCCGATTCGAAATGAAGAGCATGGTTTGCCCGTCGGGGCTGAACGAACTCTGGAGAAAATAGGTGGCGTGATTGATTGATGGATGATCGGTAAGTTGGTGAACGAGGGCACCGGTGACGAGATCCCGGCATTGAGAATATTCGGATGGGACCACGAGGCCCTTACTTCCGGTCATCTAGTCCTTCTTCTTGCAGATAAAGATATGCTGCCAAGGGAGGAGGTCAAGTACTTTGTCGACGCGAAAGCCTTCGGGTTCAAGCTCCATTTTCACCTCGGCGATGCTCATCTTATGTTCCAGTCGAATGGGAACAGAGGCGTCTTCTTTGCGGAATTCGAGCAGGACGAGGCGACCATCGTCTTTGAGGGCCTCCCGCATGCGGCGCAGCATCAACTGCGGCCGGGCGAACTCGTGATAGACATCAACGAGCAAGATCAAGTCCTGGGACTTCGGCGGCAACTTGGGATCGTCCTCGGTGCCGAGCACGGGGATTACGTTGTTGATGCCGGCTGATTTCAGGCGGCGTTCGAGGAGTTCGAGCATGCGCGGCTGAATATCCACCGCGAAGACTTTGCCGGTAGGGCCGACGAGTCGCGCCATGCGGACGGTGTAGTAGCCGCTGCCGGCGCCTAGATCGCAGACGGTCATGCCCGGCTTGATCTGGAGGGCATGGATGGCCTTCGCAGGATTTTCTTCGCTTTCGCGCTCACTTCGTTCGAGCCAATCGGCACCAGCGGCGCTCATGACGGGGGCGACTACCCGACCACTGACGGGGTGTATTGCTTGCGCCATCAGCCCGCCTATCCCGGCAAGAAAGAGAGCCGATTGCAATCCCGTTCGTATTACTCGCATAATTGTGATACTCGACATTCTAAAGATTGATTCACTTCGTGCTCCTCTTGGTGCATTCGGTGAAGCAGTAATCTACCAGGACAGAAGCTATGTTATCTGCGCGCCTACTCTTTATCTTATCTGTTGCCGCCCTCGTCGTCGCCGCCACCTCGTGCGGAGAACATTTGTCCGTGAAGAAGGCGGTGTCCTATCGAATGGGCGACCGCGCCACGGCGGGTGCAGTGACCTACGTTGGCTTGACCGCGGACTACCGCCAGGACATTCCGGGAGCAAAGGATCCATTGAAGAACCGCTACCTCGTGATTGCTCTCTCCATCACGAATGGCGGCGGAACGGAAGTAATGCTTCCCCATACGCGACTGATCAAGCCGGATGGCACAGAGATCCCCGAGTTGACCGAGATTGAGGGATTTCCGCAGTGGTTGGGTCTTTTGCGGAAGATCTCGCCGGCTGCGACTGAACAGGGTTATGTGGTGTTTGACGTGCCGGTTGGTGCGTATAGCCTACAGGTATCGGACGGCGGCGACCCGGAAAAGGAGCAACTTGCCCAAATTGAAATCCCGGCCAATCTCGCTCCTGCTGGCGGTAGCGTTGCTGGCCCTGCTCTCGGCAACTAGAGTTCAGGCGCAAGCAACCTCAGGGCTGGCGATTGAAAGCTTGGTGGTGAGCGATTCCGACGGAGGCGAAAGCTTCCAAGGTCGGTTCGGCAGCGGCGAGCGGGTTTTTCTGCGTTTTTCAATCGCCGGGGCGCGAGCGATTCAGGGCGATGACGGAAAGGATCCGCGGATGCGGCTTCGGTATACGATTCATTTGACGGATGCGAGCCAGATTCCACTGGCGCAGCCGTTGTCGGGCGAGGTGGTGGCGGATCTGGCTCCAGAAGATAGGAAGTGGCAGCCACGGGTGAATGCCGAGATCGAACTCCCCACGGGTCTCGTGAAGGGCCAAGCGACGTTGTTGATTGAACTGGAAGACCAAGTCGCGGTTGTGCGAACATCGATACGCTCCGAAGTTTCGCTCGGCGGGCCCGTTGTAGCTGACGACGTTCCGCTGTCGGCGTCGACTTTTCATTTCCTGCGGCAGGAGGAAGACGGTGCCCCGCTCAACCCGGCGGCCTACCGCCCTGGAGACACGGTGTGGGCGCGCTTTTCGATGGTCGGTTTTGCGCGTGCCGAGGGGAATCGCTATGCGGTTTCCTATGGCCTGGAGACGTTTGGTGCTGATGGCGCAAGTTTATTTCGCCAGGAGGTGGCGGCGGAACAACAGGGTGATTCCGCGTATCCGCGCCGCTACTTGCCGAGCGTGCTGAGTCTACAACTGACGAAAGATCTGGCAAAAGGGGAGTATCTGATCCGTCTCCAGTTGCTCGATACGATCAGCGGGAAGCGGGCCTCGTCTGAACATCGTTTTACGGTTGAATGAGATTAATCTTTCTGGCTCCCACTCCTGAGACATGGGCCTTTTTCGTACGCGTTCGGCGGCAGTCTACGGTATTGAAGCGCATCTGATTGACGTTGAGGTTGACCTTTACAACTCTGGCTCGGCTCGGGATTTCATTACGGTGGGGATGCCGGACTTGGCCGTACGCGAGAGCCGGGAGCGGATCAAATCGGCGTTGATGAATTCCGGCTTTGGATATCCATCGAAGGCCGTGACTATTAACTTGGCGCCGGCCAACGTCCGCAAGGAGGGCCCGGGATTCGATCTGCCAATGGCACTCGGCATTTTGGGAGCAATGGGGACGCTGCATCGGAGCGATCAACACCTGTCGATCGGTGAGTTGTCGCTGGACGGAGCGGTGCGGCCGATTCGTGGTGCGCTGTCAATTGCCGTTTGTGCGCGGCAGCGGAATGTCCGCAATGTGATTGTGCCGTTCGAGAACGTGGCGGAAGCAGCGGTGGTGGAAGGGGTGAATGTCTACGGGGTTAAGCACATCTCGGAGGCGGTGGGTGTGGTGAACGAACCGGCAAAGTTTGAGCCGGCTAGCCCGGGGGCCGACGGTGCCCTGCAGGCGGAGTATCCCGATTTTTCGGATGTTCGTGGCCAGGCGACGGCGAAGCGAGCGCTGGAGGTGGCGGCGGCCGGAGGGCACAACGTTTTGTTGGTTGGTCCGCCGGGCTCGGGTAAGACGATGTTGGCCAAGAGGCTGGCTGGAATCTTGCCGCCGTTGACGTTTGATGAATCGATTGAAACGACGCAGATTCATTCGGTGGCGGGGCAATTGGCCCGAGGCCATGGGTTGCTGCGACTGCGGCCGTTTCGATCACCGCACCATACGGTTTCCGATGCTGGGCTGATCGGTGGAGGCAGTGGGACGCCTCGTCCGGGAGAGGCGAGCCTGGCCCACCACGGCGTGTTGTTTCTCGACGAGTTCCCTGAATTTGCGCGGAACGTGTTGGAGCAGTTGCGACAGCCGATGGAAGAAGGCGCGGTAACGATCGCCCGATCAAACGCCACGACCCGGTTTCCGGCTCGGTTCATGTTGGTGGCCGCGATGAACCCTTGTCCGTGCGGTTTCCACGGGGATCCGACGCGGGAATGCCGCTGCACGCCGGGGATCATTCAAAGGTATTTGTCCAAGATCAGTGGCCCGATGCTCGACCGGATCGATTTGCACATTGAGGTTCCGGCGGTGGCGTATAAGGATCTGCGGGCTCCTGACGCGGTGGCCAGTTCGGAGCACTACCGGAATCGGGTGGGTGGTGCCCGCGACCGCCAACAAACTCGTGGCTATTACAACGCGCATATTCCCAGCGCGCACCTTCGCACGCACTGTGCGTTGGATGAAGCGGGCGAACGAACACTGGAAATGGCAGTGCGACGAATGGGTTTGAGCGCGCGGGCGCACGACCGGATCTTGAAGGTGGCGCGGACGATTGCGGACCTGGACGGGAAGGACGCGGTGTCGGCCAAGCATCTGGCGGAGGCGGTGCAGTATCGGAGCCTGGACCGGACCTACTGGAATTGACTTCGATGGTGCTCGGTCCTCATTTCAGCTTTTTCAACTCGTCGTTATCGCCGCACTGACCGTGTCTTCTGGACGTCTCTTACCGGCGTGTGGGAGATGCGGCGTGGAGGAACGCGACAGGCGCGAAGTTTTCGTTGAGAGAGTTACGGAGGGCTGGCGTTTCCCGACGATGCCGAAGGACCTGAACCGATGCGAGGGCGACACTTGGCTTACGCGAACGGCGTATCGTCGAGCGGGCGGTGAGCCCGAACGGGCGATTGATTCCGATGGTGGCGGGAATCGGCACCCATGAAGTTCGTGAGGGAACACTCGGGAAGATTCCCGACGATGCACCGTTCTACTTCTCGCCGTTCCGGACCCCGGCGCATACGGATGCCTGCCCATCCGGGAAGCGACATGAGCGCCCTTACTAGAAGCCGAGCCCCCCCTAATGATTGGGTTATCAACAAATCATTGAATTTCTTTAGCCTTCCCCACCGGGGATGCAGCGAATGGTCACGCGCAAATAGTAGCCTGTTAACATGGCTCAGCTTTTGGACGGCAAACGCGTCCGCGACGAAATCCTTTCCGAACTCCGGCCCCGCATCCTCGCGCTGCCCCGGCGGCCGGGACTGGCAGTGGTCCTGGTCGGCGAGGACGCGGCGAGTGAGGTGTACGTCTCCAGCAAAGTGAAGACCTGCGGTGAACTCGGCTTCCTCAGCGAAAAGATCACCCGCCCAGCGACGACAACAACCGCCGAACTCATCGCCATCGTCGACGCCCTTAACGCCAACCCCGCCATCGACGGCATCCTGGTTCAGATGCCGTTGCCCAAGCGCATCGACTCTCAACAAGTGTTAAGTCGAATCGCTCCCGCAAAAGACGTGGACGGTTTTCATCCGGTGAACGTCGGTCGCCTGTCGATCGGCCTCCCCGGCCCGCGCCCTTGCACGCCAAACGGAGTGATGCAGTTGCTGCGTCGCTACGGCATCGACGTCGCCGGCAAGCGCGCCGTCATCGTCGGCCGCAGCGACATTGTCGGCAAGCCGATGGCCATGCTGCTGCTCCACGCCCACGCGACCGTTACAATTTGCCACTCCCGCACCGCCGATTTGGCCGCCGAGTGCCAACGGGCAGATATTCTGGTCGGTGCCATTGGTCGGCCGGCGTTCCTGACGGCGGATCATATCCGGCCGGGCGCGGTGGTGATCGACGTTGGGATCAACCGGCTGACAGAACGAAGCCAAGTCGAGGCGATTTGGCGAAACGAACCCGCGATGCTGGCCGAGTTTGATCGCAAAGGAAAGCTGCTCGTGGGCGATACCCACCCGGTCGACGCGCCCGCGTTGGCCAGCGCCTGGACGCCGGTCCCGGGCGGCGTAGGCCCCCTCACCATCGCAATGCTGATGAGCAACACGGTCGAGGCCTCCGAGCTTCGCCAGGCATGTTGACCGTCGCGCTTACCGGCGGATTGGCGACAGGGAAGTCCACCGTCGGCCGCCTGTTTGTCGAGCTCGGCTGCTACCTCGTCGAAGCCGACTTGCTAGGCCACCGGGCGCTGGCCGAGTCGGCGCGCGACCAGACCGTCGCCCTCTTCGGTGAAGGAATCTGTCATGCAGATGGTTCGATTGACCGTCGCGCCTTGGGCGCGGTCGTCTTTCAGGATTCCGCCAAGCTGGCTCAGTTGAACGCCATCGTTCATCCCGTGGTGGAAGAATTTCGTCGGCAGCGGTTCCTCGAGATCTTCGAAATCGACCCGCATGCCATCGTGCTCTACGAAGCCGCCATTCACATCGAAACCGGCCTGTACAAGCAGTTTTCCCGACTCCTTCTGGTGACCTGCGACGAGCAAACCCAACTCCGGCGTGCCATGGCGCGGAGCAATTGGACCCGCGAAGAGGCGCAAGCTCGGATTGATCGGCAGATGCCACTAGCGACGAAACGAAAATTTGCAGATTACGTCATAGATACGTCTGTCGCGCTCGAGGACACTCGACGCCAGGCTGCGGAAATCTATAATGAACTTAGGGCCCTTGTCGATTAACCCTCCCTCTATGAAACGGTTCCGCTTTCTTTTTCTCGCCATTGCCTTCACCGGCGCATTCTTCTACCTCACGACGATCGCCAAGTCACGCTTCTTTCCGGCCGACGGAGTGGCCGGCTCGGAACGACCGGGTTGGCAGGAAGCCCGCGTAGTCCAAGGTGCCGGGCTCGGCTCGGACGAGCAGAACAACATCGATATCTATAAACGATCTCGCGCGGCAACGGTCAACATTACGAGCACCGTTTACCGGCGAGGATATTTTTTTGAAGTAGTTCCCGCGAAGGAAACGGGCTCGGGATTCATCTTCGATGCCAGCGGCTTGATACTGACGAATAACCACGTCCTGGCCGGCAATTCGAAGGTGGTGGTGACCCTTCCCGACCAGTCCAAGTACGACGCCGAAGTTCTCTACAAGGATCCAAATAACGACCTCGGGCTGATTCGAATCACTCCTCGGAACAAGAAGCTCCCCGTGCTCAGTCTCGGCGATTCCGACGGAATCCAGGTGGGGCAGAAGGTGCTTGCCATCGGGAACCCGTTTGGACTGGACGGCACGTTGACCACCGGCGTTATCTCGGCCCTCGGCCGCACCATTCGCGCCGACGAGAACCGAGAGCTTGAAGGGATGGTACAGACCGATGCGGCCATCAACCCCGGCAACTCCGGCGGCCCGCTGCTGGATTCCTTCGGCAACGTGATCGGAATCAACACGGCGATTTACGGCCCCGGCGGGAACATCGGCATCGGGTTCGCGATGCCGATCAATAAAGCGAAGACGATGATTTCGGACCACCGGGCGGGTAAGAGCTATAAGCGACCTCGCTTGGGCGTCGAAGTGATCTACGTGACCGGCGAGTGGGCCGAGGCGCTCGACTTACCAGCCGAGGGGGGCCTCTTGATTCAGGGAGTCCAGCGGGGCAGTTCGGCTGAGCGTTCGGGGCTGCGGGGTCCGCGTCAGTTCGCCATTGTCGGCAACGCCGAAATCGGCATCGGTGGCGATCTGATTATGGCCATTGATGGGCAACCGTGTGATCGACCGGACGCCATCACTCGCACCGTCGCCAAAAAACGGGCAGGTGACATGATCGAACTCACGATCGCGCGCCAACGCAAAATTTCTAAGCTGAAAGTGCAATTGGGCGAAGCGCCAGACGAAGGGATTTAGCGTTTAAAACGAACCAGCAGGGCTGCACCTTCGACAGGTGCCGCACCGAGAGCACTGATCGGCACGCGAATAATCTCTTCGCCGACCAGCCAGGCGGCCGCCGTGGCCCCCACGAGAGCCCCCGCACCGGGGGTACCAGCCTGAAACACCTTCACTGATTCCTTTTTCCGTTCTAGCGACAAGGCTTCCACGTAGCGGGTCGCCGTCCAAAGTCCATCTTTGTCCCGGACCCGGAGTTGCAGCTTCATGCTCTTTTTTCGCTGGTCCGGAACCCAAGTGGTATCCCACGTGGGATCGACACGATGCCACGCCGAGCCCAGGCGCTCGAAGTACGCCCAGAGTTCGCCGTCGCCTTCGGCTTCGAACCGGATCACGGGATTTTCCCGCAGCGTCGCTCCACTCCGCGGCCTTTGAATGCCGGCCTTCGGGCCTACGATCGAGGCACCGTAGAACACACGGACCGGACCCTCCGTTTTCTTCGACCGCAACAGCGAAAGCGACGTCTCGCCCGCGGCATTTTCGGCCCGCAAGGCACCCGCCAACTGTTCCACCGGAATCGCTCGTCCATCAGAAAACTCGCGATAGGTATCGCCCGGGCCAATCGCCCACAGCAGAAGAATCCACTTCATTTGGACAACGTGATCAACTGGCCGGTATGGCGCTGGGTATGTTCGGCGATGTGGCCGAGCAAAAGCCCCAAGGGCACTTCCACGCTCTGCCGTCCCACATAGCGCGAGTCCCGATAGTCGATATCCTCCATCATCCGCATCTCCCGAGTGACCCGGGCAAAAGTCTCGGCCACCAAATACAGCAAAGGTTCTCGTTCCGTGGGACCGCTCGATTCCGCCCCCAGAACCTCGAGTTGCACCGCGCTAATCGTCCCGCCGAGGGCGTAGGTCCACAAGCGATCTACCGAACCAGCGATGTGCCGTAACTGGAAGGCCTGGGCGTCCGTAGGGGCATCCGGCGTCCATTTCCGCAGGTCGGCCAGGCAGTGTTCGAGCGAACAGGCAAGCAGCCGACGAATCGGATCGAGATCGGCATGCTTTCCGGCCAGCCAAGGTTCCATAGTCACCAGCATAAGCTATGGCAGAAACTCAACCGAGACTACTTCGCGTGTGGCTTGGATGTACCCTACCCGAACCTTTCGCTGTTGCAAGCCGCAGGCCAGTTCGGTAGACCCTCCGGTGATCCGGATCTCCTTCGGCCTGAGGACCCGAAGTTCTCCCACCGCCGCCACCTTCATCACCGCCAGATCGCCGCAGACGAACTCTTCGAGCACCCCGTCACTGACGGCGTCGCCGCGAAGACCGTCCCAAGAGTCGGGGATGATCACTGCCGGCCCGCGTGTAGCCGACCGGGCCGGAGGCGCGGAAACCAGAGCGATCAAAGCGGCGGCCATATCTCGTTCCGCCGCGTTGCTGGCTGCCATTCTGCATTTCAGGGCGGCGCGACTGGCTTCGGCGGAACGACCCGCTCGGCGTAACGCCAGGGCCATGCCGTGCCAGAAATTCGCCTGCCGGGGCAGAATGGCCGTGGCGTTTTGATAGGCTTCGACCGCATCTTCCCATTGCTCTCGCTTGGCCGCTTCGAGACCAAGCAGAAACCAAGCCTCGGCATGGCGCGGATTTCGTTCGACAGCTTGCCGTAGCAGCGGCTCAAAGGGCTGTTTTGCGTCTCGGCGCAGCATGGCCGCTTCAAAATACGGGGTAGACTCGGGCACGCCCTGAGCGACGGCTTGGTCGAAGTAGCGGGCGGCGGCCACGGCGTCACCCTGTGACAGCGCCAGCAGACCTAGCGCCGTGGCGCTCCCCTGGCTCTGATAGAGTCGCTTCGCTAAGGCGAACTTCCCGGTCGCTAACGCGAGCTCCGCGACCACTTCCTCGCCGACCGTACTCACTCTTACCAAGGGCGCTTCCAACGCGTCTCCGGCCAACTCCGCCACGGGAAACTGGCCCCTGAACAGTCTTTGCCGGGCCTCTTCCAAGACATCCTTGGCCGAGCGCCGGAAGGCCCGCAAGCACGCCTCCTCCGTCGGCACCCCTTCGTCGAGTAGCTCGGCGAACGCTTCAATCCGTTCCCGAAACCCCGGCTGGGTATAGAGAAAATGGACAAGGGCCCAGCTCTGCGCGTAGAACACGCCCACTCGATTGCCTTCGTTATAGACCGAGGAGCCCTTCCCTATGCCAAACAGCTCCCGTGGCGTGAGCCAATCGACCTGCCGCAGCGCTCTTACGTGGTTCTCGATCGGCCTCCCCACTACCCATCGGTCTTTTTCGAGCGCCACCGTCGAATAGAACTCGGCAACGCCCTCTTCAAGCCACACCGGTCGTCGAGCAGTCGTATGTTCGAGCGACGCATGGACGAACTCATGGGCGAGGGCGCGCAAACCCTCCGGACCAGAGACGACAGCCAAATAGTCGCGCTCCGCCGCCGATTGATAGAATCCCTGCGCTGTCGGTACGGGACGCAGATCACCGAACCAACGGTCATCCTTAAAAAGATAGGCCCGGATATGCGTCTTCCGTCTCCCCAGTAATCGTTCCATCTGCTGCATGCGGGCCAGCGCCCGGCGGGCCTGCGGCTCCCCCGCATCGGAGATAACTTCAAGCGTGTCAGTGCTTAAGCGAACGAAAGAATATTTTGCACCCGTTGCACTTTGAGCAGCATTCCCACAACGTGCCCCGGTAGCCACAAGCAAAATCAATAATAAGGAAATTTGCAGCATAGGGTTGATAAACTTTTTCGATTGGACCAGTGCAGTCGGGCCCCTTAGGCTGGGAATGTGGCAACCATTAGCATGCAGATCCCTACTCCTCAAGTATCACTCCTGCATCGAGTGAGCAATATCGTTTCGAGCGAGCTTTCCCTGGATGAGATGTTGGGAGAGATTGTTGGACTAACTGTCCAAGTGACTGACTGTGACGCTTGCCTAGTCTACCTTTTTGAAAAGGAAGCCGGCGAGATCGTTCTTTGCGCGTCGCAAGTACCTCACGCGTACGAGCTTGGCAACCTTCGCATGAAGATGGGTGAAGGCATTACGGGTTGGGTGGCAGAACACAAATCCGTCGTGTCTCTTTCGTCGAATGCGGCCCAGGACAAGCGGTTTAAGCGCTTCCGGGCGCTCGTGGAAGACACTTACGAGGCATTCCTGTCGGTGCCGTTGGTATCGAGCGGAGACCTGATCGGCGTCATCAACGTGCATCACCGCGACCGCCACGAGCACTCGCCCGAGGAGATCTCGCTGCTCAGCTTCATCGGCGAACAGATGGGCGGCGCGATCTTCAAGAATAGGCTGGCTGAAGAAAATGCTCGTTTGAAAGAGGAAACCGTTGAGGTCAAACGGAAGCTCGAAGAGCGCAAGCTGGTCGAACGCGCCAAGGGAATTCTACAGTGTCGCCACGGCCTGACCGAAGAGGACTCCTACCTCCAACTGCGGAACGAAAGCCGACGGTTGCGCCGGCCGATGAAAGACTTAGCCGAAGCGATTATCTTCACCGAAGAGCTCAATAAGCGCGCTTCCGGCGAAACTACCGACTAAACTGGTAGTTTGCCGCCCTTCGAACCGCTAATCCAGAACCCTCATCTGGCCACGATCGCGTCTAACTTCTGGCCGCGGCATAAAAAGCTCGATAACTACCCTGTCCGGCCGGTCCGCTATCAGACTGAGCCGGACGTAGCAGTATTGGTCCACGAACAGCGCCCTAAGCTACCTTGTCGGGGGGAGTTGGTTCTGGTGCACGGACTTGAAGGATCTTCCGACGGGGGCTACATGCAGAGCATGGCCTACAGCGCCCTCGAAGCCGGGTACGCGGTCCATCGAGTGAACATTCGCGGCTGCGGCGGCACGGAATCCTGGTGCAAAACGCTGTACCACGCCGGACTGACGAGCGATCTTCGCTACCTACTCGGCCAGATCGGCTCCCGGGCCGAAGGGCCGATTCTGCTGGTTGGTTATTCGCTGGGCGGCAACGTGGTTCTGAAATTTACGGGCGAAGGCGGGCCCCAGGCCGCGACCATCGCCGTATCGACTCCCATCGACCTTCATGCCAGCGTCCGCGCTTTGGGCCGCCCGAGTTGCGCTCTCTATGAGCGCCGTTTTATCAAACGGATGCGGGATCGCCTTCGAGAACGGGCCCGCCTCCATCCAGAGGTCTTCACCCCTCTCGCCGAGCGCGCCGATAAGGACAACATCCGCACGGTGTTCGACTTCGACGACCGCATCACCGCGCCGTTCTTCGGCTTCGGCAATGCCCCCAACTACTACACCACGCAGTCGGCCCAAGACTTCCTGAGCGCAATCCGAACACCGACTCTGCTGATCACCGCCCAGGACGATCCGCTCGTCCCGTTTGAAAGCTATGGGCACCTTGCCATCGTGGCCAATCCGAAGATCGAACTCGTGGCTCCGCGCCACGGAGGACATGTTTCGTTCCTCGCCAAAGGGAAGCCCCGCTTCTGGCTCGACGCGGCAGTGCTCGAGTGGCTCGAAACTTACGGGAACAAATAGGCGTTTGGGTTCGTCTTCCCTATCGACCTGATGGCGAAAACTAACAACGCTTCGTTTGCGGAAGCTGCTCGCGTGGCTCTCCGCTCCTTGCAAAGTAGCAAACTCCGCAGCTTTCTCACCCTGCTGGGAATCATCCTGGCCACGACCACGCTGATCTCCGTGATGAGCGTGATCCGCGGCATGGACGATTACATCGCCACGCAGGTTACCGACATGGGCGTCGACGGCTTTCGCGTCCGCCGCATGGTGATGATCGGCCAATGGGACCCGAAGAAGTTCCTCGAAATGCAGCGAAAAAACCCGCAATTGACCCGGGAGGAGTATAACTTCCTCAAGCGAGAGTCGAAGCTTTTGCGCGAAGTTGGCATCGAGACGAACCGCCAGGTGGCCGTGAACTTTTCCACCGAGCGGATGGAGGAAGTGGAACTTCGCGGGGTCACCTCCAACCTCGGCGCGATCTCGAACACCCAGATCGCCCAGGGCCGTTTTCTATCTGACTCCGACGACGCGCGCCGCATGATGGTGGCCGTGATCGGCCATGAGCTAAAGCAGAAGTTTTTTCCAGCCGGGGATCCGATCGGCAAAGTGGTCGACCTCGGCGGCCGACCGTTCACGGTAATTGGCGTGGCCAAGGAGCAGGGCAGCGTTTTTGGCCAATCCCGGGACCGGTTCGCGATCATCCCCTCGGAAACCTATTTCAAGATCTATGGCAGCCGCATGGGCATCGGCTACGCGGCGCTCGCCATTGACCGCCAGCATCTCGAACAGGCCCAGGACGAAGTCCGCTCGCTGTTGCGCGCCTGGCGCCATGTGCCGCCGGGGGAGGCGGACAACTTCGGGCTCTTTTCGTCAGATTCGCTGGTGGCTGCTTGGGACCAAATGACCAGCGCCATCGCCGCCACCGCCGTCGCCATCGTCAGCGTCTTCATGGTGGTTGGCGGGGTGGTCGTCATGAACATCATGCTGGCGGTGGTAATTGAACGCACCCACGAGATCGGCATTCGCAAGTCGGTGGGGGCGCGGCGGAAAGACATTTTGAACCAGTTTCTGGTTGAGTCGAGCGTGCTGTCAGGCACGGGCGGGTTCATCGGAGTGACCATCGCCTGGATCATCGCCGTACTCGTCCGGAATCTGACGTCGGTACCGATGTCGGTACCGGCATCGGCCATTTTCATCGGGGTCGGCCTATCGGCGGTGGTCGGCCTTTTCTTCGGCATCTATCCAGCCAACGTCGCCTCGAAGTTGGACCCCATTGAAGCGTTGCGGGCGGACCACTAACCCATGCGGAAAATCTGGTTCGGCATCCAGCTCGCCCTCGATACCCTGCGCGGCCACAAGCTCCGCGCCTTTCTTACCGTGCTGGGCGTGATCATCGGGACGAGCACCGTGATCGGCGTGGGCTCCATAATCGCGGGTCTCGACAGCGCGATCACGAATCAGTTGAAGAGCTTTGGCACGAACAACCTGGTTGTAACGAAGTGGGATTCGCTCATCAACGGCTTCGGCGGCCGGTCGCTGGAAGAGCGACTGCGGAAGCCGTTGACTTATGAAAACGCAGTGGCGATTGCCGAGCGCTGCCCCAGCGTTTCCGCCGTAAGCCCCTGGCTGTTCGCGCCGTGGGGCATTCACAAAGGCAAGTACAAGGGCATTGATGCGTTCAATGTGAACCTGGGTGGAACCGACCCCGGCTAC
The DNA here is from genome assembly GCA_025354525.1 of Acidobacteriota bacterium. Taxonomy (GTDB): domain Bacteria; phylum Acidobacteriota; class Terriglobia; order Bryobacterales; family Bryobacteraceae. The sequence goes on from JANXMS010000460.1 coordinate 36,618, forward strand.
ATCGACAGCGGCGTCGAAATGGTACAGGGTCGCTTCTTCACCGATACTGAAAATCAGCGTCGGATGCCCGTTGTGGTTCTCGGCGAGGACTTGGGCAAAAATTGGTTCCAGAACACGGACCCGATTGGTAAGGCGGTAGAAATCGACGGCCATATCTTCGAGGTCGTCGGCATCATGAAGCGGCCATCGGCATCAATGCCGGGGCAGGAAGACCGACGCGCGCTGTTCCCCTACTTCAGCATGCGCAAGATGTTCCCGAATGCGCGAGAGCACATGCTCATCGTTGTGGCAAAGGACGGCAAGCAAGCAGCCGCGATCGACGAAGTCCGCTCGGTGCTCCGCATTGAGCGGCGAATTCCGTACGACAAGCCCGATAGCTTTGCCATTTCAACCGCCGAGCAGATGATTGATCAATTCCGTGGGGTGATCGCGATGGTCGCTCTCGTCATGGTGGTTTTGAGCTCCATTGGACTACTGGTGGGCGGCATCGGTGTGATGAACATCATGCTCGTCAGCGTCACCGAACGCACCCGCGAAATCGGCACCCGCAAAGCGCTCGGAGCCCGCCGAATCGACATCGTGACGCAGTTCCTCACCGAAGCCGTCGTGCTAACTTTCCTGGGCGGATTGGCCGGCATGTTCGTTGGGTGGCTGATCTCGGAAGCCGTGGGACTTGTCTTCCCCACCCTGCCAACCGCGGTGCCGATGTGGGCCGTATTGGCGGGTTTAGGCGTCTCAATCGGGGTTGGCTTGTTCTTTGGAATCTGGCCGGCGAGCAAGGCCGCCCGCCTGGACCCGGTAGTCGCGTTACGCTACGAATAGTATGTCTTTTCGGAATCTCACTTGCCTGGGGCTACTAGCGCCCGTATTGCTGTGCGCCCAAAGTTTGGCTGACTTTGAAAAAAGGGTGACCGAGTTCACCCTGAAAAACGGGATGCACTTCATCGTGATGGAGCGGCATGAGGCACCCACAGTTGCCTTCCACGCCCACGTGAACGCGGGAGCGGCCAACGACCCCGCAAATGCTTCCTCAACCGCCCACATGTTCGAGCACATGATTGGCAAGGGCACGGCCTCACTTGGGTCGAAGAATTTTCCCGCCGAGCAGAAGGCGCTGGCAGCCGTCGAAGACGCCTACGACAAGCTCGAAGAGGAGCGGCGCAAGGAACGGCGAGCGGATAAAGTGCAGATCGAACGGCTCGAAGCAGCGTTGAAAAAAGCAACCGCCGAAGCGGACAAATACGTCGAGCAAAACGCGTTTACCCGCGAAATCGAGAAGAACGGCGGCGTCGGCTTCAACGCCTCCACCGGCCTCGACACCACGAACTATTTTTATTCCCTACCGTCAAACCGCACCGAACTCTGGTTTGTGCTCCAGTCGGAATGGTTCCGCCAACCAGTGTTCCGCGAGTTTTATAAGGAGCGCGACGTGGTCCGCGAAGAACGCCGCATGCGCGTGGAATCCTCGGCACAAGGCAAGCTGATCGAGGCGTTGCTGACGACGGCCTTCACCGCTCATCCCTATCGCAACTACATCGGTTGGGCCAGCGATATCGAAAACCTGAGAGCGAAGGGGGCGGCCGAGTTCCACAAAACTTACTACGTTCCCGCGAACATTACGGTCTCCGTCGTCGGCGATGTGAACACCGCGCAGATCAAGCTAATGGCCGAAAAGTATTTCGGGCCTATTCCCGCTGGCCCGTTGCCGCCGCGCTTGTACACGATCGAACCGCCACAGAACGGCGAGAAGCGCGTGACCGTGGATACCGAGGCGCAACCCTTCATCGCGATCGCCTACCATCGGCCAGAAGGCACCCATCCGGACGATCCGGCTATCGCCGTGCTCGACGGAATCCTGTCCGGAGGCCGCACCGGCAAGCTCAATCGCGAACTGGTGGAAGAGAAGAAACTGGCGCTCGGGGCCGACACCGGGGCCATCTTCCCCAGCGGCAAATACCCGAACTTGTTCATCGCCTTCATGGTGCCCAACACGGGCAAAACCGTCGAGGACCTGGAGAAGGCTTGGGACGAATTGATCGAAAAGATGAAGAAGGATCCGATCGACGAAGCGGCGGTGAAACGCGTGAAGACGAAACTGCGAGCGGCTTTTATAGCCGGGCTCGACAGCAACAGCGGCTTGGCGCGCCAAATGGCCGAATCCCACGTCAGCCTGGGAAGCTGGAAAATGGTCTTCACCGAACTCGATGACCTCGAAAAGGTAACCTCCGCCGACGTGAAACGCGTGCTGAATACCTATCTGACCAAGAAGAATCGCACCGTCGCCTACAGCATTCAAACCAAGCCGGAGGGCAAGTAATCCATGCGCACGCTTCTCACTCTCTTTGCCATCTCGGCCCTGGCTTTATCGCAGCCGGCGTATAAGCAGTTGAAGTATCCGAAGCTGGGCGAAGTAAAGATCCCGGACATCGAGACCTTCACCCTACCCAACGGCATGAAGGTGTTTCTGCTGGAGAATCACAATCTGCCCCTCATCAACGGCATCGCGCTCGTCCGGACGGGAACGCTGCTTGAACCAGCCGATAAGACCGGGCTCCACATCATCGCGGCCGGCACCATGCGCACCGGCGGCACGAAAACCAAGACCGGCGACCAGTTGGACGAACAACTGGAAGCCATCGCGGCCGGCGTCGAGTCGAGCATTGATGAGACCTTGGCTTCCGTCTCCTTCAACTGCCTGAAGGAAAACAAGGACGAAGTGTTGGGCGTTTTTCACGACGTACTGACGGGCCCCGAATTTCGCCAACCGAAGATCGACCTGTTGCTGATGCAGTACCGGTCTTCCATCGCCCGGCGCTACGACGACGCGGGCCAAGTGAACTCCAGCGAGTTTTCCGACACCGTTTACGGCAAGGACACGCCGTTCGGCCGTAGCGTGGAGTACGAGACGCTCGACCGGATCAAGCGCGCCGACCTCGTCGCCTTCCACCAGCGCTACTACTTCCCGGCCAACATCCAACTCGCCATTCAGGGCGACTTTGAAAAAGCCGCGATGCGGGCTCGCCTCGAGCAGCTTTTTGCCAATTGGACCGTCAAACAGCCTCCGCCGCCCGCCTTCCCGAAGGCCACCCACGCCGCCACGCCCGGCGTCTACGTCGGCGATAAGAAGGAAGTGAACCAGACCTCATTCAGCGTCGGCCATCTCGGCGGCATGTTGAGTGACAAGGACTATCCGGCCCTGGAAGTTCTCAGCGACATTCTGGGCGGCAGCTTCGATTCGCGCCTGTTCCGCAAGGTGCGCACCGAAATGGGCCTTGCCTATAGCATCGGCGCAAACTGGGGCGCGGGGTACCTGAACCCCGGCCTGTTCAGCGTCTCCGGCTCGACGAAGTCGGAATCGACCGTGCTGACCCTGCAGACGATTCAGCAGGAGATCAATCGCATCCGAACGGAACCGGTCGCCGATCAGGAACTGAACGACGCAAAAGAGAAGGTGCTAAACTCCTTCGTCTTTAACTTCGACCGGCCAGCCAAAACCCTCTCACGCCTGTTCCGCTATGAGTACTACGGCTACCCGAAAGAGTTCCTGTTCACGTACCAAAAGGCCGTCGCCGCAGTCACCAAGCAGGACATACTCCGGGTCGCCAAGCAGTACATTCAGCCGGAAAAATTCGTCTACGTCGCCATCACCAACACCGATCAGTTGAAGACGCCGCTCTCGGATCTGAAGCTGCCCATCACCAAGTTGGATCTGAAGGTGAAAGAACCTGCTAAAGCCGCCTCCGCCGCCGACCCGGCCTCCCTCGCCAAGGGTAAAGCGCTGCTCACCCGGATGCAAACCGCCATGGGAGGCGCCGACAAACTCGCCGCCATCAAAGACGTGACCATGGTGAACAAAGCCGAGCTAGGTCCAATGAAGGTGAACCAAAAGGTACAACTGATTTTGCCGGACAAAGTCCGTCAGGAACAGGAGTTGCCCTTCGGCAAAGTGATCGCCGGTTTTGATGGGCAGAGCGGCTTTCTGATCGCCCCGGGCGCGCCCGGCCCCCAACCGATGCCCCCGCCAGTGCTTAAGCAAGTCCGCGACGAACTGTTCGCGATGTTGATCGTCCTCCTGCAAAGCGACAAAATCGAGGGCCGCTCGGTCAACGCCATCGGCGACAACCTCGTCGAGATCGCGGACGCAAACGGAAATTTGGGCCAGCTTGCAATGGACCCAGCCACCGGTCTTCCCACCAAGCTGACGGTGGAGATGATGGGCCCACAAGGCAAAATGGCCGTCGAGCGGCAGTTCGGCGACTGGAAGGATGTCAGCGGGGTAAAGTTCCCTCACAAAACAGTGATCGTGCAAGGCGGCAAAACTGCCGGGACGACAATCGTCGAAACCGTCCAGACCAATACGGGCGTCAAACTGGCAGAGATCATGAAAAAGTGACCAGAAGAACTGCTCTCTTCTCGCTCGCAGCCCCGGCGCTGCTCCTTGCAGACCGCCAGAAAGCGGGCAAGGCCCACCTGGAAGAAACGCTGGCCGCCCTCGGCGGACCGGAGTTTCTGGCGATGGAAGACCGCACCGAACAGGGTCGTGTCTACTCGTTCTATCGCGAAAGATTGTCGGGGTTAACGCGAGCCCGGATCTATACTCACTACGCCGCTTCCGCCCAGCCGGGCGTCTTGGCGGTGCGCGAACGGCAGTCCTACGGCAAGGTTAAAGAAGAGTACGCCGTGCTGTTTGAAGAGACCCAGGCCTTCCAGGTTTCTGAACGTGGGGCTCGCCCTCTGCTGGCCGAAGTCTGGGAACGCTATCAGGATACGACGCTCCGCAACGTTTTCTATCTCCTGCGTCATCGGCTAAACGAGCCGGGCCTGATCATCGAACACAAAGAAACCGGAGTGCTCGAAAATCAACCCGTGGAAATCGTCGATGTTACTGACGCCGCCAATCGCGTAGTCACCCTGTACTTACACCGCACAACGAAGCTGCCGGTGCGGCAGGTCTTCTATCGGCGCGATAATATGAAGGTCCGCCACGAAGAGATTACTATCTTTGCCAAATACCGCGATGTGGGCAAAGGCGTGAAGTGGCCCTGGAACATCGTCCGTAATCGGGACGGCGAAAAAATCTTCGAGATCTTCTCTGACCAGGTCTCGATCAACCAAAAGCTGGACCCCAAGCTTTTCGAATTGCCACCCGATATAGTTCGGCTTAAGGCGATTTAGAACAGTTTCGCCTGGGCTTCTGGCTTAGGCGAAGCCAGTTTCTTCGACGCTTTCAGACCGCTGCCGACCACCGCGAGCACTTGAAAATCGATTAGCGCCGCCCGAGGAACGAAAATCCATTGGGGGTTGATGGCCTGATCGGGCGGAGTGATCATAAATCCAAACGGGTCCGCATGCAACAGTTGATTGCCCAACAGCCCATCCATTTGGACGCCGTCGCGGAAACGAATCCGAACCCACAGCCCCGACTTTTTGGGTCGGCTTACGAAGTAGGCCCCATCGAGCCGAGGGGGAGGATCGTCAAACCCTTGGACGAAACAAATGGCCTTCACATCCGCGTAGCCGATGGTGCTCAAGTTCCCATCCTGCGAGAGAAACGCGATTCCTAAGGGTGTTTGGAACGTCGAAGTCTGGACGAAACCGTGCAGCGGCTCTCGTTCAAACCGCAAAACACGTACTTTTTTACTTGCGGAATTCGCCAAAACGTGCCCAGCCCCCTGCGCTTTCTTGATTTTGGCAATAGAAGTTCAACACCGTTGCTAAATATTGTATCATTAAGGGCAATGTACCGCGAGGACTCTCTCGGTGCGGCGATCCGCCACTTTATCGACTTCTGTCGGATTGAGAAAGGTCTTGCCGCTAATTCGTTAGATTCGTACGGTCGAGATCTCGACAGATTTTCCTGTTTTTGCGGAGGCGCCGATGCGTCCGTCCCGCACGGACCCGAGGAGATTGGCAAGTACCTCGACTCGCTCTATCAGAGCGATTGCTCCGCCCGAACAGTGGCCCGTCATCTCACTACACTTCGAAACTTCTACCGCCATATCCAGCGGGAGCGGCGTATTGAAGAGAACCCGACCGACTTGCTCTCGGCTCCCCGGTCGGTGAAGGCGATCCCCAAGTTTCTCAGCGGGACGGAGATCGAGAAATTGTTGCTGGCTCCTTCCCCGGAAACCCCGCTCGGTTTGCGAGACCTTGCGATGCTGCAACTGCTTTACGCCTGCGGCCTAAGAGTCTCCGAGTTGATCAACGTCGAGATCATGAATTTCAATCCGACGCTGGGCTATCTGAGGGTTACGGGTAAAGGGAACAAACAACGATTGATCCCCGTTGGTCGCCCTGCCATTGCCGCTATTGAAGCCTATCTCAGCGTCGCCCGCCCTCTGTTATTGAAGGGCCGAGCCACTCGTTACCTGTTCATCACAGCCCGTGGTGCCCGTATGACCCGCCAAGGTTTCTGGAAGTTACTCGGGCAGCACGGTAAGTCAGTTGGCATTTTTCACAACCTCACGCCCCACGCCCTGCGCCACTCTTTTGCGACTCACTTGCTTGAAGGGGGCGCTGATTTGCGCAGCGTTCAAGCGATGCTCGGCCACGCCGACATTGGCACAACTCAAATCTACACCCACGTCGCCCGCGCCCGGTTGCGCCGCGTCGTCGACAAGCACCACCCGCGAGCTTAACTTTCCATGAGCGATTACCTGTACACCCTTGAGAGCCACCTGAACGCCGCCCAAAGCCACGCGTTATCAATTGTTCAAGAAACCGCCACCGAAGCGGGACTCAACGTCTTCCTCGCCGGCGGGGCCCTCCGCGACATGGTCGCCGGCTTCCCCATTCGCGACCTCGATTTCGTCGTCGAAGGCAATGCCACGGCCCTCGCCAAGGTCATCGCGAAGAAAGCGGAGGCGGAGATTCTCTCAGTGGATGCGCGCCGCAACAGCGTCGAACTGCGATTCCCACAAAACGCCCAGGTCGAACTCTCGATGGCTCGGGAAGAGAAGTACGCGAAATCGGGCGGCAAACCCACCATCACCCCCGCCACCATCTACGAAGACTTGAAGAACAGGGACTTCACGATTAATGCCATCGCGATGTCCCTCAATCGCGCCTCGAAAGGATTGCTTATCGATCCGAACAACGGCCTCGGCGACATCGAACGGAAGGAGCTGCGGACCGTTTCGAAATACACCCTGTACGATGACCCGGTTCGCATTTTGCGCCTGATCCGCTTCGCCAAGCGCTTCCATTTTTCGATCGACGAACGCACGCTCACCCAGTACGCTAACGTCCGCGATGCCAACCTCGAACGCAAGATCGGGGCCGACGCTTTGTGCCGCGAATTGCACCACATCGCCGATGAGCCGACCAGTGCTGAAATCGTCAAAGAACTCGACGACCAAGGTCTACTCACCCTCTTCTGCCCGGCCATGGTCGACGACAAGGTGAATCACACCGGCCTGCAAAAGCTGATGAAAGCCCGCCTGAATATCCCGATCGAGCTCAATCTACCCGTTGAGAACATCGGCCTCTTCCTCACCGTCCTCTGCGAAAAGCTGACGCCGAAGGAGAAAATCGGCCTGAAAACGGCCTGTTTGCTCGACAAGCCAACCGTTACCGCATGGGACCGGCTCGACACCCGCGCCAAAAAGGTAGCCGCTGAACTCAAGGTTCCCAAACTCGCAAAACCGTCGCTACTCTACGCTGCCGCTCAACGGGCCGAAGGTGCCGAACTCGTCTACTTGCTGTACAAGTCGACCGAACGGATTGTTCAGGACCGGATTAAGAACTACGTCCAGAAGTATCTGCCCGCCGCTCTCGAAGTGACCGACGAAGAGGTGACCGAAGCCACCAAACTCGAACCCGGGTCCGCCAAGTTTGATAAGGCGAAGACGCTGTTCATCGCCAAGAAGCTGGACGCCCGCCCGAAGAAGATCATTGAAGAGTTGCCGCTGGTTCCACCTGCACCCCAACACCCGCCACTCGTCGCTAGCGCTCGTCGCTAAAGCCCCAAAACCTCAATAAATTCAAGCGCCTGGGCTTGCTCGATCCGCGAGCCCTTCCACACGTGGTCCGGCTTCGCGCCCGCGTCGAACAGGCGGAATAGCCCTATCTTGGCCACCCCGTATCGCTCGTTCTCCGCCAGCCGCCGGTCTTTCTCTTTTTCGTATGCGGCGATCGAAGTTTCGGGTAAAACGATCGAGACCCGACGATCAGCCTTGCGATCCACCGACACCGAGAAGACAAACTCAGTATCCCGGCCTCGGCAATGGCGACCGTCAAAGGTGTATTGATACACGTATCCGCTCTCGGCTTGATACGTTTTCACGCGCCGCGCCTTCGCTACCGGCGCCGGGGAAGCCGCACGCACGCCAAACCATCGTTTGATCCAACCAAACATGTGTACTATGAGAGCAGATGCGAGCCCTACTTGCCATCTTCGGCATTTTCGCCGCCTTCGCCCAGCCGACCGCGCCGACCCCTCTCGTCTATGCCGGCAAGCCTCTCCAAGTTGATGCCGCCTGCACCGACGACGATATGCAGACGTTCGGGCTGGCCTGCACGACCGAGGAGCCGTGCCCCGTCTACCTCGAACTCAGTAGCCTCGACACGGGAGCAAACCGCCTCCTCGTCGCCGGGAATTTCCACACGGAGACCGCCACCTTATCCACCATTCTGTTGGCCAGTGAAGATCGCGGCATTACCTGGACCGAGGCCCATCCCCGCATCAAGGGGGCCAACTTGGATCACACCCAATTCATCGACCTCCAAACCGGTTGGATCTCCGGCCAAGTCATCGCCGCCCTACCCCGCGATCCGTTTTTCCTGCTTACGATGGACGGCGGAAAATCTTGGCGACAGCGCGTGGTTTTCAGCGAGTCCGGCCCCGGGTCCATCGATCAGTTTTCCTTCGACTCTCCCACCACCGGTTCCGTCGTCGTCGACCGGGCCGCCGGTGCCGAAGGCGGTCGCTACGCCTACCTCGAAACGCAGACCGGCGGCGACTCCTGGTCCATCCGCTCCGTAACCCGCGAAAAAACAACTCTGAAGAATCGCCCGGCCATCAATCCCGCTTGGCGCTTGCAAGCTCACGCGCAAACCAAGTCCTACCGGGTCGAGCGCAAGGAAGCCAGCGGCAAGTGGACCCCCGTCGCCAGCTTCCTCGTCAACGCCGGTCAGTGCAAGCCCAAAGAGACGGAGCTAAAGGAACCCACTTCTGAACCCACCGCTCCAGCCACCGACGCCGTCGAAGTGTTCCAAATCGGCACCCCAAAAAATGCTAAAAAAGCCACGCCGAAAAGAAAGCCCTAAGCCGACCTCGGCCACCGATCCCATCGCGCTGGAACTCTTTCGGCACCTTCTCGTTTCGATCGCTGAAGAGATGGGGATTCTCCTCCGGCGCACGGCTTTTTCCGCCAACATCAAGGAGCGTCGAGACTACTCCTGCGCCGTCTACGACAGTGCCGGCGACACCGTGGCCATGGGCGACCATATGCCGGTCCATCTCGGCGCCATGCCCCTCAGCGTCCGCCACGCCATCGACGCGTGCCAACCCGGCCCTGGCGACATCGTCATTCTCAACGACCCCTTCCGCGGCGGAACCCATCTGCCCGACATCACCGCCGTCGCTGCCGTTTTCGTCCCCGGTGTTGCTACCCCCGCCTTCTACGTCGCCAACCGAGCTCACCACGCCGACGTCGGCGGCATGAGCCCCGGCTCCATGCCACTCGCCCGCGAAATCTATCAGGAAGGCATTCGGATCCCACCCATCAAGCTCGTCCGCAAAGGGGTCGTCGACGAACCTTTGCTCGATTTGCTGCTGGCCAACGTCCGGACCCCGGAAGAACGCCGCGGCGATCTCACCGCCCAACTCCGCTCGCTCCAACGCGGAGCCGACCGCCTGCTCGAACTTGTCGCCAGCCAAGGCCTCCCAGCCGTCCAGACTCAAATGGTCGAGCTCCAAGCGTACGCCGAACGCCGCATGCGCCACGCCCTTACCGCACTCCCCGTCGGCCGCTACGAGTTCGCTGACCAGCTCGATGAAGATGGTATCAGCCCAGAGCCGTTACCCATTCGAGTCGCCATCACCATCCGTTCCGGCCAAGCCCACGTCGATTTCACCGGCACCGCCCCCCAAACCACCGGCAGCGTCAATGCCAACTACGCCATCGCCGTTTCGGCCACCATGTATGTCTTCCGCTGCCTCATCCCCGGCGACGTTCCGTACAACGCCGGCCTGTTAAGGCCCATCACCATTCACGCCCCCTCCGGCTCGCTCGTCAATGCCCTGCCCCCAGCCGCCATGGCCGCCGGCAATGTCGAAACCTCCCAGCGCATCACCGACGTGTTGCTGGGAGCCCTCGCTCAAGCCGCCCCGGACCGCATCCCCGCCGCCAGTTCCGGCACCATGAACAACCTCAGTTTCGGCGGCACCGACCCGCGCACCGGCCGGCCCTTCGCGTACTACGAAACCATCGCCGGCGGCATGGGTGCCGGACCGGTCAACCCCGGCTGGTCGGCGATTCACACGCACATGACCAACTCCTGGAATACTCCGATTGAAGCGTTCGAGCATCAATACCCCCTCCGCGTCACCGCGTATCGGCGGCGGATCGGCAGCGGCGGACGAGGCAAGCAGCGCGGTGGGGAAGGCCTCATCCGCGAACTGGAGTTCCTCACCGATGCCGAAGTTACCGTGCTGTCCGATCGACGCGTGCGAGGACCCTACGGCCTAGCTGGCGGCAGCGCCGGCGCGGTCGGGCGGAACACGCTGAACGCCCGTGGAATTCCCGCCAAAACACGATTCGCCGTCGGCATCGGCGACCGACTGCGAATTGAAACACCAGGAGGCGGCGGTTGGGGCTGCCCGTCCGCTATTATGGAGGGACCTCCTGGGAGCTAGCCCATTGTCCGCGAATATCGATTCGATCAAACCGCCAACAACAAAAAAGAACCAGTTCAAAGCCAACATCATGGTTGGCGGCTGCACGATACTCGGTGCCGCCGCCCAAATGCTGATCAAGAGCGGCTTGGGGCATCTGCCCCTCACACCCAGCGCCGCCACGGCTGACTGGAACCAGTGGATCGTTTTTGCTCTCGGCATCTTCATGAATGTGCCGTTCATGGCCGGTCTGTCCTGCTACGGCCTATCCACCGGCCTGCTCGTCCTCGCTCTTCGCTACGGCGAGCTCTCCGTCCTCTACCCGATCATCGCACTCACCTACGTCTGGGTCTCCATCCTGTCTGTCTTCCTGCTCGGCGAGACCATGAATCCGTATAAGATTGCAGGGCTGGCCGTGATTGTCCTTGGCGTTACCGTTCTTGGCCGCACTCCTTCTCCCTCGTCCTCATGAAGACTCCGCTGACTTCCATTCTCCTCGTCCTGCTGGCTTCCTTTGTGGGGTCCTTCGGAGCTGTGTTTCTCAAGGGCGGTGCCGACAAGTTGGAACGCAACCTGATGCGCATCCTGCTCAACTGGCGATTGCTCGTTGGGATTGGCTTCTACTTGGCGTCGTTCATCATTTACACGATGGGCATTCGAAACGGCGAGTTGACCATCCTCTATCCGATGGTTTCAATGGGCTATCTCTGGACGCTGCTTTGGGCTCGGATGATTTTCCAGGAGCCGTTCACTCGCGACAAAGTTGCCGGAATCGGGCTGATCCTGTGTGGCATCGTCATCCTTAACCTTGGGAACCACTAAGATGTCTGACCTGCCGGGATCGCACCTCATCCCCGAGTTTGAACAGCTCACCGGCCGGCCGTTTTCGTTCTATCCCCCTGTGCTGAATATCGAGCACAACGAATGGAAGTTGATCGAGGCGACTTGGTCAGAAATTCTCGTCCACAACACAAAGACCGAACTCGAAATCTGGGTGCCGCGCCGATTCATCGGGCAGGTCTCTCAGATCGAAAAGCCGGTCATGATCGTCGGCCTCATCAAGGAAATTGAATATAACGCCGGCATCATCCGGCCGCATGAAAAGCGCGTTCTCAACCTGCCTCGCGGCTCCTCTGGCCCCCCGCCCGCGGCCGAGGGGACCATCCCAACCCCCGCGATGATCGGCGGCGTACGCCTCGGTGGCGGTCCGGATTCGAAGATCGCCTGGCTGGTCGGTAGCGTACTCGTGCTCGGCCTCGTCGCCGCGTTTATAGGCGTCAGCCTCTCCCGGAATGATCGCTTTGAATACAAGGCCGTGTTGCAGGAAGATCTCGGCTTCGGCGCTCAAGACGACTACTTTGCGATCGTGCGCAAGCTTGGCCCCCCGGCCAATGACCGCTGGAAAGAACCGTCAACCGAAATGCAGTATCGCGCGCTTACTTATCCGGATCGCCACCTAACCGTCATCTTCATGGGCACCGAGCGCAAGAACGCCCTCTATATCGGTGCGTTTAATGACGAGTGGCGTCCCGTTCACACCGTCACCCACGCCGGTCGTGGCAACACGCGGTCACTTCTGGATCGCCTCCAACGATTCTGAATAGCGCCCCTTTTGATCGAAACGATACACTGATCAGAATGAACAAATTGACTGGCCACCTCCTCGCCGGACTCTGCGCCGTCGTCGGAGCCTTCGCCTTGGCGGGCATCGCCCTGAATCGGAACGAGCCGATCAATTCTATATGGCTCGTCGTCGCCTCGGTCTGCGTCTTCATCACCGGCTACCGGTTCTACGCCACCTGGATCGCCGCCAAGGTCATGATGCTGAACGACGAACGGGCCACCCCGGCCGAGCGCCTCCGCAATGGCCACGATTTTGAACCGACGAATAAGTGGATCGTTTTCGGCCATCATTTCGCCGCCATCGCCGGCCCCGGCCCTCTCGTCGGCCCCACGCTCGCGGCCCAGTTCGGCTATCTGCCCGGCACCCTCTGGATCATCATCGGCTGCGTCCTCGGCGGCGCCATACAGGATTTCGTCGTGCTCTTCTGCTCGGTCCGCCGCGACGGAAAATCCCTCGGACAAATGGCCCGCGAAGAAATCGGCAAGGTCGGCGGCATGACCGCCTTGATCACCGTCCTGCTCATCATGATCATCCTGCTCGCCGTCGTCGCCCTGGTCGTCGTCAATGCCCTCAACCATTCGCCCTGGGGCACCTTCACCATCGCCGCCACCATGCCCGTCGCTATCTTCATGGGCCTCTATCTCCGCTTCTTCCGCCCCGGCCGCGTCCTCGAAGTTTCGCTCATCGGCTTTCTGCTCATCATCGCCTCCATCTTTGGCGGCGAATGGATCGCCCACTCGCCCACCTGGGCCCCCATCTTTACCATCTCCGCCATCGGCCTCGCCTGGAGCGTCATCATTTACGGCTTCGCCGCCAGCGCCCTCCCCGTCTGGCTCCTACTCGCCCCCCGCGACTACCTCAGCACTTTCGTCAAGCTCGGCGTCGTCATTCTGCTCGCCATCGGCATCCTCGTCGTCCAACCCCAAATGCAGATGCCCGCTCTCTCCCGCTTCATCGACGGCACCGGTCCCGTATTCGCCGGCAGCGTCTTCCCCTTCTGCTTCATCACCATCGCCTGCGGGGCCGTCAGCGGGTTCCATTCTCTAATCAGCTCCGGCACAACGCCCAAGATGCTCGCCAAGGAAACGCACATCCTCCCCGTCGGCTACGGCAGCATGCTCCTCGAAGGCTTCGTCGCCATCATGGCCATGATCGCCGCCTGCGTCCTCGACCCCGGCATCTACTTCGCCGTCAACTCCCCCGCCGGTGTCGTCGGCTCGACCGCCGAAAAAGCTGTCGCCACCATCACCGCTTGGGGCTTCCCTGTCACTGTCGAGACCATGGCCCAGCTCGCCAAGTCCGTCGGCGAAGACAGCCTTTTCTATCGCACCGGCGGCGCTCCTTCCCTCGCCCTTGGCATGGCCCAGATCTTCTCAAAAGGAGGCGGAGGCGATGCGCTCCTAGGCTTCTGGTATCACTTCGCCATCATGTTCGAAGCGCTCTTCATCCTCACTGTAATCGACGCCGGCACCCGGGTCGGTCGCTTCATGTTGCAGGATCTCCTCGGCCAAATTTACGCCCCCTTGGGCCGCACTAGTTGGATGCCCAGCGTTATTGGCTCCAGCGCCGCCGTCGTCATCGGCTGGGGGTATTTCCTTATCCAGGGCGTTCGAGACCCCCTCGGAGGCATCAACTCCCTTTGGCCGCTCTTCGGCATCGCCAATCAGCTCCTAGCTATCATCGCGCTGTGTGTCTGCACCACGGTCCTCATAAAAATGCATGGAGCCCGGCGCATGTGGATCACACTTCTCCCCATGACGTGGCTGATCACCGTCACCTTCACCGCGGCCATCGAAAAAATCTTCTCCGCCTCCCCCCGCATCGGCTTCCTCGCCGCCGCCAAATCCGCGACGAATCCCACGATTGTCTTCAATAACCAACTGGATGCCGTTCTCTGCGGCGTTTTCCTCGTTCTCGTCACCACCATCCTCGTCGACTCCGCCCGGCAATGGATCGGAATCCTCCGCGGCACACAACCCGCCAGAAGCACCGAAACGCCCTTCGTTCCTTCCCAACTCCGCGCGGAGGAAATCTGATGCTCCGCCGCTTGTGGCTCAATCTCAAAGCCATCGTCAACGAACTTTCCGATGAAAACGCCTATGCGCGCCACTTGGCGCACCACGGCTGCATCCATTCCGCCGCAGAGTATCGGCGCTTCCAAACCGAACACTTCGGTCGCAAGTATAAAAGAGCGCGTTGTTGTTAGGGAGTGTCGTGAGTGAGAAAAGGCCCGTCGCCGTCACCAACGGGCCCTACTTGCGGGGCGTGTCGGAAAAAAGTGCGAAATTATGCGGCCATCGGAACCCAACAGTACCCATGGCGAAGGACGGTCTGAATTTCGCCGCCCAAGTTAAAAAGCCTGACCTTTCGGCGTAGGCGCTGGACGTGAACATCCAGGGTGCGCGTGCGGACCCCGCCAGTATAGCCCCAAATCGTCCGCAACAAGAAGTCCCGCGACAGGCAGTTTCCTTCATGCTGACGCAACACAACGAGCAATTCAGACTCTTTTTTAGTTAGGTGAAAGGAGCCTCGCGTATCGGGCAACGTGGCTGTTAAAGTTTCCATGTCAATCTCCTCTACCTTTGTAACGGAACGGGGAAGAGATCGGTTTCATTTTTCTAGGCCGCTTGAATCTGCATCAGCGGAACGATCTTCTTGCTCAACATCGGCATCACACCTCCAAGTAGGCCCACTGGCAGTCGTGCTCGTTGATCAAACAGTCGGCATCCGAATACCTCTTCCGAAACCCTTGCTCCGCCGTCAACCCCGAGCAAATAGTGGCCACCGAAAGGCGCGGCGTGATCCACGCATCACGCCAGCACTGATCTTTATAAGAAGGTTGCATTCGGTTCATGCTCCAGAAGTTGTCCCTAAGGGGATATACCTATGTAACGGAATTATCCGATCGCCGCCAGTGTCCAAGGGTGGTCTTCTTATACATTTCTTGCGGGGTTGGATCCCCGGTTTTCGTCGGCTACACTGAGGTACGTGCGTACTTGGATCCTCTTTTGCCTACCCCTTGTGGTCGCTGCTCAAACAGTTCAATATCAGGAGCTGGCTGCGACAGCAGGACCGCTAGTACTCCGCTACCCCGCCCCTATCGCCTTCTCCGCCCTCGCCTCGAAACAAATGGCGCCCATTCGCCTCCGCACCTCGCCCGACGCCGAATCCTGGTCCAACTGGCGGTCCCTCACCCCAGATTCTGAAAACCCCGCCGCATCTTCCCTCCTCTGGTTCGGCCCCGGCCAACGCTGGATCGAACTCGAATCCCTCTCCGGCGAACCGTACCCCCTCCAACTCGCCGTTATCGACCCCGGCGTCTCCTCCCCCTTTAAGTTCGACCGCCGAAAATTCGAAGACACCCGCCCCCGCGTCGTATCGCGCATCGAATGGGGCTGCCCCGACGGCGATAAACAGCGCGGCACCCCGTCCTACTCTCCCGTCACCCACCTCATCGTCCACCACACCGCCGACGGCCCCATCAGCGACTACCCCGCCTGGATCCGCGCTATCTGGGCCTTCCACGTCAACTCCAACGGCTGGGCCGACATTGGCTACAACTTCCTCGTCGCTCCCGACGGAACTATTTTTGAAGGCCGCGCCGGTGGCGACAACGTCATCGGAGCCCACTTTTCCTGCCAGAATGCCGGCACCCTCGGCGTCTCCCTTCTCGGCAACTTCATGCGCCAGCAGACGACGCCGGAAGCCTTCCACGCCCTCGAACAGGTCCTCCGCTGGCAAGCCACCCGCATCGGCCTCAACCCGCTCGGCGAAGGCCTCCACGCTGGCTCCCGCCTCACCATGCCCCGCATCTCCAGCCATCGCGACGGTAACCCCTCCCCCACCACTTGCACCCGCACCGACTGCCCCGGCGATGTCTTATACTCCCAACTCCCCCTCCTCCGCTGGAACGTCGCCGACTGGCAGTCGACCGGCCTCTGGCACAAAACAACTCGCCGCGCCCTCTCCGCCCCCGAGGCCTTCTGGTTCGGCAACGAAGTCTCCGGCAACTACGACACCCCCGGCCAACCCGCCACCGGCGAACTCGTCTCGCCCGAATTCGAACTGCGCGCCGACGCCGTCCTCCGCTTCGCCACTTGGCACGAAACCGAAAACCCCACCACCGACTGGGACCAGAAATGGATCGACTACCGGCTCGACGGCGGTGAATGGCGCTCCTTGCGCCAACTAGACGGCATCTACCGCGAGTGGGTCCGCCAACAGATCCCCCTGCCTTATCGCGGCCGCGTCCAACTCCGCTTCCGCTTCGATGCCCGCGACGCCGCCTTCAACGCCTTCGAAGGCTGGTACCTCGACGACATCCAAGTCACAGCAAACTAAGTGAACCGGCGAAAAAACTCCCAGCTCTTTTCCGCGCAAACCGCCCACCGAAAGTGTTCCCGAGCCCGCGCTAAACCCGCTGTCCCCAACGAGGCCCGCAACTCCGCCGAATCCAGCAAGCTCCCCAACCCAGCCCCAATCTCCGCCACGCTCCGCGGGTCTACGTGCAACGCCCCGTCCCCGGTGATCTCCGGCAAGCAAGACGTGTTCGACGTCAACACCGGCACTCCGCAAGCCATCGCCTGCGCCACCGGAAAGCCAAACCCCTCGTACAGCGAAGGGTAAGCGAACACCGCCGCGGCCTTCGTCAACCCCGGCAGGTCCCGCTCGGCGACATATCCCAAGTAACGAACCCCAGCCACGCCAGATTGGATCCGCTGCGCGGTCGCCCCCGCCGCCCAGCCCATCGGCCCCGCCAAAACGAGCTCAAAATCGTCCCGACCCAGCGCCTCCCAGGCGTCGAGAAGCGCGTCCAAGTTCTTTCGCGGCTCCACGGTTCCCAAGTTCAGCACGAACGGCTTGGTCAGTCCCAACCTCTCCCGCACGGCCTGCCCCTCAGCCGCGGTGACGTCAAAGAACGCCTCCGCCACGCCCGAGTGAATCGTTACGACCTTCTCCGGTGCCAAGCCCAAAAGCCGAATGGCGTCCAACCGCGTATTCTCGCTCACGGCGATCAACCCGTCGGCTTTGGCCGCGATCTGCGCCGCAAACCGCCGATCGGCCTCGACGTTGCCTGGCGTATGCAACTCCGGCATCAGCCAGCAGGTCATGTCGTGCAGGGTAGTGGTCAGCGCCATGCCCGGCACCGGGTGGTGAACTTGATTGGTGGCATGAAACACGTCCGCCCGTCGATTGGCGAGAGCCATCAGCCACCCCGGCCCGTAGTTCGACCCCAGCAGGAACGCGATCCGAGGAATCGTCTCCCAAGCCGCGAGAGTCGATTGTTCGTGGTTCAGGTCCCCGATCTGGTCGAGGAAAGGAAACGGGGATACCCGGTCGCCCGCCACTGCCTGCCGCAGCGCCACGATCCAGTGGTAGAGATAATTTTTTACCCCCGCGCTACGCAAAAGCAGCGGCGAGGCATCAACCGCAAGATGCATGGCGTCTTACAATGCTACGCACACGATGATCTCTGTGCAATGGTGTATTCTGGCGGAGAGAGGCGGAATTCGCAGATCTGGAACAGCTAAGCTTCGTTTCAAGCGTCATCGCCACGATTCTGACGCGACGAGCCAAGATGAGTACGCTCAATTCGCGAGCATTTTTCCTTCCGATCCGGTTACCCCCAGAGCTCGACGATGCAAAAGAAATCAAGGCGACCTAATCAGGTACGACCCGATCACCGATGAATTCGGCATGGTCGCAGCAAATGGCATGATTCGGACTGACTACAAGCTAGTTAGATGCAAGGACCTACCGCCATCGGTCCCTCGCAAGAGATGTCATACGGACGGAGCGCCAGTGTCAGCGAGAGTTCACCTGGGGGCAGTTTCTGAAGGCACCGGCTCAGTTTGTGGATTCGAGATGAGTTACGCTGCCAAGGACAATAACATCTGCCGCTGTTGCGGCACAGAATTTGGTTACGATGACCATAATCTTTCGTATTCCGATCTGCGACTTGAATGGATCGAAAATGGAGCACGTTGGTGGGATGATGATCTGTCGCGTCAACCGCTGACTTGGAGTGCAAGTATCCAAGTGATTAGTGCTTTCGGGGAAGCGGCTTGGGATTATGCCATCGCTTCGATTGACTCGAGAAAGCTCCGTCAATCATTCTACGTACTTGATTAGCGGCCTCCATCTCAATAGAATGAGCGGTTTCCGTAGCGCCCTGCGAGCGTTTAGCATGATTTCGGGGGGCCTTCCATAGCGCACATTCCACAAATGCTAGGAAATTGGCCCAAGTCTGGAGGCGAAC
>JANXMS010000463.1 GCA_025354525.1 Acidobacteriota bacterium
CGTTGCCCTATCCTCCACTCAGGTGGAAAACAGTTTACCTAATCGTGACCAACTGTGTCATCCTGGTCTCGGTAATCAGCCCCTCGATACACTTAAGACTCACTTACTTTCGTGTCTAGCCAATGGGGTCCACCTCACCCCTTGCAATGGAAATTGGTTTGGACTAATCGCTTACACCTCGGGTGATGCAGATCCGCAGTACTATCACGAACTGAGCGAAGACGGCTTGGCGTGGCAACATCTTTCGTAATTGATTAGCGGCCTCCGGCTCAATAGACTCAATGGTTTTGGTAGCGTCGCGCGACGCCAGTGGCATGATTTCGAGGCGCCCCCAGCGGCACAGACCTCCAAACGCCAGGAAACTATAGCAAGTCTTGACTTAACAGAGGGCAAATCCGCGACGTCTGAACAGATCCGGAGCAATGTCGGGAGAGAGGAAGGGGGATAGAGCCTCGGCGAGATCGACGACAAGCGCACGCATTGACGGGGCCCTGAGCTGGGACAAACGTAGTTTGCAGTCCGCCCAATACGGGGCCGGTAGTTCGGGTTTCCAGAACGCCTCCATTAAGGAGGGTATCGCTCTAGCCCAACTCTGGTGGCGAATGATCCCGAAACCCGCTAATCAAGTACCATCTTTCGAACGCGAACCTCGTTCCTGGAAAGTACGATGGCGGCACGGCAGAGAAGGCTGTCGGCGGAGTAATCTCACCCCGCCTTAGTCCCTCTGATTTGGTCATGTAGATGCTTCGGGGGGAAAGTTGGCGTTGGTCGATCAGATAGAGCTGGTAATTTCGGATGTCGTCGAGGCCAAGCTTGGTCGGACTGAGCCAGTAGTATCTTACGTAATCGGATACATAATGGACGTAGCTTCTCTGCGTGGCTGCGGAGAAATTCCTTAGTTGCATGTCTTCCAACATGGGCTGCCGTAATGGGCTCATGGCTATTGCTCCTTGATGGATTGAATTGGGTTGCCGTGTGCAACCTGCTTCCACCAGGAGCCCTTTTTCGGGCAAAGGGATAGCCTACGGGAAACGAGCAGCTGTACTTGATTAGCGGGTTTCGGGGCCTTTCGCCTCCAGACTTGGGCCAATTTCCTAGAGTTTTGGGGATTTGTGCTGCGGAGGGCCCCGCGAAATCATGCTAAAGGCTCGCAGGGCGCTACGGAAACCATTGATTCTATTGAGATGGAGGCCGCTAATCAATTACGAGCAGCTTCTATCGCATATAGATTTAGTTCAACGGTTTGTTGTGGGGGGAGTTTTTATTTAAGAACTTCTTCGAGAGTGTCGGCAAGGATGAAGTTGTCGAAGTAGATGCTGTCGACGGAGGGGCGGTGAGGGCTACGGTGGATGCCGGGTTGGCAGAAGTAGACGGATTCGGGGCCTTTTGTTTTGAGTTTTTTGTCGAGGACGAGTTTGCCGTTGAACCAGAGACGGGTGTTTCCTTTGGCTGGGTCTTCGGACCAGTGAATGTGCATGGTGAGCTTGTGCCATTGGCCGATGGGGAAATCGGCTTCCCACTCGGTGCCGTTGCGGCCGAGATTGCCGGTGCCGTATTTGATCAGAGTTCCGCCCCCGTCAGGTTTGGGTTCGACCCACCAGGTCATGACGTTGTTGTAGCGGGGCGGGGGGTTGCCTTCCCAGTAGAAGAAGTTGTCGCGGTCTTTGGGCGGGTCGGCCATATATAGGGAGAAGGACATGTAGGAGTCGGAGCCTTCTTCGACGGTGACGCGGGGGCCGCCGAGTTGGACGCGGAGTTGGCTGGGGTTGAAAACGTCGTCTTCGTGGATGGTGATTTTGGCGGCGTACTTGCCTTGGTGGACGATGTCGGTGACGAGTTGGACGTTGCGGGGGGATGCATTTTGGGCGCGGGTGCCGGTTTGGGCCCATTGGGAGAGGTCGCCGGTTTCAAAGTCGGCTTTGAATAGGATTTTGGCGGAGGCGGAGGCGGGGGTGAGGAGGAGGAGGAAGAGGATGACGAAGTTCTGAGTCATGGTGCGGTGTTAGCCTCGCCTTCCAGTGTGGCATAAGCCCTTGGCGAGTCAGCCCAACTGCACACCATCTTGCCCCTGTCTTTTCCTTCGAACAGCCCGATAAAGGCATCGAAGGCCTTGTCGATGCCCTTGACGACGGTTGCTGGGGGCGTTGAGTCACCCAATCGTCGAAGATCGGGCCTTTCCAAGTGAGCCGTTTGATGGTGATGCCGCATAGGTTGAATCAGTATAAG
Organism: Acidobacteriota bacterium; assembly: GCA_025354525.1. Classification (GTDB taxonomy): domain Bacteria; phylum Acidobacteriota; class Terriglobia; order Bryobacterales; family Bryobacteraceae. The sequence continues at coordinate 2,227 of JANXMS010000463.1, forward strand.
TGGAGATACGACCGCAGGCGATAATTCATGCGTCGCCGCCGACGTTATCGAAATATACGTCCATGCCAGCCGGTGCCGCCAATAGGAGTTGGGGCAGGACGGGCCCGGCCCTATCATCAGCCGCGTGATCAAACCCGCATTCGTCGAGCAGAAACTTGACCTTATTTTACTGAGACGGCGGAGCCGACAACGTTGTAGCCGCGAGGTTTTGCCGACTGACCGGCGACATTTTCCACGGTGCCGGCGACACCAGAATTGAAGATCACGTCGCCGACTTTGACGCCTACCAACTTGAGTCCGACCCAGGCAGGTTTGGCGATGAAGTACTTCCGCCAATCAAAGCGGGAGGTGATGACGTCCCCGACTTTAAGTTCCTTGGATAGGGACTCGATTACGTCACCAACATTTTCGCCCTCGATCAACTTGTCTACCTCGAAGCTTGGCACATAGGACCTTCCTTGGTTCATGCAACCGCGCATGGAGAGGTCCACGAACATAAAAAGATTGCAGACCAGGAGTTCGGTGACGGTGAGCGCGAAGTTGGCGGCGGTGTGGGTTCCCGTGGGGCGGCTGCTGAGTCGAATCTTTTGGCTTCTGATGACGGGCATGATGGTTTTGTTTGACGGAGTTTAGGGCCACTCTCTTCTAAGGGATCTTCATGTTAGGTTAGTGGCGCAGCACCAGCGAACGATGAAGATGGGTCGTGATTGAGTTGGTACTGCCGGTAGGCGGATTCTGGCCCTCCGCAGGTTCACTCAACCGGATAGGCGGGGTCGGCACGGGGGTGCCCAACGGCGATGGCGCTCTGTGGTCGCGGTATTTGTTTGCGGTTCACATCGCGAGAGAACAGTTCCGGTCAGTCAGAATTTTCAATAACGCCGATTCTCCTTCGGCGACGCCCACCACAATTTGGACAGTTCCCGCTGTCCGAATCACCGTAAGCGAACGACCAACCGTAATTGATTAGCCGCCTCCGACCCAATAGATTTAATGATTTCCGTAGCATCGCGCGAGCCTGTGGCATGATTCCGAGGGGCAGTTTGCGACACAAACTCCCAAAACGCTAGGAAACTGGCAAAGATCTGGGGGCGAATGATTCCGAAACCCGTTAATCAAGTACGACCAACCCCATGGTTTACGTCGTCTCGCAAATCTGATTTCGTAGGGTGATGCCCCAACCCCACCTTCCCCGCCGCACCACCATCGAGATCCAGCAGCTCCTTGCCGCCTACCAGTCCAGCGGCCAAACCCGCGCCGCCTTCTGCGCCGCCCATCACCTCCCCCTCTCGACCCTCGACTCCTATCGCCGCCGTGCCCCATCTCCTCCCGACTCCTTCGCCATCGTCCTCCGCAACGGTCGCCGCCTCGAACTCACCTGGAGCCCCCTCCCCCACATCGCCGACCAACTCGCCGACCTCCTCCTCCGTCTGGAAGCCTGATTATGTTCGGCCCCAACACCGCTACCCGCGTCTTTGCCGCCGCCAACCCCATCGACATGCGCAAGGGCTTCGACGGCCTCTTCGGTCTCGTCCGCGACTCCCTCGCCGAAGATCCCCTCAGCGGTCACCTCTTTCTCTTCACCAACCGTTAACAAACTCGCCTCAAAGTCCTCGTCTTTGACGGAAGCTGCCTGTGGGTCTGTTCCAAGCGCCTCAAGAAGGGGCGCTTCGCCTGGCTCGTCACCCAACCCGACCAATCCCGCGTCGCGCTGCGCCCCGGCGAACTCGCCCTTCTGCTGAACGGGATCGACCTCGCCTTGGCCAAGCCACGACCCTGGCTTCGCGGCCTTACCGCCGCATCAAAGAGTCAAGACAAGAGTGGTTCATAGTTACTAAGTAAGATATACTGTCAGTGACTTCGAAATGGCTGCGTCTCTCCCCAGAATCGCCCCTGGCTTGGCCCGCGATGCGGTTTCAGCTTTGCAGACACCCCGGGGACCGCGTTTCGGAGTCGGATCGCGCCGACTAGTGCTCTGACCGCTGGAAACAGTTTTCATAAATCATTTCGACCATCGCCGTATTAACAAAGCAGCTACCAATATCAATGGGCAGTTCGATAGAAAAACCGTACTTGATTAGCAGGTTTCGGGATCATTCGCCTCCCGATTTGGGCCAGTTTCCTAGCATTTTGGGAGTTTGTGCCGCAGAGAGCCCCGCACAATCATGCCACAGGCGTCGGGCGACGCTACGGAAACGATTGATTCTATGTACTTGATTAGCGGCCTCCATCTCAATAGAATGAGCGGTTTCCGTAGCGCCCTGCGAGCGTTTAGCATGATTTCGGGGGGCCTTCCATAGCGCACATTCCACAAATGCTAGGAAATTGGCCCAAGTCTGGAGGCGAAC